>JAABRT010000009.1 GCA_011390805.1 Gemmatimonas sp. | reverse complement strand
TTTGAAGCCAAACTCGGACCTGATCACAGCCGCGGCGTGGTGCCGGTGCTGCTGACCTCCAACCGTACGGCGGCAGCATGAGCGAGCCGCGTGAAGTGAAAATGGTAAGCGTCACCATTGAAGGACGCACTACGGTTGTACCCGAAGGCACCAACCTCATTGAAGCGGCCAAGACGGTGGGCGTGCTTATTCCGCACTACTGTTATCACCCCGGGCTGCCGGTGGCCGGAGTGTGCCGTATGTGCCTGGTTGACGTAGAGAAGTTCCCCAAGTTGACGCCGGCGTGCGCCACCTCCGTGATGGACGGCCAGGTGGTGCATGTGCACACCGAGAAGGCGCGCGAGGCGCGCAAGGGCGTACTTGAGTTCCTGCTCATCAATCATCCGCTTGACTGTCCCGTGTGTGATCAGTCGGGCGAGTGCGAGTTGCAGGACTACACCTTTCAGGAAGGGCGCGCCACGTCGCGCTACGAAGAGCCCAAGCGCTTTAATCCGGTTGAGGATTTCGGCGGTGATGTGATGTACGTGCCCAACCGCTGCATTCTGTGCACGCGTTGTGTGCGCTTTATGGGCGATGTTGCGGAAGAGCCGGTGCTCAATGTGTCCGAACGTGGCGACCGTGCGTACATCGGCAAAGCCGAAGGACACGATCTCACACACGAGTGGGCGGGCAACGTCGTGGACCTCTGTCCGGTCGGTGCTTTGTTGAGCAAGGATTTTCTCAACAAGGCGCGCGCCTGGGAGCTCGATCGCAGCGCTACCGTGTGCACCGGATGTTCGCAGGGGTGCAACGTCACCGTCGAAACGCGCGACAATACCGTGGTCCGGCTCAAGCCGCGCTCCAACACGGAAGTCAATCATTTTTACCTGTGCGAAACGGGACGTCTCAACTATCGCTGGATGAATCGTCGCGACCGGCTCGACCAGCCGATGGTGCGGGTGCAGGGTGCCTTGCGCGAAGTGGATTGGGAAGACGCGCTGGACGCGGCCGCCGCCGCACTTGGCAACCGTGAAGTGACCGTGCTGGCGTCGCCGAATGCCAGCAATGAAGCGCTCTTCCTTGCTGAGCGTATCATCGCAAAGCATGGCGGCCAGGGAGTCTTCCGTGTTGAGCGCGGCGGCGAAGCGCCATTGGCCGGCGTGCCCGACCTGTCACTGCGCGCGGAACGTGCGGCCAACGGAACAGGCGCCCGTCTGCTCGGCTACACCGATCTCGCCGAGCAGCGGAAGCCGCTACAGATCGGCGCCGACAGTGCGGTGCTGGTGCTCGACGACTTGCTTGAAGGCGACATTCCCGATGCCGTGCAGCAACTGCTCGCGGCGGGTGCACGGCTCGTGCATGTGGGTACCACGTTGCCCGACGCAATTGCTGCCCGCGTGGACGTCGCGTTGCCGATCACCAATCATACCGAGGAAGAAGGCACCTTCACGAATCTCCGTGGACGGGTGCAGCGGTTTCTGCAGGCGCGTACGGCACCGGGATTGGCGCGACCGAGCTGGTTTGTATTGGGCGACCTCACGGAACGCCTTGGCGCTTCGGATGGCTTCTACACGTCGGCTGCCGTGTTCGACGCGTTGGCGGCGGCGCACGAGTCGTACAACGGATTGTCGTACGCCCGCCTCGCATTGCGCGGGCTGCCGGTACTCGACGCCGAAGCGCGCGGGCTGACGGTTGAGGCGATACACGCATGAGCCTGCACACCCTGTTGCCGCCACTGGCGATTGATTTCGCTGCGTGGTTCCCCAGGCAGGACAGTCAGGTCGCGCCGGAATCCATCTACACATTCGCGGTGGCCAGCGTTATCAAACTGCTGGTCGTGTTCACCCTGTATATGCTGGGCGTCGCACTGCTTACGTTGGCCGAGCGCAAAGTGTCAGCGTGGATTCAGGATCGCCGCGGCCCCAATCGCGCGGGCCCCTTCGGCATTCTGCAGCCTGTGGCCGATGGCATCAAGAATCTCATGAAGGAAGAGGTTCGTCCGGCGGATGCAGACAAATGGCTGTTCATCGTGGCGCCCATGTTGGCGTTCATTCCCGCAATGCTCACGTGGGCTGTGTTGCCGCTGGCCACGCCGCTGCCTACACCGTGGGGATTGATCAGCATGTCGGTGGCATCGCTGCCGGTTGGCTATCTGTTCATGCTCGCGATTTCCTCGCTTGGTGTGTACGGCATGGTGCTGGCCGGATGGAGCTCCAACAACAAGTACGCGTTGCTGGGATCGTTGCGCTCCAGTGCACAGATGATTTCGTATGAAATCGCGCTGGGCTTGAGCACGATCCCGATTCTGCTGCTGGCCGGCAATGTGTCGCTCAATGCGATCATTGATCAGCAGGCGAGCATGGGGTGGAATGTGCTGTCGCTCACGATTGCGTGGTTCATTTTTCTTGTCGCCGCGTTCGCCGAAACAAACCGCCTGCCTTTTGACCTGCCCGAAGCTGAAGCTGAGCTTGTCGCGGGTTACCACACGGAATACAGCGGCATGAAGTTCTCGCTGTTTTTTATCGCCGAGTACGCGAACATGGCCACGATGAGCGGTCTCATGGCCGCGTTGTATTTCGGTGGATGGGATATCCCGTTCACATCGTGGGACAATGAAGGTCCGCACACGGTGGTGAAGACGCTGGCCACGCTGGCCATGTTTGCCACCAAGACCGGCATGTTCCTGTTTCTGTTCATGTGGGTGCGCTGGACTCTTCCGCGCTTCCGTTACGATCAACTCATGACGTTGGGCTGGGGCATCATGCTGCCGTTGGCGCTGGGCTACATCATGGTGATTGCCACCGCGACGCTGGCCCTCGACTACATCGGCATTTCACGGGGCGTGCCGTTCAGCCTCAGCCTGCTGGTGTTGAACCTGGCGCTGGGCGCGGTGCTGCTGTGGTGGGGCGACAAGGGCAAGTTGCTCAGCCCGGCGAGTGCGCGACTTGGTCAGCGTGAGCTGGCGCGCTTGCGCGCCCGCTCGGCCGCGCCGGCATCGTTTGCCATGGGCGTGCCGAGTGCGCGTGTGCGTGCCGTTGCGGCAGCGCGCCAACCCAATGAAGACGATGTAGATGCTGTGTTGGCTGAGGCGGAGTTAGCCGCTGCGGCTGGTCGGCCTGGAGACAGTCAATGACAATTCGCGTAAAGGTTCTTGATCGACCGATTGAAGAGGTCAGCTACATCCGCTCAACTCTCAGCGGATTGGCCACCACCTTCAAGCACATGATCGATCCGCACAAGGTCACCATGCAGTATCCCGAGGAGCGCTGGGATCTGTCGCCCCGTTGGCGCGGCACGCATCGCATGCTCACCACGGAAACGGGCAAGGCCAAGTGTGTTGCGTGTGGACTCTGTCCCACGGTGTGTCCGGCCAACTGCATCAAGCTTGTGCCGGGCGAAGACGAAGAGGGCAACCGTTATCCGCTCATCTTCGAGATTGACGAGTTCCGTTGCATTTTCTGCGGCTACTGTCAGGAAGTCTGTCCTGAAGAAGCCATCCATCTTGGACGTCACTACGAGAACGCCGAGTTCTCGCGGGAAGCGTTCGTGTACGATCTGGAGCGACTCACGGCGCAAATGCATCCGGTGAGTGAGCTCTGGGATCCTGCCGACCCCTCAGGCGAATGACGCCTTTTTATAAATTTCAGTTTTACCTTTTCGCGCTCATGGCCATTGGCGCCGCGTTGTTGTTTGTGACGCGGAAGAGTCCGGTGTCGGCCGCGCTCTGGCTGGTAAACGTGATGTTTGCGTTGAGCGGACTGTATGTCATGCTCGATGCGCCGTTTGTTGCAGCCGTTCAGGTGCTCGTGTACGCCGGTGCCATCATGGTGGTGTTTGTATTCGTGGTGATGCTGCTGAATCTGGGACGACCTGACCAGCTCCCCGACCTGCGCGAGGTTGGCGCACGCATTGGAGCGGGGCTGGTGGGCATTGCGCTCTTCGCAAACCTGCTGGCAGTGCGTCGTGAGGTGCTGCCCGTGGTGGAGCTGGCGCCCCCCAGTGACAATGTGGTGTTGCCGGTGGCTGAGTCGCTGTTCACCGATTACCTGCTGGCGTTTGAGCTCACGTCTGTGCTGCTGCTTGTTGCGATTGTCGGCGCCGTATTGCTGGCCCGCAAAAAGGCGGTCACATGATGATTGGTGACGCGCTGATCGTGTCGGCAATTCTCTTTGCCATTGGAGTGGTGGGTGTGCTCACCCGCCGCAACGCCATCATTCTCTTCATGTGTGTGGAGCTCATGCTCAACGCCGTGAACCTGTCGTTTGTCGCCTTCGCCAAGCTGCACGGCGTGGGTGGCCACGTGTTCGTGATCATCGTAATGACCATCGCTGCCGCCGAGGCGGCAGTCGGGCTGGCCATTGTGATTTCGGTGTTCCGACACTTCGGGGCGCTGGACCTGCAAAACCTCAAACTCCTGCGGCGATGATGGCGGCGTTCATAATGCACGCCGCAGCCGGCGTGGCCGCCAACCTGCAGAGTGAAGTGGCGCATCCGCTCAACGGAACAGTGGCCGAGTGGGTGTGGCTGTTGCCGCTGCTGCCGTTGTTGGGCGCGATAGTGAACGGTTCACTTGTGCTGTGGCCGCGTCTCTCGCCGGGTAGCGGTGCGCAGGGAAATCTGGCGACGCGTGAAGAGAGTGCGGTTTCCCGACAGGCCGCCACCAAGTGGATTACCACGCTTGTGGGACCCGGTGTGATGTTGCTCGCCTTTGCACTGGCGTTGGCCACGTTTTTTGCCATGCAGGGAGTGAGCGGTCTCACCGATCCTTTCATCCGCACGTACGCGTCGTGGATGCCGGTGGGTGCGCTGGTGATTGACTGGGGCATTCAGCTTGACCAACTGTCGATGCTGATGACGCTCGTGATCACAGGAGTGGGTTTTCTCATTCACCTGTTTTCGGTGGGTTACATGTCCGCCGATGAAGGCTACAGTCGCTACTTCGCCTATTTGAACCTGTTCGTTGCTGCGATGCTCGTGCTGGTATTGGGATCGAGCTACGCGGTGATGTTTGTGGGTTGGGAAGGTGTGGGGTTGGCGTCGTATCTGCTGATCGGCTTCTGGTTCAGCGAAACCGCCAACGCGGACGCCGGCAAGAAGGCGTTCATTGTCAATCGCATCGGTGACTTTGGTTTTCTTGTCGCCATGTTTCTGCTGTTCAGCACAACGGGCGCGCTCGACTACGTCTCGGCGCATGCGGGAATGGCCACGGCGGCACCCGGTGTGTTTACCGCCGTGGCGCTGTTTCTCTTTCTCGGATGCGCAGGCAAAAGTGCGCAGCTGCCGCTCTATATCTGGTTGCCCGATGCCATGGCCGGCCCGACACCGGTGTCGGCCCTGATTCACGCAGCGACCATGGTAACGGCAGGTGTGTATCTGGTGGCGCGCGCGGCGCCGGTGTTTGCCGGTGCGCCTGACGTATCGCTCTTTATCGCGCTTATTGGCGCGCTCACCGCGCTCTTCGCGGCCACGGTCGCGCTGCGTCAGTGGGATATCAAGAAGGTGCTCGCCTACTCCACGGTATCGCAGCTGGGCTACATGTTCATTGCGGTGGGCACAGGTGCGTATGCGGCGGGTGTCTTCCACCTGGTCACACACGCGTTCTTCAAAGCGCTGTTGTTCCTTGGCGCCGGTGCAGTGATTCACGCCATGCACGCGGCGTATCATCACTCGCACGAGCACGGCCAGGACGCACAGGACCTGCGCAATATGGGCGGGCTGCGACGTTTCCTGCCGGTCACATCGCTCACCATGTGGATTGCGACGCTGGCCATTGCCGGTGTGCCGCCGCTGGCCGGTTTCTTTTCCAAAGACGAAATCCTGGCCGCTGTGTTTGCACGCGCCCAGGGATCACCGCTTGCGTCGGCAAGCGTGTTCGGCATTCCGGGCAGCGCACTGCTGTATCTCATTTACGGACTGGGCATTGTAACCGCGCTGCTGACCGCGATTTACATGACACGCATGATGTTGCTGGCGTTCAGCGGCGAGAATCGTACCGGAGCGAAGGCGGCTCAAGGGTTGCACGAAGCACCCCGCATCATGACCGGCCCCATGCTGGTGCTGGCACTGCTCACGATCGCTGGCGGCTGGTTGAACTTGCCGGAGCTGATTCCACTCGGACCAGCGCATTTGCTCTCCGACTGGCTGGAACCCGTAACCGGCAGCGCCACGCTCCTGCTGGGCGGCGGCGCACACCTCAGCCATGGCACTGAACTGGTGCTGATTGGCCTGGCAGTCGCGATTGCGCTGATCGGCATTGCCATTGCGTTTGTTCGCTTTCGTGGCCCGACCCCCAACAAGGACAACGCTGCGCCCGAGCACGGACTGTCCGCGCTGCTGTCCGATGCATACCGCGTTGACAGCGGTCTTGATCGCACCGTGGTACGCCCTATTGCCGCATTCTCCAACAATGTGCTCTGGCAGGGGCTCGATCAGCGGCTCGATCGTGCGTTTGTTTCGGGCGGCAATCTGATTTCGCGCATGGCCGGTCAGGCGCACGATGCGCTTGGCAGTGGAGACGTTGGCCGGTATGCGTGGGTGATTGCACTCGGTGTGCTGGCAGTCCTGGCCGCGTTCACACTTACCTGATATGCGAACTTCGTTAGTGGCCATGGGAATGGACCAGTGGATTTTGCCGGCGTTGTTGCTGTGGCCGCTGATTGGTGCGGTCATCGTGCGATTGCTCGGCCAGGAGCGCAATGCGCCCACAACGGCGGAGTCGATGCCCACCGATGCGCTCTCGCGTGGTGGTCCCGATGCGCGCGTTCTCACCTTGGGTGTGCTGGTTGTGGAGGCTGTGCTCGGTGTGTGCGCGTGGCTGTTGTTCGATGCCACGGCACCGGGATGGCAAATGCGTACCGACCTGACGTGGCTGCCGGATCTGGGCGCACGGCTCAGCATGGGTGTTGACGGAATTTCACTGCCCATGCTGGTGCTCACCACCCTGCTCATGCCGTTGGCATTGCTGGCGACGTGGCAGCAGGTGACGTCCCGCATGGCTACCTACGGCGCCCTGCTGTTGGCGCTCACCAGCGGACTGGTCGGCGTCTTCGTGTCGCTCGACCTGTTGCTGTTTTATCTGGCGTGGGAGTTGATGCTGATCCCCATGTACTTCATCATCGGCATCTGGGGCACTGCGGGGCGAACCCGGGCAGCCATCAAGTACGTGATGCTTACGATGTTCGGTTCGCTGCTCATGCTGGCGGCCATAGCCGCGCTGTATGTGATGGGCGGCAGCACGACGTTTCACCTCGACGATCTGCTGCAACTCTCCTTGTCGCTCAATACGCAGTTGTGGTTGTTTGCCGCGTTTTTCCTCGCGTTCGCGATCAAGAGTGCGTTGGTCCCGTTTCACACGTGGTTGCCCGACGCGCAATTTGAGGCACCGGTTATCGGCGCGGTGGTGCTGGGACTGAAAGTCGGTACGTACGCGTTGCTGCGCTTTGCCATGCCGCTCTTTCCGGCGGCGGTCATGCACGAAACCGTGCGCAGTGTGGTACTCGTGCTGTCGGTGATTGCGATTGTCTGGGGTGCGCTCGTGGCCATTGTGCAGCCCGATCTGCGCAAGGTGCTGTCGTACGCCAGCATCAGCCATCTGGGTTTCATCATGCTGGGCTGCTTTGCGCTTACGCAGCAGAGCGTTGAAGGTGCAGTAATGATCATGGTCAATCACGGCATCACGACCAGTGCGCTGTTCCTGCTGGCCGGTTTCCTGAAGGAACGCAGTGGCACGGATCGACTTGATGCGTTTGGTGGCCTGGCACGTGTGGTACCGTTGTTCGCGGTGATGCTCACACTGTCCATGCTCAGTACGATCGGCCTGCCGGGTACCAACGGGTTTGTTGGTGAGTTCCTGGTGCTGCTTGGTACGTATCGCACTGAGCCGTTGCTGGCCATTTTCGCCACAACCGGTGTGGTGTTCGCTTCGGTGTACGCGCTGCGTGCGGTTCAGCGATTGCTCTTTTCCGGCCTCGACGTGAAAGCCAACGGTGAGATGCGTGATTTACGTGGTCGACAGCTGGCGGTGATGGGAGTGTTTGCAGTCGCCATGATCTGGCTGGGCGTGGCACCGCAGCCACTGCTGCGCCGCATGGAGCTGGCCTCAAGTGCTCTTGTGGAGCGGGTGCGCGGCACGTCGCTCGACTACGCGCAGGCAGCTACCGCGGTGAATACGGGAGCGAATGCCAATGACTGATTTCGCGTTGCCCGGAGAGCTGATCCACGCGTTGATGCCGGAGATCACGCTGGTTGTCGGCACGTTGATTTTGCTGCTGGTGAGTGCGTGGGGGGGCGAACATTCGTCGCCTACCCGCCTCACCACGCGTTTTGCCCTTGGTATTGTGGCGGTAACGGCCGGCGCTGTGATTCTCGCCTGGCTGCGCGGTGACGGTGGTACCAGCGACGGCCGGTTGGCCGGTGATGGCTTTCGCTACGCGGTGGATCTGGTGCTGTTGCTGGGAACGGCGGGCACACTGGCATTGCTCGACACTGAACAGGCGCGCACGCGCGCGTATCAGGCGGAGGTGCCGGTACTCATGTTGCTGGCGCTGTGCGGCATGATGCTGCTCACGGCGGCCCGCGACCTGATGTTCCTGTTCATCGGGTTTGAACTCATGTCCATTGCGGTGTACGTGCTGGCCGGCTCCAATCGCAGCAGTGCACGCAGCGCCGAAGCATCACTCAAGTATTTTTTGCTGGGCGCATTTTCGTCGGGCTTCATGTTGTACGGTATTGCGCTGCTGTATGGAGCGGCCGGCGATACGCGCCTGGCAAGCATTGGTGCAACCGCTGTCGGTCCGTTGTATCTCGTTGGCGTGGCGCTGTTGCTCACCGGGCTTGCCTTCAAGGTGGCGGCGGTTCCGTTTCATTTGTGGACACCCGATGTGTACGACGGTGCACCGGCGCCGGTGACCGCGTTTATGGCCGCGTGCGTGAAAACGGCGGCCTTCGCATTGCTGCTGCGCATCATGACAGAAGCGCTGGGACCGGCCATTGACACATGGCATCCGGTGCTGTGGTGGCTCGCCGCCGCGACGATGGTGGTCGGAAACATTGTTGCACTGGCGCAAAGCAATCTCAAGCGTATGCTGGCGTATTCGAGCATTGCGCACGCGGGCTATCTCATGGTGGCAGTGCTGGCGTACTCCGCCGACGCCGCCGCCGCGATGGTGTTCTATCTGCTCGTGTACACGCTGGCCACGCTTGGTACGTTTGCCGTGCTCGGCATTGTCTCCGAAGGACGCGAGTCGGCCACCACCATTGGCGATCTGGCAGGACTCTGGCATGTGCGCCCCGGGCTGGCTGTCGTGCTGGCGGTGTGTCTGTTGGCGTTCCTTGGCTTTCCGATTGCCGGCGGCGCCGGGTTTTTTGCCAAGTGGTACGTGCTCCAGGCTGCGCTGTCCTCAAGTACGCCGCTCAATGTGCTCGTTGTCGTACTGGTGCTGGCGAGCGTGGTATCGGCGGGTTATTACCTCACCGCCATTGCTTCGATGTTCAATCAGCCGC
Source organism: Gemmatimonas sp. (assembly GCA_011390805.1). GTDB lineage: Bacteria > Gemmatimonadota > Gemmatimonadetes > Gemmatimonadales > Gemmatimonadaceae > JAABRT01. The sequence continues at coordinate 64,943 of JAABRT010000009.1, read as the reverse complement.
GGTCGAGCAATGCCATGATGCCCGTGCCTACACCGATCTTTTCGGGTGTGGTGATGGTGGTGAGCGTTGTGGCGTTGCTGGTGCTGGGTGTGTATCCGACACCGGCGTCAAGACTCGCCGCCGCCGGAGCACTTGGTGCGTCACCGCTGCGGACCGTCGCTGCACCACAGCCCGCGGCCACTGCCGCTTCGCGTTCACAATCGACGTTACCGGAGCAGTAACCGCATGGCCTTCAGCTCTTCAATCTTCCGGCAGTACGATGTGCGCGGCGTAGTGGGGCGCGATCTCACTGATGAAGTCGCGGAGGCCATTGGCTTCGGGTTTTCGGCACTGTTAACGCAGCGCGGCATCCACGGCGCGATCGCAGTGGGTCGCGACAACCGGCCGAGCGGCGACTCGCTGCGCGATGCGTTGGTGCGAGGCATCGTGGCCACCGGACGTGATGTCGTGGATATCGGAGTCGTACCCACGCCGCTCATGTATTGGTCACTGCATCATGAGGCGGTCGACGCCGGCATTCAGATTACCGGTTCACACAATCCGCCGGAGTACAACGGGTTCAAGATCTGCGTGGGCACCTCATCGCTGCACGGTGAAGGCATTCAGGAGCTGTACCGGTTGGCCACCGCGCCGCGCGGTGCATCAAGCGCCACCGGCAGTGTGCGATATGCGGCCGTCATCGATCGCTACGTGGACGATATTGTCGCCCGGATCGGACCGCTCGCGCGAAAGATTCGCGTCGTGTACGACTGTGGCAATGGGGCGGCCGCGCTGGTCGCGCCGCAGCTGTTCGAGCGGCTTGGTGTTGAAGCGACCGGGCTGTTTACCGAAAGTGATGGCACATTTCCCAATCACCATCCCGATCCAACCGTCCCCGAAAATCTTGAGGATTGCATCGAGGCGGTGCGCGCAACGGGAAGCGAGCTGGGTGTGGCCTTTGATGGCGATGGCGATCGCATCGGCATGGTGAACGCGAGCGGACGCATTATCTGGGGTGATCATCTGCTCATCCTGTACGCTCGCGATGTCCTCGCGCGCACGGGGAAGGGGCAGTCCATCATCTTTGATGTGAAGTGTTCGCAGGCGTTATCCGATGCCGTGGAAGCGGCCGGCGGTGTGCCCGTAATGTGGAAAACGGGCCACTCACTCATCAAGGAAAAGATGAAGGAGACGAAGGCACCGGTGGCGGGTGAAATGTCGGGACACATGTTTTTCGAAGAGGGCTTTTACGGTCACGACGATGCCCTGTACGCGGCGGCCAGACTGCTTCGCATTCTTGACGACAGCGGACAGACGGTCGATGAGTTGCTCTCCGACGTTCCGGAGTTTGTCTCAACGCCTGAAATCCGCGTCGACACCGAAGACAATATCAAGTTCGACATTGTGCACGATGCAGTCGCGCATTTCCGCGCGCGATACAATGTGAACGACGTGGATGGCGTGCGGGTGCTGTTTGGTGACGGGTGGGGGCTGATTCGCGCGTCCAACACACAGCCGGTACTGGTGATGCGTTTCGAGGCGCGCACCGAGCCGAGGCTGGCCGAGATCCGCAGCATTTTTGAAAACTGGTTGCGCGAGCGCGGTGTGGATCCCACGCCCAGCGCGCACTGAGCGTGTGTGTGAACCGTTGCTGATGCGCGCGCCGTGATGCGTTCACGTCTCGGGATCATTGCGGCTGTTTTTGCAGCCGCTGTGTTATTGCTCGTGGGACGTGCACTCAGTGCACTGATTGTCGATCAGGGGTGGTACGCTGCGCTGGGCGCGAGTGGAGTATGGCGCGAAAAAGTCCTCTCCATTGTGGCGCTCAAAGGCGGAGCGTGGGTGCTCGGCAGTGGTTTTGTGTTTGCCAACCTGTGGGCGGTGCGTCACGCGATTCACTCCATCATCATGCCAACAAGCGTTGGCAATCTGGAGCTGACCGAGGTCATTCCCGCGAGGCGTTTGCTCCCCGTTACCCTGCTGGCCGCCGCAGTGATCGGTGCGTTGCTTACGATCACGCTCGACGACTGGACCGTGTTGTCCATGGCGTGGCGGGGCGAGCGCTTCGCCGAATACGAAGGATATTTTCAGCGCGATCTCGGATTTTACGTGTACTGGCTGCCGTTTGAAATGGCGCTCTACACCTGGTCGCTGGTCACGATTGTGGTTGTCACGGCGATGACCACGGTGTTGTACGCCATCACGCGGCACTTGCGCATGGAGTCACGACAGCTTGTGGCCGCACCTCACGTGCGACGACATCTGACCGCGCTTGGTTCGCTCGTTCTGGTGCTGCTGGCATGGAGTTACCGTCTGGATGCGTACGAGCTGCTGCAGTGGGGCAGTGGATTTGACGGACTGTTTACGCGCGTAGACCATCGCTTTACGTCGCGCATCGATCTGCTGCTGGCGGTGGGTACCTTCGCCGCGGCGCTGATCGTGCTGCGGGCAGGCTGGCTGGGTCAGATCCGGGCCGCGTTCGTCACGGTCACGCTGGTGATTGTGAGCGCGCTGTTGTTGCGCCAGGTCGCGCCGGGTGTCGCTGCCAGCGGAGCCTACTTTGGTGCAGCGGCCACACGTGATCGTGATTACGAAGCCACACGTGCGCTGTTCACACGACGCGCGTACAACGTGGAAGGCATGCAGTTCACCGTGACCGACGGTGACCGTGATCGTGATTCAAGCGCCAGCAGTGCGGAGTTCGGAAGCACCGGCGTCGGCGCCGACATGGAGTCCGACCGCAGCATTCTTTCGGCCGTGCGCGACGTGGTGTGGTGGGACGCAGCGGTACTGGAGCAGGTGCGCGGTGCTGCTGACGCGCCGCTCTCCGCTGTGTTGCCGCCGGTGTGGCAGTCCGGGCCCGATGGTGCACAAGCCGTTCTGGTCACCCGGAGCAATACGCCAACACCGTTGTGGGACGTACGTGTGGTGCCAGGCACTGTGCGCGATATGAATGGCGCACCCGTGCTGGCGCGACACCCCGGTTTGGGTGCCGCGACACTTGCCGAACCGCTGGTTGCGCCGGGATTCACCGAACATCGCATCGTTTATACGCCGCAAACAGTCACGGTCACATTCGATGCCGTCGGAGAAGCGACCGACGCACAATCCGCCGTCAGTCCGTTTGGCGACCGTCGCATTGCCGCGGCCGACCTTGATGGATTTGGTGCACGCCTGGCCCACGCCTGGGCAACACGCGATGCGTCACTGCTGGGCGAGGCGCTCGACGAACAACCGCGCGCGGTGGTGCTGCATCGCGATGTGCGTGAACGGGTACGTCGGCTTGCGCCGGTGCTTGCACAGGGCGATGCGATCACGCCGGTGGTGCACAACGGACTGCTGCTGTGGGTGCTCGATCTATACAGCGCGTCGGATTTTTATCCACTCACGGTGCGCACGTTTCTCGCGGGAGAGGCGCGCAGTTACTTCCGTCACGCGGCCACTGCGATTGTTGATGCGGAAACCGGGCGCGTGCGCTTTATTGCCGCCGCCGATCAGGATCCTATCGCACGCACGGCGCTCAAGCGACTGAGCGGACTGCTCATTCGCGACACGGATCTGCCGATCGCCGTGCGCGATCAGTTGCCGATTCCCACTGATGGTGCACTGGCACAGGCGCAGGCGTTCACGCGGGTAGGGTCACGCCGTACCGGCAGTACAGCCAACTTTTTGCCCGACTCGGTACCCGGAGCAGTGCCTTTTCCGGTTGCCGGCACCGGGCTCGCGCGCGCCACAATCAGCTGGTCCCTGCCGCTGGTCAACCAGGCCGATCAGCTGGTGGGCGTGGTGGAGGCCACTGGTGGGCGCACGCGCGAAACGCGCTGGCGTCCGCTGTCGGAGCCGCTCCCTCGCTGGTCGGTGCTCACGCAGCAGCTGGGGAGTGAGCTGGACACGATGGCCGCTGCTGAACGCCGTGAATCAGACGGGCCGGTTATGCTGGGCACGGTGCGCGTGCTGGTGCGCAATGGTCGGCCGTTACTGGTGCGTCCGGCGTACACGAACGACGCCGGCGGTCTGCATCTCACAGCGCTCGGGGTCGCCACCGATTCGCTGCTGTGGGCTGGTGCGAATCTGAACGACATCCTGCCGGGCGCTCCGGGCGAGCGTGACATGCGCGACGCAGCGGATCGTTCCGCTGCCGGACGGGAGTTGGAAGCGCGACGGTTGTACGACGCGATGCGCGCGGCATTGCGTGAAAGTGATTTGGTGCGCTTTGGCGCAACCTTTGACAGTCTCGGCCGCGTGCTGGGCCGAAGACCATGAGCACACGAGGATTTGGCTTGCCCCGATCATACGTGGCTGCGTAGCATTGAAAGCTGGTTGACACCCCCGACATTGGAGAACGCGTGGATTTACATGAATATCAGGCGAAAGAGCTGATGCGAGCGGCCGGCGTGCCGATTCCGCCAGGCAAAATCGCTCGTACGGCCGACGAGGCTGAGGCTATTGCCAAGGAATATGGTGTGGCCGTGATGGTGAAGGCGCAGGTGCACGCAGGTGGCCGCGGCAAAGCGGGCGGCGTGAAGTTCTGCAAGACGCCGGCCGATGCACGCGAGAAGGCGGAAGCCATTCTCGGCATGGATATCAAAGGGCTCACCGTTGAGAAGGTGCTGGTCACCGAAGCAGCCGACATTGCGTCGGAAGCCTATGTGGGCATCATCGTGGATCGTGCCACGAAGAAGGCCGTGTTCATGGTGAGCGCCGCCGGTGGTATCGACATTGAAGAAGTGGCCGCTACCACGCCGGAAAAGATTCTCTATCTGCCGGTTGATCCACGCTACGGCCTGATGTCGTTTGAAGCGCTGCGCATGGGCTTCTTTCTGTACTCCGACGCCAAGCTTGCGCGCTCTGCTGCCAAGATCATGCAGCAGCTCTACACCGCGTTCACCAACGCCGGTTGTTCGCTCGCCGAAATCAATCCGCTGGTTGTCACGCCCACCAATGAGCTGATTGCCGTTGACGGCAAGATGGTGATTGATGACAACGAACTTGATCGCCGCCCCGACATTGCCGCGTTGCGCGACGAGTCGAGCGAGGCACCGAGTGAAGTGGATGCACGCAATGCCAACCTCACGTTCATCAAGCTTGATGGCGATGTGGGTTGCATTGTAAACGGTGCAGGTCTGGCCATGGCGACGATGGACCTTGTGAAGTTTTACGGTGGAGATCCCGCCAACTTCCTCGACATCGGCGGCTCGTCGAATCCGGAAAAAGTGGTGAATGCACTGCGCATCATCACCGCCGATGAAAACGTGAAATGCATTCTGTTTAACATCTTCGGTGGCATCACGCGCACCGATGATGTCGCGAACGGAATCGTGACCGCCACCAAGCAGAATCCGCTCAAGGTACCGATCGTCATCCGGCTCACCGGTACAAACGAGGAAATCGCAATGAAGATTTTGACGGAGAACGGGTTCTCCGCCTCGTCAGACATGGACGAAGCCGTGCAGCGCGCGGTGAAGTTGGCCAAGGGAGAAGCCGCCTGATGAGTATCTTCATTGACAACAGCACTACGCTGATCGTGCAGGGCATTACGGGCCGTGACGGCTCGTTCCACACCCGCCAGATGATGGAGTACGGCACCAAGGTTGTTGGTGGCGTGACTCCGGGGAAGGGTGGACAGAAGTTTGATGACAGCGTGCCGATTTTCGACACCATGCACGCTGCCGTCGAAGCCACCGGCGCCAATACATCGGTGATCTATGTGCCGCCTCCATTTGCCGCTGATGCGATCATGGAAGCTGCAGCCGCCGGCATCAAGCTCATTGTCTGCATCACTGAAGGCGTACCCGTGCTCGACATGACGCGCGTGTATCCGTTCGTGAAAGAGCACGGCGCACGTTTGCTCGGACCCAACTGCCCGGGTCTCATCACGCCCGGTCAGAGCAAGGTCGGCATTATTCCGGGACGTATTTGCACGCCGGGCAATGTTGGTATCGTGAGTCGCTCCGGCACACTCACATACGAAATCGTGCATCAGCTTACACGCGCCGGCATTGGCCAGAGCTCGTGCGTGGGCATTGGTGGCGATCCGATCAACGGCACCAACTTCATTGATTGCCTGGCCGCATTCGAAGCCGATCCGCACACCAAGGCTATTGCCATGATGGGCGAAATCGGTGGCACCGATGAACAGGAAGCCGCACAGTTCATCAAGGATCACATGAAGAAGCCGGTGGTTGGCTTCATCGCCGGTCAGACCGCACCGCCGGGCCGTCGCATGGGTCATGCAGGCGCGATCATCTCAGGTTCGTCGGGAACGGCGGCCGAAAAGATCGATGCGTTCAAGGCCGCGGGTATGGGTGTCGCACAGCGTCCGGTTGATTTCGTTGACCTGATCGGCGCTCGCCTCGCGTAACGGCTGGCATCACAGCGTGTACTCAGCCACTGCCTTCGTCCTGTGCCTATCCACTTAACGGATATGCTGTCGCCCGCGCGCTGCCTTGTGCCGCTCGCGGCTACGACCCTCGCCGATGCCGGTTTCGCACTGGTGGACGCGTTGCAGGCCGACGGGGCAGTGGTTGATCCGGATCGCCTCCGCGAACGTCTCGAGGAGGCGCGTCCGGAAGATGTCGTGGGATACCGGGGCCGCGGCTTCGTGCTGCATTATCGCACGGACGCGGTCTCGTCGTTGGCGCTGGCAGTAGGGATTGCGAGCCGGCCGGTGTGCCGTGAGCTGGGCGACGGTGAGGATCAGCAGTGCGCGCGGTTTGTCGCCCTTGTGGTGGCGCCGCGACAGGACGCCGCTCGGCATTTGCAAATGGTGGGGGCGCTTGGACAGTTGCTTTCCCGACCGGGCGCCGTCACCTCATTCGAAGGTGCCGCCACGGCCGAGGCGCTGCTGTCGGCGCCCGAGTGGCACGAGGTGATCGTGGAGCCGCAGATCACCGTGCGCGACGTAATGACGCACAATCCGCGATCGATTTCGGCCGACGCCCCCCTGCGATCGGCGGTGCTCGATATGCGGCGTGCCGGGGTAGGGGCGCTTCCGGTGGTCGATCAGGAAAACCGGGTTATTGGTCTCTTGAGTGAACGGGAGCTGCTGCGTCACCTGTTGAGTCATTACCTTCCCCGTGCCGGTGGACAGCCCAACAGCTCGCCCATTGGCGCCGCGCGGCGCACGGTTCGCGATGTCATGTCGCGACGCGTGCTCTGCGTTTCACCGCATCAACCGCTCGCCGAGGTGGCGTCGCTGATGCTCAATAAAGACGTCGAACGGGTCCCGGTTGTACGGGACGGCACGCTCGTGGGATTTCTCACGCGGGGTGACATCGTTCGCAAACTCATCGGATCCTGATATCATGGCCGGACGCCATACACTGACGATTGTAAAGCCTGACGCCTTCGGCGCCGGCAAAGCGGGACTCATCATTGCGCTGCTCGAGAAGCACGGTTTCGTGGTGAAGGCGGCCCGCGTGATGCACCTGAGCACGGAGCAGGCTGGAGGCTTCTACGCGGTGCACGCTGCACGCCCGTTCTACGGGGAGCTGGTGGAGTTCATGTCCAGCGGCCCCTGCATGCCGCTGCTGCTGGAGCGTGATGACGCCGTGGCGACGCTTCGCACGGTGATCGGTGCCACCGATCCGGCCGAAGCGGCTGAGGGTACGGTGCGCAAGCTGTACGCAGAGTCGAAGGGACGGAACGCTATTCACGCCTCCGATTCCGACGAGAATGCCGCCATTGAAGCGGCGTTTTTCTTCGCCGGCGCAGACACGATTTAAGCGTCAGCAGCCGCGCAGTGACGGCGGCGGTTACCGGAGCCTGAACGTGGGCCCGAGCGGCATTCGTTCGGGCTTCTGTAACTTGCGTCGGGGCAGAGAGTTGAGCTGTCGAGCGGGAGTGCAGCGTGCCCTTGTGTTCGCCCCGTGATCGCTCTACTTTTCTGGGCTATGCTGTACTTTGATATCCGCACGATCGAGTCGGGCGCGCAGACGGTGAATGGCCATCTCGGCGAGGACGATGCGGTCTGGGAGGAAGGGGACATGTTGCCGTCATCGACGGTGCATGTAGAAGGACGCCTTTCCTACGCAGGTCCGGGACGTTTCTATTTCACGGGTCAGTTTTCCGGTGAAGCAGTCGCGTCGTGTCGCCGTTGCCTGACAGATGTGACCACCAGCGTGAGCGATACCGTTTCCGGGCTGTTTGCCGAAGCGGGTCTTGACGAGGCTGAGGAGGATGACGTGTTCCCGCTCACCGCGGGGGCGCGGGCAGTAGACCTCAGACCGGTGGTTCGTGAGGCGTGGTTGTTGGCTGCTCCGGCGTTTGTCACCTGTCGTGATGATTGTCAGGGGCTGTGTCCGATTTGTGGTATTGACCGTAATGTGGAAACGTGCGCCTGTGCGTCCGCTTCCACTGATTCACGATGGGACGCACTGCGCGCGATGCGCGATTCGTCGTCCTGATTCGTAGTTCTTCGCACATTTTTCCAGGGTTTTCCCATGGCCGTCCCAAAGCGCCGCACATCCAAGCGCAAAAAGCGCGCGCGTAACACGCACAAGATCGCGCCGGCAATCGTGATCCAGACGTGTCCGCAGTGCGGCACGATGAAGCGTCCACATCGCGTGTGCCTCGAGTGCGGCTACTACGCGGGTGAACAGCGAGTGGCCGCGCAGGAAGCGTAAGCGTTGGCGCGCATCTGCGTGGATGCCATGGGGGGCGATTTCGCCCCTCAGGCCCCCGTGGCGGGCGCGCTCCTGGCGCTCGCGGAGTTGCCGGCCCCGCTCGAACTGCAGTTGGTCGGCGCAACCGCCGTCATAGAGTCACAGATCGCGGCGCTTCTGGCCGGCGAGCTGTCGTCGCTGGCACACGTGCGTGACCGACTCATCATTGTCGAGGCGCCCGATGTAATCGCCATGACCGACAAACCGGCGGTCGCGCTGCGCAGCAGGCCCAACAGCTCCATGGTCGTGGGTATCAAGCGCGTCGCCGATGGTCTGGCCGATGCGTTTATTTCTGCGGGCAATACCGGGGCGCAAATGGCCGCGTCCACATTCCATCTCAAGCTCAACGCAGGGCTCACACGCCCCGCGATCGGCACCATTTTCCCGACCGCCAATCAACCGGTACTGGTGCTCGATTCCGGCGCCAACGTTGATTGCTCGCCGCAGGAACTGGTGCAGTTCGCGCGCATCGGTGCCACGTACGCGCAGGATCTGCTCGGACGTTCCTCGCCGTCCATCGGACTGCTGTCCATTGGCGAAGAAGCGGAGAAGGGAAATGCTGTGGTGAAAGAAGCCCATCAGCTGCTGCTCCAGTCGGGACTGAACTTCATCGGCAACGTGGAAGGGCGTGACCTGGCCACCGGCATCTGCGACCGCGGTCCCATTGACGTAGTTGTGTGCGACGGCTTTGTGGGCAATGTGGTGCTCAAGTTCTACGAAGCTCTGGCACCCACCCTGATCGGCATGGTGGCAGATCAGGCGCAGCTTGATCGCGGCACGTTGCGCCGCGCGTTGCATCAACTCGATGCCGACGAGTACGGCGGTGCGCCACTGCTCGGCGTAAACGGCGTGAGCATTATCTCGCACGGCAAGAGCTCACCCAGAGCCATCAAGAATGCGATTCGCGTGGCCCAGCGGGCGTATGACTCCGACATGACCGCGCACATCCGGCGTCGGCTTGCTGAATCGGTGCCGTCGCACGAGGCCCCCACCGGATCGGCTGCATGAAGCGTCCGATTGCCTACATCGCCGGTACCGGCTACGCCGTGCCGCGCCGCGCCGTGACCAACGACGACCTGGCGAAGAACGGACTCGATACCAACGACGCCTGGATTCGCGAACGCACCGGTATCGGTCAGCGCTACGTCTCGGATCCCGACGAAACACTCACCGTACTGTCCGTTGCCGCGTCACGGAAAGCGATGGCGGATGCGGGCGTGCAGCCGGGTGAAATCGATGTCATTGTGCTGGGCACCGCGACTCCGGATCACCTGCTGCCGGCGACGGCTGTTGAAGTGCAAGCCGCCCTTGGCGCGGGCCGCGCGATGGCATTTGATCTGGGCGCGGCGTGCAGCGGTTGGTTGTACAGCGCGCAGGTTGCCGAAGGACTCATTGCCACCGGCATGGCCGAAACGGTGCTGGTGATCGGAGCGGAAGTACTCAGCACCATCGTTGACTGGACCGATCGAAACACGTGTGTGCTCTTTGGTGATGGCGCTGGTGCCACGATCATTCGTCACACGCGCACGTTGCCGCGTGGCGAGGCGCGTGAGCGCGGCATTCTCTCAAGCTACGCCCGAAGCGACGGCAATCTGGCCGAGCTGTTGTGGCGTCCGGCGGGTGGTGTTGCCGAACCGTTCAGCGACAAGGTGTACGAAGAGCGTCGGCAGTATGTGCGCATGGAAGGGCGGGAGGTGTTCAAACACGCCGTGCGTTCCATGGCCGAAGCAGTGGACCGCGCGCTCGATGGCGCGAAGCTCACGCCGGCAGATGTTGATCTGGTCATTCCGCATCAGGCCAACATGCGCATCATCGAAGCCACGGCAAAGCATTCAGGCATTTCCATGGATCGCTTCTTCAGCAACGTTGAACACTTCGGCAATACCAGTGCCGGTTCAATTCCCATTGCGCTGGCCGACGCGCGGTCGCAGGGCCTCGTGCCTGAAGGCACGTTGGTTCTTTTCGCTGCATTCGGAGCCGGCTTCACATGGGGTTCGCTGGTAGTGCGCTTCTAGCGCACACCGGCACACCTCAGTTCAGGAGTTGTCCATGGATATTGTTCTGCTGCTTCCCGGTCAGGGATCGCAAAAGGTGGGCATGGGGCGCGATCTGTTCGACGCATCGTCGGCGGCGCGGCATGCGTTTGAGACCGTTGATCGCGCGACCGGTGTGTCTATCTCGTCGCTCGCGTTCGATGGTCCGGAAGATGAGTTGCGCCGGACACACAACGCACAGCCGGCGCTGCTGGCGCACAGCGCTGCGGCGTGGGCCATGGTAGGCGATGTATTGTCGCCGTTTGTGCGCGCCGCCGCCGGTCATTCGCTCGGTGAGTTTTCGGCGTACCACACCGCAGGCGCGCTCGACCTCGAAGATGCAGCGCGCATCGTGCGTCGCCGCGGCCAGCTCATGTACGACACCGGCCGGTCGCGTCCCGGTGCGATGAGCGCCGTGCTGGGCACATTGTCGGTGTCCATCGAAGACATTTGCAAGCAGGCCACAGCCGAGGCGGGATTGGTGGTGCCGGCCAACTACAACAGCCCGGAGCAGGTGGTCATCTCCGGTGAACGTGCGGGTGTGGAGCGCGCCGTGGAACTGGCCAAGGAAGCGGGGGCCAAGCGTTGCCTTCCGCTGCCGGTGAGCGGCGCATTTCATTCTCCGCTCATGGAACCGGCGGTTGACGGACTTGATGCCGTGCTCGAAGCCGCAACGTTGCGCGATCCGCGCGTGCCGGTGTTTGCCAATGTCGACGGATCAGCGATCACGCGTGCCGATGCGGCACGCCCGCTGCTTATTCAGCAACTCACGGCGCCGGTGCACTGGACACTTGTCATGCGCAATCTGGTGCACGCGTTTCCCGACGCGTTGTACGTTGAGTTGGGTACCGGCAATGTGTTGTCCGGACTGGCACGTCGCATTGCTCCCGAGATCCGCACCATGACCGGCGGTACCGTGGCCGATCTTGAGAAGCTGCTGGAACTCGGACACTCTCTCAATCCGTCACATGCACATTGATCTGTCCGGGCGGGTTGCGCTCGTTACCGGTTCCACGCGCGGCATCGGTCGCGCGATTGCGGAGCAGCTTGCATCGTGCGGCGCCTCGGTTGCGGTCACGGGTCGCGATCAGGCGCGTGCTGAAGCGGCGGCCGCCGAGATTGCGGCTGCGCACAATGTCACCGTGCGTGGCTACGCGGCCGATGTGGGCGAGATTGCGCAATGTTCGGCGCTGGTGGAGGCGGTGGAGCGCGACTTCGGATCGCTGGATATTCTGGTCAACAACGCCGGCCTCACGCGCGACAATCTGATCATGCGCGTGAAGGATGATGACTGGGATACCGTCATCAACACCAATCTGCGCGGTGCCTTTGCAACCTGTCGGGCCGCCAGTCGCGGCATGATGAAGCGTCGGCAGGGACGCGTGATCAATCTGGCCAGCGTGGTGGGCCTCATGGGCAACAAGGGACAGACCAACTACGCCGCCAGTAAAGCGGGGCTGATCGGTCTGACCAAATCCCTGGCGCGGGAACTCGGTTCGCGCGGGGTATTGGCCAATGTGGTTGCGCCCGGCTACATCGATACAGACATGACGTCGGCGATGCCCGCTGACGCCAAGACGGCGCTTTCAGCCAGTATCCCGCTTGAACGGCTGGGTACACCGGCCGATATCGCAAACATGGTCACTTTCCTCGCCTCGGATCTCGCCTCGTACATCACCGGACAGGTGTTTGTTGTTGACGGCGGATTGGCGATGTAACGCGCTGCAGGCTACATCCGGCGACGACGGCGGATTTCACACGTTGCAAACCCTCCCTCGGACGTGTGTCCGGGGCTACCTTTGTTCGTTCACCATTTCAGTCTCACATACGAGGAACCGTTCCCATGGCGGAGCACGAAGCGAAGATCAAGGACATCATCCAGAAGGAGCTCGGCGTTGAGCCGGAGAAGTTGACCCCGGAAGCCAGCTTCATCGAAGATCTGGGCGCGGATTCGCTCGACATCGTTGAGCTCGTGATGGAGTTTGAGAAGGAGTTCAACATCGACATCCCCGACGAGGATGCCGAGAAGCTGCGTACAGTTGGCGACGCCATCGCATACCTTGAGGCCAAGGTCGCTGGTTGATGCGTCGCAGGGTCGTCGTCACAGGACTTGGAGCCGTCACACCCGTCGGTAACGACGTGGCGACGACCTGGCAGAGTTTGCTTGATGGAGTTTCCGGCGCGGCACCGATCACGCACTTCGATGCGTCGGCGTTTTCGGTGCGCTTCGCGTGCGAAGTAAAGGGGTTTGATCCGTTGGTTGCGATGGACCGGAAAGAGGCCCGTCGCGCCGATCCCTACACCCAGTACGCCATGGCGGCATCCGTGCAGGCCATGACGGACGCAGGTCTTAACGACGGCGGATACGAACCCGATCGCACCGGTGTCATTATCGGTTCCGGCATCGGCGGTATCCGCACGTTCGAAGAGCAGCATGACATGCTGCGTGAGCGTGGGCCCAGCAAGATCTCGGCGTTTTTCGTGCCCATGTTCATCTCCGACATCGCCGCCGGCGTGGTGTCCATGCGCTACAACGCGCGCGGACCCAACTTTGCCACCGTGTCAGCGTGTGCAACGGGCGGCCACGCGATCGGTACGGCGTTTCGCTGCATTCAGTACGGCGATGCCGATGTCATGATTACCGGCGGTTCGGAAGCGGCCGTGTCGGAAATGGCCATCGGCGGATTCGCCAACATGACCGCGCTGTCTACCCGAAACGACGATCCGGCGCGTGCCTCACGTCCGTTCGATGCCAACCGCGATGGTTTTGTGCTGGGCGAAGGCGCGGGCGTGGTGATTCTTGAAGAGCTGGAACACGCGCGCAAGCGCGGCGCGCGCATTTATGGTGAAGTGATAGGCTACGGCGCCACCGGCGACGCGTACCACCTTACCGGTCAGCCCGAAGATCATGAAGGGTTGCAGCGTGCGATGAAGCGCGCGCTCGAAGACGGTGGCGTGGGACCGGGTGACGTGCAGTACATCAACGCGCACGGTACCAGCACGCCACTCAATGACCCCAACGAGTCGCGCGGCATTCGCAAGGTGTTCGGGGCGCATGCAGACGCGCTCACGGTGAGCTCCACCAAGTCGTGCACCGGCCATATGCTGGGCGCGACAGCGTCGGTGGAGTTCGTAGCCTGCGCGCTGGCCATCCGCGATCAAATTGTTCCACCAACCATCAACTTCGAAACCCGGGATCCCGAGTGCGATCTCAACTATTCTCCTAATACGCCCACGCGCCGGGAGATTGAGATTGCCATCAGCAACAGCTCAGGTTTTGGTGGGCACAACACCACGCTCGCGCTCAGACGCTGGCACGATTGAGTAGCGGGCCCGCGTTCATCGCGTAAGGCCACGATGTGCGTGGCCAACGCGTTCTTCAGGAGTTTCGCATGCCGCTCACCGTGAATGTCGATCTGTCATCCCTCCGCGATCCGGCGCTGCGCCCGATCGGGGAAAAACTGCGTCGTGGTGAACGTCTCACGCAACAGGACGGGGCGGTGCTCTTCCGTTCGCCCGACCTGCTCGGCGTCGGCCACATGGCCAACGCGGCCAATCGTGTGCGGCACGGCGATCAGGTTACGTTTGCGGCCAATCAGCACATCAATCCCACGAACATCTGCGTGCTGCGAAAGACGTGCGTGTTCTGCGGTTACGCACGATTGCCCAAGGAAGAAGGCGCATATCGGTACTCGCTGGCGCAGGTGATGGAAGAGGCGGAGCAGGCTGACAACGGTCTTACCCGCGAGTTCCACATTGTTGGTGGCCTCGATATGCAAACGGGGCTTGAGTACTACAGCACCATGTTCCGTGCGCTCAAGGAACGACTGCCGCACGTGCATATCAAGGCGCTTACCGCCGTCGAGATTGCTCACATTGCGCGCATCGAAAAGATGTCCTGGAAGGAAGTGCTGTCGGCGCTGCGCGAAGCCGGATTGGACACGATGCCCGGTGGTGGCGCCGAAACGTTCAGTGAGGCGGTGCGCGACGAGATTGCCGACAAGAAGCTCGGTGGTGCCGATTACATCGGTGTGCATCGTGCCGCGCATGAACTGGGGATCCGCACCAACTGCACCATGCTCTATGGTCATGTTGAGACCATTGAAGACCGCATGGAGCACCTGCAGATGCTGCGCGACCTGCAGGATGAGACCGGAGGGTTTCTGGCCTACATTCCGCTGGCCTACCACCCTGACGATAACGCGCTCGGCGAGACGCTCGGCCGCGTTGGAACATCGAGCACCGGCTTTGATGATCTGCGCAATCTGGCGGTGGGTCGGTTGTTTCTGGACAACTTCGATCACATCAAATCGCACTGGATCATGGTGACGCCCTTTGTCACGCAGACAGCGCTGCACTTTGGTGTGAACGACATTGAAGGCACGGTGGTGCGAGAAAAGATTTACCACGCAGTGGGCGCCACCACGCCGCAGGGCATGACACTCGATGCACTGCTCAAGCTGATTCGTGGGGCAGGCAAGGTGCCGGCCGAGCGTGATTCGTTCTACAACGTGCTGCGTGTTTTTGGTGAGACTGACGTCGATGCCGACGCCGACACCGAACCGCAGGCACTGATCACAGCGTAGGCGATACGCTCATGCTGCGCATTGGTCGCATTCCCTACATCAACTGCTATCCGGTGTATGGCGCCATTGACCGGGGCGTCGTACCGATGGATGCGCAGTTGGTGAATGGTGTGCCCACCGCGCTCAATCAACTGATGTCGCGCAGCGAGCTGGACCTGAGCGTGGTATCTGCAGTGGAGTACGCGCGTGACGCCGAGCGGTATTTGTTGCTGCCGGAGTTGGCGATTTCGTGCAATGGGCCGGTGCAGAGCGTGATGCTGTTCAGCAAGCGTCCGGTACAGGAACTCGACGGCGCACGCGTGATCGTGAGCCGCAGCAGCATGACCAGCGTCGCGCTGCTCGAACTGCTGTTTGCTCATGTCTGGCGCGCGCATCCGGAGTTTGTGCCGGGCAACGCCGAGATTGTTGACATCGCACACTTTGCCACGGAGCAGCACGACGCCCGCCTGGTGATTGGCGATGCGGCGTTGCGATTGCACGATGCGGCGGAACAGGATTCGCCGTGGCCTTCGCTGTACCCGTATCGGTATGATCTGGGAGAAGCGTGGAAAGCGTGGACCGGACTGCCCTTCGTATTTGCCGTGTGGGTGGCGCAGCGTGCGACACCGGTGCACGCCAGCATGGCCGCGCACGCGTCGTTGTTGGCGTCGCGCGACTGGGGACTGGACAACCTGCCTGCGCTGGCGCAGCAGGCGGCCCATTCGAGTGGCGTAGGGCCGCAACGTTGTCTCGACTATCTTTCAGGATTGGACTATCGCCTGTCGTACCCGCACCTCGCGGGCCTCACCGAGTTCTTCAGACGACTCGTGGCGGCCGGCCGAGTGCCCGACGGGAAACTCGCCTTTCTTCCGGCCGCGTGAACGCGGTGCTCGGAGTGTGTTATGCGTGATTTACTCGACTTTTATACCAACGCCCCGCTGCTCGAACTCGGCCTCGAGGCCGATCGCCGGCGCGAAGCCATGCACCCGCACGGTGTTGTTACGTACATCGTAGACCGCAACATCAACTACACCAATGTGTGTGTTGCCGACTGCGGATTCTGTGCCTTTGCCCGTCGTCCAAAACATGGCGAAGGCTATACGCTGTCGTTTGAACAGATCGGCCAGAAGATTGACGAGACCAAGGAGCTCGGGGGTCAGCAGATCCTCATTCAGGGCGGGCACAATCCGTACATCCCGTTTGAGTGGTATCTCGATCTGCTGCGCTACATCAAGACGTACCACCCCATTCACATTCACGGCTTCTCGCCCAGCGAAGTGGACTTTTTTGCCACGCGCTTCCGCATGGACGCCGCCGATGTAATTCGCGAACTGCAGCAGGCCGGACTGAACTCCATTCCGGGTGGCGGCGGTGAAATCCTTGTGCAGCGCGTGCGCGATCAGGTGGCGCCCAAAAAGGCCGGTGCCGACCGCTGGCTGGAGATCATGGAGTTGGCGCACGCTGCGGGCATGAAGACATCCGTGACCATGATGTACGGCATTGGCGAGACGCTCGCCGAGCGCATTGAACATCTGCAGCGGGTGCGTGAGGTGCAGGCGCGCACCGGCGGGTTCACCGCGTTTATCTGCTGGCCGTTGCAGCCCGAGAACACACCCACCATGTCGCACATGCCGCGAACGGATGCGCAGGAGTATCTGCGTACGGTTGCAATCTCGCGCATTATTCTCGACAACGTCCCCAACTTGCAGTCGAGCTGGGTCACGATGGGCATGAAAGTGGGGCAGATGGCGCTGCGCTTTGGCTGCAACGACTTCGGATCGCTCATGATCGAAGAGAACGTGGTGTCGGCAGCCAACACCACGCATCGCACCACCACCGCTGAGATTGAACATCTCATTGTTGACGCGGGCTTCACGCCGGCACGGCGTCGTCAGGATTACACCATTCTGCCGGGGCAGGCGGTCGCACAGCCAACAGCGAGCGCTGCCGCCTGATGCTGGCCATGCGCACTGGCATTGGCTACGACTCGCATCGCTTTGCTCCGGGCGGCCCCATGCGTCTGGGCGGCATTGACATCCCCGAAGACCGGCACTGCGCCGGCCACAGCGATGGCGATGCGATCTGCCACGCCATTACCGATGCGATTCTTGGTGCAGCGGCGCTGGGAGACATCGGAGCGCTGTTTCCGGACACCGATCCAGCCAACAAAAACGCCGACTCGATTGTGATGCTGTCGGCCGCCGTGTCGCGTGTTCACGACGCGGGATGGCGAGTTGGCAATGTTGATGTCACCGTGATTGCCGAACGTCCAAAAATCGGCCCGCATCGCGAGGCGATGCGTCAGCGGCTCGCCAGCACCTTACACGTTGAAGTGGGCGATGTGTTTGTGAAGGGGAAAACCAACGAACGCATGGGTTGGATTGGACGCGAAGAAGGGCTGGGTGTCATGGTCGTAGCCACTCTCGTGCGTGCTGAGGGGTAGCGTCTTGCGCCTGCGCACGCCTGCTCACATGCGCCAGAGCACACGTCGCGCCTGAGCGACTCGGTGAGTGATTTCCTGAACTGGCTGAGCGCTTTACCGGCGCCACTGCTGTATCTCGTGATCGCGGCCGCGGCGTTTGCGGAAAACATCTTTCCTCCGTTGCCTGCCGACACGGCCATTGCGCTTGGGGCATTTGTCGCGGCGCGAGGTGAAGGGACGGCGTTTGGTGTGTGGGCTGCCACCATGGTTGGCAATCTGGGCGGAGCACTGCTCATGTTTGTACTCGGCCGGCGTCTCGGTGCAACGTGGTTGCAGTCCAAGCTGCCAATCCTGGGCGGCCCCGAGGGAGCGGTGCGTGTGGAAGAGGCGTACAGGAAACACGGCTTGTGGGCGTTATCAGTGAGCCGGTTCATTCCGGCCGTGCGCGCGGTGGTGCCGCCACTGGCCGGTGCACTGCAGGTTGGTGTGTTGCGTGCGATGGTGGCAATGAGCCTTGCCTCGGCTGTGTGGTATGCCCTGGTTACATGGCTCGCCTTCTCGCTGGGTTCGAATGCTGACGCTTTGATTGCTGCCGTGGGCAGAAGCCAATCCATTGCCGCGGGCGTAGCAGTCGCGATTGTTGTGGTCGCTTTGATCGTTTGGCGAGCCCGGCAATCAGGAAAACACGAGTGAGGGACATCACGTGCGCGCCTGCACATTCTGACGTATACTCAAAGACAGACGTTACGGCAGCTCCTCGTGGGACTACTCCCCAGCACCCTTATGCGGTGCCGCATTCGGCCCTGTCTCCTTGTCACTCAACTTCTCGTCAACCGCTGGAACCTTAGCGTCGTTTCCCGACGCGGTGTCGCTCATCGGCGACGCTATCCGCGATTTTGTCTGGCTCACCGGCAGTGATGGTTCGCCGATCTATCAGAACCGTGCGGCTGCACGGTACACGGGTCAGTCAACGGTAGATCTGCGCCGTGACGGTTGGAGTTCGTTGTGTCATCCCGACGATCGGGCGCGATTTGAACAAACGTGGGATTCCGCGTTTACCGACGGCGAGCCGTTTGAGCTCGAGTTCAGATGTCGGCGGCGTGACGATGCGTATCGCTGGTTGTTGTGCCAGGCCACACCGGTCAGTGCAAACGGTCGCGAAAATACGCACTGGATGGCCACGCTCACCGACGTGCATCGCCACAAGCTGCTTGAGAAGGAACTGCATCGCGCCATACGGCATCGGGATGAGTTTCTTGCCACACTGGCCCACGAGATACGCAACCCGCTGCAGGCCATCAAGCAGGCGCTGCGCGTGGTGCGTTCTCCCGACGCCTCCGAAGCGATGAGCACACGCATGCACGCCGTGCTCGATCGGCAGCTCGATCAGTTGCAACGATTCACGGAAGATTCGCTGGATCTGAGCCGTGTGCGCTGGGATGCCATGTCTCTCGTGCCATCGGGGGTCACGATTCAATCGCTGGTGGACACCACCGTTGAAAACATGCGGCCAATCATGGAGCGCGCCGGTGCGACACTCGACCTGGAGTTGCGTGACGCAGATTGCGAGATGCTGGCCGACCCGACGCGTCTGACACAGGCACTGTGCAATGTGCTTGGCAATGCCATCAAGTACAGCGAGCCCGGCAACGCACGCGTTGCGTTCCGCGTGTGGTGTGAAGAAGGACACGCGCTGTTCGAAATCCGCGACTGGGGCTGCGGCATCGAACCTTCCCGGCTCAGCGAAATCTTTGATCTCTTTACACGCGCCCCACGGTTGGCAAAAAACCGACCGGAAGGACTGGGCGTCGGCTTGGCCGTTGCCATGCATGTGGCCCAGTTGCATGGCGGCTCACTGATCGCGCACAGCGAGGGGCTGGGGAAGGGAAGTACGTTCACATTGCGCGTACCGCTGGCTGCTCTGGCGCTGCCATGACTTCGCCCGCCATTCCGGACACTTCACCAACGCATTCCGGGCCCTCGGCAGCGGAATATCCACGTCGCATTTTTGTGATGGACGACAGCGCTGATCTTGTTGAGAGCCTGGCTGCCGGACTCGAGCTGCTTGGCTTTGCAACCCGTACGGCGACAACTGCCGATGCTGCGCTTTGCGAAATGGCCGCGTGGGTGCCACACATCGCATTTCTCGATCTTTCCATGCCGAGCAGCAGCGGCGTTCAGGTGTTGCAGACGGCGCGTGGCGAGGAGTGGGGACGCGACGTGGTAATGATTGCCATGACCGGCTGGAGCTCTGACAGCGAACGCAAGCGCGCGTTGGAAGCGGGATTTGACGTGTTTCTTGAGAAGCCGTTTGACCTTGATGAGCTCGGCGCACTGTTGAAGCCGTTCATGCAGGCGCACGATCGCGCCGGGGCTGCAGCGCCGGAGTGACGGCTGGGCTGCGCCGTTCCGGCGTTCAGCTGAAGATGTCGAAGTTGCCCAGCAGCCACCACAGCAGAATGAACACAAGCACGGTGGTGAAGCATCCGCCGCCCAGCTTTTTCGCGCCCCATCCCGCCGCCAGCCCCCGCAATAGTTTGCTCATCAGTCCGGGCTCCGTTGTAGTTGGGTCGTGGTGGTGCCGCGCCTGCAGCGATCCCCACGATACGCGCCACAGCGGATGCGCACTATAGCCCTTTCGGACTATTTCGGATAACGGCCTCGTGTGACTGATTGAAGGTTTGCGGTCCACTTCAAGGAGTGCGCTTATCCCGCTGTCCCGAGCCATCCGGAAACTCCGAACACGCATCTCGCGCCCGACCAGCACAGCGCGTGATGATGTGCTCACCGGTCCTATTCGCGGCGAGCTCTTCGGCGCTGAGCATTTGAGCGAGCGCGCCCGGGAGTTGGCGGCCTCGCAGGAAGTTGCCGCCAAGGCCGAGCGCAGTCGTACTCCGCTGCTGGCGCGGCTGGAAGAGACATCACGGATACTGGCGCGTGTGTACACACAACTGAATGCGCATAGCGAATTGCGCGCCGACGTTGGACCGGCGGGTGATTGGCTGCTGGACAACTATCACGTTTTGCGCGAGCACATGCACGAAGTGCGCGAGAGTCTGCCGCGTGATTATTATCGCGAACTGCCAACGCTTGCCGCCGGACCGCTGGTGGGCTATCCGCGCGTGTACGAAGTGGCAATCACACTCATCTCGCATAGCGAAGGTCGCGTCGCAAACGAGAACGTGAGCGGCTTCTTGTCGGCCTATCAGGACGTTGCCGATCTGACACTCGGTGAGCTTTGGGCCATTCCGGCAATGCTGCGCCTTGGACTTATTGAAAACGTGCGACGCATGGGACTGCGTACTGCGCAACGGCTCGAAGAAATCGAACGCGCAGACCTCGCGGCCACCCGACTGGCAACAGCGGCCGAAACCGGTGGCCTCGCGCTGGAAACGGAGTTGGCGCACTTCACGCGTGATGCGCAGGCGCTCACTGACACGTTTGTCGCACGGTTTCTGCAACAGTTGCGCGCTGAGGGCGGAACACTGCCGGCGGTTGTGCGCTTGCAGCACTGGATCGCCGAGGAGGCGCTGAGCGCGGAAGAAGCCACGGCACGCGCAACGCAGCGCCTGGCCCTGACGCAGGTAGTCATGGCCAACAGTATCACGAGTCTGCGCGCGATTGAACGCATAGACTGGCGAACACTGGTCGAAGAGCAGAGTCGAGTTGACGCGGTGCTGCGTGAAGATCCGCCCGGACACTACGCGCGCATGACCTTTGAGACACGCGACGCGTATCGGCATGTCATTGAACGCATCGCCAAGCGCACAAAGCGAGTTGAACAGGCGGTGGCACAGCAAGCGGTTGAGCTCGCACGTTCCGCACTGCCGCATCACGGCGTTGACCACCGACGCAGTCACGTTGGTTACTACCTGATTGACGAAGGACTGGAGCAGTTGGAGATGGCGACCGGATATACGCCGCCCGTCGCCGAGCGTGTGCTTCGCTGGGTTCGCTGTCATCCCAGCATCGTGTATCTCTGCAGCGTTGCCGCGCTGCTCGCCGGTGCACTCGCGGCGCTGCTCTGGCTGAGCGGTACCCCGGGCCCTGACTCCTGGTGGCTCATGCTCCTGCTTGGCGCGATTCCGGCCACGGAGCTGGCTATCACCGTTGTAAACAAACTGGTGGCTGCGCTCATGCCGCCCAGACCATTGCCCAAACTCGATCTGCTCACGCACGGCGTGCCCCCCGAGTATCGCACGGCGGTGGTCACGCCGACACTCTTTCCCGACGTGCAGGCGGTGCACGACGCGCTCAACAATCTTGAAGTACAGTTTCTTGCCAACCGTGAGCCCAATCTGCACTTCGCGCTGCTCAGCGATTTCACCGATGCAGATCAGGAAACGCTGAGCACGGACAACGCCATTGTCTCCGCTGCCGTTGAGGGAGTCAACGCACTCAACGCACGATATGCGCCGGAATCAGGTGATGCGTTTTTTCTGTTTCATCGCCCACGTCGCTGGAATGCGGCCGAAGGTGTGTTCATGGGTTGGGAGCGCAAGCGTGGCAAGCTCGGAGAGTTCAACCGGTTTGTGCTCAGCGGCGAACGCGATGGGTTCTCGCAACTCATTGGAGAGGCCAACGTGCTTCGCACTGTGCAGTACGTCATTACGCTCGACGCTGACACGATGCTTCCCCCCGATGCCGCACCGGCGCTGATTGGTGCCATTGCACATCCGCTCAATCGCGCCGTATACGACCCGCATCTCGGGCGCGTAGTGCGTGGTCACGGCATACTGCAGCCGCGGGTCGGAGTGTCGCTGCCGAGTGCGCACCTGAGTGCGTTTGCGTCAATCTATTCAGGGCATCCGGGGGTGGATCCGTACACCACGGCGGTGTCGGATGTGTATCAGGATCTCTTTGGAGAAGGCAGCTTCACCGGAAAAGGCATTTATGATGTGGCCGCGTTTGAGCGCGCAACGCATGGCCGGTTTCCGGAAAACACGCTGCTGTCACACGATCTGATTGAAGGCAACTACGCCCGTGCCGGACTGGCCACCGATGTCATTGTGTACGATGACTATCCGACACGGTATCTGACCTTTTCCCGCCGCAAGCATCGCTGGATTCGCGGCGACTGGCAGCTGTTACCGTGGTTAACGGGTCTGGTACCCGGACCTGGCGGCGCCGAGCGCAATCGACTGGCGCTGCTCTCGCGGTGGAAGATTATCGACAACTTGCGTCGCAGCACGGTTGAGCTGTCGCAACTTGTGTTTCTTGTAGTTGGCTGGTTGCTGCTGCCGGTATCCATGGCCCGTTGGACGCTGCTTGCGCTGGGAATCATCGCGGCCCCGTGGATCGTCACCATTCTTATCGCGTTGCTGCGGCCGCCGCTCACGCGGTCGTGGCGTGCGTATTACAGCGCTGTTGGCGCGGATATGCGAACCAGTGCCAAGCAGGTTTTGCTGGCGGTCACGTTCCTGCCGCACCAGGCCTGGGTGTCAGTCGATGCCATTGTGCGCGCCGTGTGGCGACTGAACGTCACACACCGGCACATGCTTGAGTGGCAGACAGCGTTGCAGAGTGAACGCAGCACAACGGCCTCGCCGTTTGGTACGTGGCGCGCCATGTGGCCGGTGGCTGCGGGCACGCTCGCGCTGGGGCTGGCCATTGCACTGCACGCCGGCACACTGACCGGTGATCCGCTCGACCCGTCTCCACTGATGCTCACGATTTGGGTGGTGCCGGTACTGTTGCTCTGGCTGCTTTCGCCGTGGGTCGCACATGCACTCAGCACACCGAACCTGGCCACGCCCCATCAGCTCTCCAGCGCGGAGATCAGCCAAACGCTTCGCTACGCACAGCTGCACTGGCACTTTTTCGACACCTTTGTCACCGCCGATACCAAGTGGCTGGCGCCCGACAACTTCCAAGGCACGCCTGAGCCCGTGGTTGCCATGCGCACGTCGCCCACAAATATCGGTTTGCAACTGCTGGCAACGGTCAGCGCGCATGATCTGGAGCTGATCACGCTCACCGATATGATCGAACGGCTTGAGCGAACGGCCCGGACAATGCAACAGCTGCCGCGCTCGCACGGACATTACTTCAACTGGTATGATCTGCACGATCTGTCAGTTCTCGAGCCCGCCTATCTCTCCACCGTTGACAGCGGAAACCTGGCCGGCCACCTGATCGCACTGCGCCAGGCGTGCCTCGCCTTTGCGACTGCGCCCGATACTGCCCAAGCGTTACGTGCGCGGCTTGTGGCCCTGGCCGACTGGGCGTATCAGGATGCGATGTCAATGGACTTCGGTGTGCTCTTCGATGCAAAGCGCGAGCTGCTGTCCATTGGCTTGCAGCATCACACCAACACGCTTGACAGCTCGCTGTATGATCTGCTCGCGTCGGAAGCGCGGTTGGCCAGCTTTCTGGCCATCGCCAAGAACGATGTACCCGCCGACCACTGGTTCCGGCTTGGCCGCACCCTCACCTACTCATCAGGTGCTCCGGCGCTGGTCTCGTGGAGCGGCAGCATGTTCGAGTACCTCATGCCGCTGTTGGTCATGCAATCACCACCGGCAACGATTCTGGCGCAGGCCTACACCGGTGTGGTGAGCCGGCACGTGGCCGATGGCGCCACACGTGGTGTGCCGTGGGGCATCAGTGAAAGCGCGTACAATGTGCGCGATCGTCACGCCACGTATCAGTACCGCTCCTTTGGCGTGGCAGACCTCGCGCTCAAACGCGGTCTGGGGCGTGAGCTGGTGATTGCGCCGTACGCGTCGGCGTTGGCCACGATGGTTGATCCACAAGCAGCACTGGAAAACCTGACCCGTCTGGAAAACGAAGGCGTGCTGGGTGAATACGGCTTCCGCGATGCCATAGACTTTACGCGCCCCGATGTGGGCAGCCGCTTTGCCATGGTGGATGCCTACATGGCGCATCACATCGGTATGAGTCTGGTGGCCTTCACCAACAAACTCACCGACAATATCTGGCAGCGGCGCTTTCATGCCGATCCACTTGTGCGGTCCGCCGAGCTGTTGATGCACGAGCGTGTTCCACGCCAGGCGGTGCTGCAATCACCGCTCGGTGCGCAGGCAGACGACGGGTTGCCCGATACCGAGAGCGAACAGCCGGTGGTGCGCGAGTTTGATACCGCCGACACACCAACGCCGCATGTGGCCTTTCTTGGTCATCAACCGTACACGGTGATGTTGACCAACGCAGGCTCCGGCTACAGTCGCTACGAATCGCTGGCGGTGAATCGCTGGAAAGCAGACGGTACGCGCGATGCCACCGGTCAGTTCTGCTATGTCAAGGACATCGGCTCGGGACACGTGTGGTCAACGGCGCATCAACCGGTGTGCGCACCGGCGCGGCAATACCGTGCCTCGCTGGGCACCGAACAGGTGACCTTTGAGCGCACTGACGGTGACGTCACTACGCGCACCGAGATCGCGGTGGTACCGGAAGACTCGGCTGAGGTACGGCGTGTGACGCTCACAAACAACAGCCGGAGTATCCGCGAGTTTGAACTCACCAGCTACGGGGAGATTGTCATGGCGCCGGCCGACGCCGACCGTGCCCACCCCGCGTTCGGCAATCTCTTTGTGGAGACGGCGTGGCACAGCTGGTGTAACGCGATCACTGCAACACGGCGTCCCCGGTCGGCCAACGAAGCCACACAATGGTTCGTGCATCTGGTAGACGGGGGAAGGGAACGTTCAGGCGGTGTGTCATGCGAAACCGATCGCGCACGCTTTCTTGGTCGTGGCAGGTCCACACGCAATCCGATAGCGCTTGAGCACGATGGTGAGCTGTCGGGTACCACCGGCGCGGTGTTGGATCCTGTCTTTGCCGTGCGCACGCGGCTGCGACTGGAGGCAGGCCAGTCGGCCTCGGTTGCCTTCACCACGTTGGTTGCCGCCACACGGGAGCGGGCCTTTGCGCTGGCCGACCGGTATCGTGATCCACACGCGGCGCAGCGCGCGTTCGATCTCGCCTGGACATCCAGTCAGGTGGAGTTGCGAGAGCTTGGCATCACGCCGGCTGATGCGGCGGTGTTTCAGGAGCTGGCTGGTCATGTGATGTATGGTCATCCCGCGCTGCGTGCACCGCAGCTGGAGATGCGCCGCAATCGCGGATCACAACCACTGCTCTGGGGCTTTGGCGTGTCGGGGGATGTGCCGATCCTGTTGGCCACCATCAGCAATGCCGAAGGACTCACCACACTGCGATCGCTGCTGGCGGCGCATCGTTTCTGGCGGCGTCGTGGTCTTACCGTTGATCTGGTCGTACTCGACGAGCATGCACCCACGTATCTGCAGGATCTCGGCGATCGCATTGCCGCCGCCGTCCACGCGGTGAATGACGCCGGCACGCTTGATCGCACGGGCGGCGTCTTTGTGCGACGGCGCGATCTGCTCATTGCCGATGCCGAGCTCATGTTGCGCACCACGGCACGCCTGCATGTGTCGTGCGACGGTCGTGATCTGGGGCGCATTCTCACCTCATCGATTGCCACCAGTGCACCCTCGGTGGCCGAGCTTCGCGCACCCTCGTCGCGCCTTCGCTCGGCGCGTGTTGAGCGGCGGGCCACGCCACGCGCTGTGGGGGTGGTTGAACCAATTACGGCAACGTATGCGAATGGTATTGGTTCGCTCCTTGACAACAATGATTACGAACTCAAGGTGCGCAACGATACGCTGCCCCCCGCACCGTGGTCGAATGTCATTGCCAATCCCTGTGGTGGGTTTGTGATTACCGAACGTGGGGGCGGCTTCGCCTGGGCGGAAAACAGCTACTTCCTGCGTCTCACCCCGTGGCACAACGATCCGGTGAGCGATCCGGTGAGCGACGTGGTGTACCTGCACGAGGAAAGTACTGGTGACACGTGGTGCGCTACGCCCGCGCCCATTCGCACGGCCACGCAATACACCGTGACGCACGGTGCGGGGCACTCTACGTTCGCGCACATCCGACACGGTATTGAAACACAGTACACGGTGGGGCTGGCCGATGGCTCCGCCACAAAAATCGGGTTGCTCAAACTCACCAATACTACGGACAAGGCGCGTCGCATTACCGTCACGACCTATGTGGAATGGGTGCTGGGCGCACTGCGCGAGCATTCGCAGCATCAGGTACGCACATGGTTTGATCGTGAACGTGGCGCGCTGTTTGCGCAGAATACCTTTGATGCACACTTCGCCGGCTGGACCTCGTTTCATGCGATGTCGGAACCGGTGACCGAACACACAGCCAGCCGACGTACTTTTCTCGGACGCAATGGCAATGCGTCGCAGCCGGCGGGGCTGGTATCCGGCATGGTACTCAGCGCCATCACCGGTGCGGGTATCGATCCATGCGCGGCGTTGCGATGCGTGATTGATCTGGCCCCCGGTGAAAGCTGTGAGGTGGCCACGCTGGTGGGTGCAGCGCGATCCGAAGCCGAGGCCAGGGAATGCCTGAGCCGCTACCAAAAGGTTGCAGATGCGCAGGCCGCAGTGAGCGCCAGCGTGCGCGCATGGGATGAACGATTGAGTGCAGTGCAAGTGACTACACCGGAGCCCACGTTCAATGCGATGATCAATCGCTGGTCGTTGTATCAGGCGTTGAGCTGCCGCATGTGGGGACGTTCGGCGCTGTATCAATCAAGCGGTGCGTACGGATTTCGCGATCAGCTGCAGGATGTGATGGCGTTCGTGCATACAGACTCATCAATAGCGCGTGCGCATATTCTGCGCGCTGCGGCCCGGCAGTTCCTTGAAGGCGACGTGCAGCATTGGTGGCATCCGCATACAGGGCAGGGCGTTCGCACACGATTTTCTGATGATCTGGTGTGGCTGCCGCACGTCGTAGATCACTACGTGCTTGCTACAGGCGACACGCAGATTCTCGACGAATACGTACCGTTTCTTTCCATGCGACCGCTCGCGCCTGACGAACATGAGGTGTATGACTTACCGCTCGTCACCGATGAGCATGGCAGCGTTTACGAGCATTGCCTGCGGGCGCTGCGTCGCGCGTGCACCACGGGAGCGCATGGCCTGCCGCTCATTGGCGGCGGCGACTGGAACGACGGAATGAATCGTGTGGGTGTTGAGGGCAGGGGTGAGAGCGTCTGGCTGGCCTGGTTCCTCATCGACACATTGCAGAAGTTTGCCGGGCATGTTGATGCGCGCGGCGAGGCCGCTGTTGCCGGCGAGCTGCGGGAGCAAGCCGAGGCGTACAGGCAGGCGGTTGAACAACATGGTTGGGATGGCGCGTGGTATCGTCGCGCGTACTTCGACGACGGCACAGCGCTTGGATCGGCAGCGAACGCTGAATGCCAGATCGATTCACTGGCGCAAAGCTGGAGCGTGTTATCAGGTGCGGGCGACGCATCGCGACAGGATACCGCAATGCACTCACTGAATGAGCATCTCATTCGTGAGGAAGATCAGTTAATCGTGCTGCTTACACCGCCGTTTAATCACACGCCGCACGATCCCGGGTACATCAAGGGCTATCTGCCGGGCGTGCGGGAGAATGGTGCGCAGTACACGCACGCTGCGCTGTGGGCGGTGCTGGCCACTGCGATGCGCGGCGAGGGTGAGCGGGCGTTTGCCCTGTTCCAGATGATCAATCCGCTCATGCACAGTCGTACGGCAGGCGAAGTAGCCACGTACAAAGTGGAGCCCTATGTGGTGGCCGCTGATGTGTACACGGCGGAGGGGCAGGTGGGGCGTGGTGGATGGACCTGGTACACCGGGTCGGCGAGCTGGATGTATCGCGTAGGGCTGGAGGGTGTGCTGGGACTTGAACGGCAAGGCGATGCGTTACGCGTCGCACCTCGTGCTCCGCCGTCCTGGCCTGAGTACAAAATTGCCTACCGTTACGGCAACAGTTACTTCGATGTGACAGTGCACCATCCCCGTGGCGGTCCGCGTGGTACAGCCAGAGTTATGGTGGACGGCGCCGAGCAGGCGGGCGACAGCATTGTGTTGTTTGACGATTCCCAGCGCCATGACGTGCGTGTCTGGCATAGCCAACCATGATCACTGTCTGTGCATGTATCACGCATTCGCCAGTTCACTTGGCAAGCACTAGCTTACAGGTAGCACGCCGGCAACGCGGTCCGGAAACATTTTTGATCGGTGCATCACACGACTGGCCGCGTCTTCCCGAAGCGGACCATGCAGGCGTAGCAGCGCCTGTCCTCGCACGGAGAAATGCCTATGAGCGATACCGCACCGGATTCCGAAAGTCAAAACACGACAGGCCGGTCAGCAAGCCGTCCGGTTGATCGCCCGGCAGAGGCGTCGTTTCCCGTAGTGGCGATTGGCGCATCGGCGGGCGGTCTCGAGGCACTTGAGCAGTTTTTCACACCGGTGCCCGCCGACTGTGGCTACGCCTTCGTGGTGGTACAGCACCTCGACCCCACACAGCCCGGCATGCTGGTGGAGTTGCTGCAGCGATGCACGAGCCTCACCGTGGTGCAGATCAGCGATGGCATGCGGCTGCAGCCCAATCACATTCACGTGATTCCTCCGGGCGCGGATTTGTATGTGCTGCATGATGTGTTGCATGTCATGGAGCCACGACAGGCGCGCGGCCTGCGCTTGCCGATTGATCTGTTCTTCCGGTCACTGGCCACCGATCGCGGTCCCGGCAGTATTGCGGTGGTGCTCTCGGGCATGGGTTCCGACGGAACGCTCGGTCTGCGCGCCATCAAGGAGCAGGCGGGCGCGGCGTTTGTGCAATCGCCCGAATCGGCCAAGTTCGATTCAATGCCGAGAAGTGCAATCGCGGAAGAACTGGCCGATGTGATCGCACCGCCGGATCAGTTGTTTGCGCAGATTACGGAATACCTCACGCACCTGCCGTCGGTCGTGAACAAGGACCAACGGGCGATTTCCGAGTCTGAGCGCATCGCGCTCGACAAGGTGATTCTGCTGTTGCGCTCACAAACCGGGCAGGATTTCTCGCAATACAAGCTGAGTACCCTGTCGCGTCGCATTCAGCGTCGAATGGGTCTGCACCACCTCAAGGGCATTGGCGACTACGTGCGCTATGTGCGCGAGAATCCTTCAGAGGGGGAGCTGCTCTTCCGCGAGTTGCTCATAGGCGTGACCAGCTTTTTCCGCGATCCCGATGTCTGGAGCGAGCTGCGCACGGTTGTGTTGCCGGAGTTGCTGGCAGGCAAGACAGCAGATGAAACGGTACGGGCGTGGGTCACGGCCTGCTCAACCGGAGAGGAGGCCTATTCGCTGGCCATTGCCTTTCATGAAGCGATGAGTGCAGATGGCGGTGCGAAGGGACGCAGCGTGCAGCTGTTTGCCACCGATCTCGATCCGGATGCAATCGCGAAAGCGCGCGCGGGCGTGTACCCGCTGAACATCGAAGCCGATGTCCCCGGCGAGCTGCTCGAGCGCTATTTCGTAAAAACCGATCGTGGCTATCGGGTGATCAAGGAAGTGCGCGAGATGGTTGTCTTTGCAGCGCAGAATCTGGTCATGGATCCGCCATTTACCAGACTGGATTTCATCTCGTGTCGCAATCTGCTCATCTACCTCACGCCAGAGTTGCAGAAAAAGGTCATTCCGCTCTTTCACTACAGCTTGCGCAAGCAGGGCGTGCTGCTTCTGGGCAGCGCTGAAACAGTGGGGAGCGCCAGTGAACTCTTTGCCCCGATCTCCGACAAGGCGCGCCTGTACCGGAGAATTGAACCATCGGACGGTGGGACAACGCTGCCCATGCCGGCGGTGTTCGGACGTTCGGCTTCCCCCCCCGCAGCAACGGCGTCGCGCGATTCCGGCAGGCCAACGGAGAGTCTGCAATCATCCACCGACCGGTTGCTGTTGGCTCAGTACGCGCCCGCGGCAGTACTGGTAGGTGATCAGGGCGACATTCTGTATGTGAGCGGACGTACCGGACGCTATCTCGAACCGGCGGCAGGTAAAGCCAACTGGAATGTGTTTGCCATGGCGCGGCCAGGGCTTGAGCGCCCGTTGAGCGAGGGCTTCTGGCGAGCCCTGCGATCGTCGCAGCATGTGACGATACCGGACGTCATAATTCGTGATGGCGACGCCACGCTACATGTACGCGTAGTGATTCAACCGATCACAGATGCATCTTCGGGCAAGCACACCGTGCTGGTGGTGTTTTATGATTTGCCAACGCCCACGACCTCAGGACATCGGGGAAGGACGGCGCGCGCAGCCAAAGGACAGGCGCTGCGGGACGAACTGGTGCAGGACCTGGAACAGGCCCGCGTTTCGCTGCTTACTGCACGCGAAGAAATGCAGGTGTCACAGGAAGAGCTGCGTTCCACCAACGAGGAGCTCCAGTCCACCAACGAGGAACTGCAAAGCACGAACGAGGAGCTGACCACCTCCAAAGAAGAGCTGCAGTCCATGAACGAAGAACTGCAGACGGTCAATCAGGAACTACAGTCCAAGCTGGAGGAGCTCTCACTGGCCAGTACCGATATGGCCAACCTGCTCAACAGCACCAGCATTGCCACGCTGTTTCTGGATCGGGAGCTCAAGGTGCGACGGTTCACCACGCCCATGGAAAGCATCATTCACCTGATTCCGGGAGACGTTGGGCGTCCGATAACCGACATCGTGTCGACGCTCGATTTTCCCGACATGGCCGAAAGTGCGCGGCGCGTCATGCGCACGCTGCTGATCGTGGAGAAAGAAGTTACTGCGTCTGACGGGCGCTGGTTTGCCATACGCATTCTGCCGTACAGATCGCACGACGACCGGATTGATGGTGTGGTGATCACCCTGACCGATATCACCAAAGCCAAAACACTCGAAGCCGCACTGCGCAAGGCACAGTCATCGCTGGAGGGACAGCTCGCCGATCATGAAGCGATTGCCGATCAAAAGGCCAGCCAGGAGCACAAAACATGAAGGCAGACAATCGAACTCCGCAAAGCCGAGCCCCAACGCTACGTGAGCGCGCCGAACAGGCGCTTGCTGAGCGGCTGAAAGATGATGGTGCCAACTCCAACATCGAAGCGCATCGACTCATTCATGAGTTGCAGGTGCACGAGATCGAACTGGCCATGCAGTGCGAGGAGCTGCGGGCGTCGCGGGCGGAGGTTGAGGTAGAACGGGCGCGCTACTCCGAACTGTTTGACTTTGCGCCCACCGGCTATGTGACCTTGTCGCGCGACGGCATGGTCACCCATTCCAACCTGAAGGCGGCCTCACTGCTCGGCACCAATCGCGCCAATCTGCTGCGCGACAGCTTTGCAGCACATGTGGCGCAAACCCACCGCCGGACGTTTGCCGATTGTTTTGAGGCAGCATTCACGAGTGCTGGTCGCGCTCACTGTGATCTGGCGTTAGCGGGACCCACGCAGGAACCGGTCTTCGTACATTTTGAAGGTGCGGCCAACGAGGCGGGCACCGAGTTGCGTGTCAGTCTGGTGGACATCACCGACCGTCACTCGGCCGAAGCGGAGCTGTTGCTGCGTGACCGCGCAATCCGGGCCGTCACGCACGGCATTGTGATTACCAATCCACTGCTGCCTGATAATCCGATTGTGTATGTAAATCCCGGATTTGAGAAAATGACGGGCTATAGCGCCTCCGACGTGATTGGCCGGAACTGTCGCTTCATGCAGGGACCGGATACCGACCCTGCCACGGTTCGCACACTGCGCGAAGCGGTGCGCTCCGGTTCCCCGTGTGCAGTCGAGATTCTCAACTACACACGCGACGGCAGATCATTCTGGACGCACCTTTCCATCACCCCCGTGCGTGACGCTGAGGGGCGGCTGTCGCAGTTTGTGGGCGTGCAAGTAGACGTTTCGGAACATCGCCAAATGGAGCGGGCGCTTCAGCAGTCGCAACGTATGGAAGTCGTAGGGCGATTGGCAGGCGGTATTGCCCATGACTTCAATAATCTGCTCACGGTGATAAACGGATACAGCGACGTACTGCATGCGGAACTGCCCGCCAACGATCCGCTGCGTGAAGCGGCCGTGCAGATCGGGGAGGCTGGTGCGCGTGCGGCCACCCTCACCAGTCAGCTGTTGGCGTTCAGCCGTCGCCAGGTCATGACCATGAAGGTCGTGGAGTTGAACCAACTTGTGGTCGATTTTGCGACCATGTTGCGCCGGTTGATCAGCGAGGTCATTGACCTTCGCGTTGATCCCGCCGCCGAGCCCGTGCACGTAACCGCCGATTCGGCGCAGCTGGAACAAGTCCTCATGAATCTCGTGCTGAACGCGCGTGATGCCATGCCGGACGGCGGCACATTGGCCATTCGTACCGCTCGGGTGCATATGGACGAGGCGTATCGCGCGGCGCACAACGATGTGGGGGATTTGTATCATGCCACACGCCGAGAAATGCGCACCGGACCGTATATCGTGCTGACCATTTCGGATACGGGTGTCGGGATGGATGCCGCGACCACGGCGCGTGTCTTCGAGCCGTTTTTCACTACCAAGTCAGTCGGGCAGGGAACCGGGCTCGGACTGTCGCTCGCCTACGGCGTGGTGAAACAGCTGGAGGGGTACATCACCGTGGAAAGTGAAGTGAACCGCGGCACCGAGTTCAGCATCTATTTGCCCGCCGCTGTGTTGCCCGATGATGCGGCGACTGAAGATTCGGCGCGTCTGGCCGAAGGCGTTGGGAACACGGAAACCATCCTGTTGGTGGAAGACGAGCCATCGGTGCGCGCGCTGGCGGTTCGCATGCTGCGCGAGAACGGCTATCATGTGCTCGAAGCGCGCAGTGGTAAAGAAGCGCTACAGCTGGCCGAAGCACACGACGGTACCATTCATCTGCTGGTCTCCGACGTCGTGATGCCGGGAATGGGTGGTCGCGCGCTGTCTGAAGCGCTGCAGCACAGCCGCCCTGATACCAAAGTGCTCTTCATGTCGGGCTACCCTGAAGATGAAGTGCTGCGCCGCGGGGTGCAGCAGGACCGCACTGCATTTCTCCCCAAACCGTTTACGCAGGCTGATCTCGCCCGGAAAGTACGCCAGAGCATTGACGCAGCCGTTGGCCCCCGCGATCCCGGATAAGCGTGTGATACCCACCGATGAACAACGGGAGGTGCTCGAACGGGGATTTCATTTGCGTCGCTTTGAAGACGTGCTCGTACTTGAGTACGGATCGTCACCGCGCACCATCGAGGCGTACGGACGTGACGTTATCCGTTGTGCTGCGTTCGCCCGCAGTCAGGGAGCTACTGATGCTACCCAGCTCACGCCACGGTTGCTGCGGGAGTACGTGTACACGCTGCGGGACCTTGGGCTCTCCGGTGCAACAATCAGACGCAACGTATCGGCACTGCGCACCTGGTTTCGTGTGTTGCTGAGCGAAGGGCTCGTTTCGCACGACCCCACCGAACGACTGGAGACCCCGTCACGCTGGCGTACCTTGCCTGAAGTACTCACCGTGGAAGAAGTGCTGCGCCTGCTTGTTGCACCCAACCTTGACGAGCCGTTGGCGTTTCGCGATCGCGCGATGCTCGAACTGGCGTACGGTGCCGGATTGCGCGTGTCCGAATGGATTACCATGGCCATCCGTGATGTGATGCTCGAAGAGAGTCTGGTGCGCGTGATGGGCAAGGGGAGCAAGGAACGGCTGGTGCCCATTGGTCGCTCGGCGATCGGTGCGCTGGCTGTGTACATGCGCGAGCTGCGCCCGACGCTGGAGCGCGGCGAAGGGCAGGGCATTCTCTTTCTCAATGCACGGGGCGCTCCGCTCACACGCATGGGCGCGTGGAAGATTTTGCGCAAGTACGTGAACAAGGCAGGCATTGACCGGGCAGTCTCGCCGCATACGTTGCGGCACTCCTTTGCCACGCACCTGCTCGAAGGCGGTGCCGACTTGCGCGCGGTGCAGGAGATGCTCGGCCACGCCGACATCGCCACCACCCAGCTCTACACACACATTGACCGCGAGTATCTTCGGAGTGTGCACCGATCGTTTCACCCGCGCCCGTAATCGCCGGCCATGATTCTCATCATCGACAACTACGACTCGTTTACCTACAACCTCGTGCAGTACTTTGGCGAGTTGGGCGCTACGCTGGATGTGCGACGCAACGACACCGTGAGCGTGGACGAGGTTGCGGTACTGGCGCCCGATGCGATTGTCATTTCGCCGGGCCCGTGCACTCCAACCGAGGCCGGTGTCTCAGTTCCGCTGATCAAGCGCTGGGGCGCCGAGATCCCGATACTCGGCGTGTGTCTGGGACATCAGGCCATCGGCGAGGCGTATGGCGGCCGGGTGGTGCGCGCCAATCGCGTGATGCACGGCAAAGTCTCACGCATCACGCACAATCAATCGGGGCTGTTTGACAACCTGCCCTCGCCGCTTGAAGTGATGCGTTATCACTCGTTGCTCGTGGAGTCGGCCACCCTCCCCGAAGAGCTCGAGGTATTGGCGGTGGCCGACGACGATCCGTCAGAAATTCATGCGCTCAAACATCGCACGCATCCGGTGTACGGCGTGCAGTTCCATCCCGAGTCGATCCTGACGCAGGGTGGCAAGCAGTTGTTGATCAACTTTCTGGCAGTGGCGGCGATGTTTCGGAGTCAGGCTCCGGCGCGCTCGGCGGAGCCGGAATAATCAGCGACGCCACAACGGATGTGAGCAGCAGTCCGCCTACTACGCCCAGCGCGATGCCGATGGGAATCGGGTAATGCTCCGAGACCAGCATTTTCACACCCACAAAGGCCAGCACGGCCGACAATCCGTATTTGAGCAGGTGAAACTTGCCAATCACACCGGCCAATACGAAGTAGAGTGATCGCAGCCCCAGAATAGCGAACACGTTGGACGTGTACACGATGAATGGATCGCGCGTCACGCCAAAGATTGCCGGAATCGAATCAAGCGCGAACACCAGGTCGGTGGTCTCGATCAGTGCCAGCACCACGAACAGCGGCGTGGCAACCAGGCGCACCGCTTCACCCGGTCTGATGGACTCGCGGATAAAGAACTTCTCCCCGTGATATCTGGTAGTCACCGGGAATACCCGCCGTACCAGCCGGATAACCGGATTGGATTCGGGCTCAATGGCGCTGTCTGCTGAAAACGCCATTTTTACTCCGGTAAACACCAGAAAGGCGCCAAAAATGTAGATCACCCAGTGAAACTGGGCGAGCAGCGCGGCCCCCACGGCGATCATGATGCCGCGCATGACCAGTGCGCCGAGAATGCCCCAGAACAGCACCCGGTGCTGCAGAGCCGGCGGCACCTTGAAGAAGCCGAATATCAGGATGAAGACAAAGAGGTTGTCGACGGAAAGCGCCTGTTCCACCAGATAGCCGGCGGCGAACTCGAGCGCCGATTGCGACCCGAGCGTGGCCCAGAGTCCCAATCCGAAACAAACCGCCAAAGAGATCCAGACTGTGCACCAGCCCAGCGCCTCGCGCATGGTGACTTCGCGCGAATGGCGGTGAAAGACCCCAAGATCGAGCGCCAGCAACGACAACACGAGTGCATTAAACGCCACCCACCACCACGGATTCGACATACCAGTCCTACAGAGGGAAAGAGCACAGCAAACGGTTTGCCTTCGACCACACGATCCGGTATCTTAACTGGCGTGAAACTTGCTACAAGCTCGACGCTCCCTACAGTCTTGTGACCGTCCTCGCCGCCATTCCTGCGCGACTGGGCGCCACTCGACTCCCCCGCAAACCGCTTCGCCTTCTGGGCGGCGTTCCTCTCATCGTCCGCGTTGCACAACGTCTCATGAACATGGGCGTTGCCGACCGCTATGTGGTCGCGACCGACAGCCGGGAAATCGAGCAGGTCTGTCACACCTATGGTGTGCCCGTGGTGCTTACGCGCCCCGATCACCCCTCCGGCACTGATCGCATTGCCGAAGTTGCAGCGCGCGACGAGTTTGCCGACTGCGACGTTGTGGTAAATGTACAGGGCGATGAACCGTTTGTAGCGCGGGAGGCGGTGATGGGTGCCATTGACATGGTGCGCAGCGGCCGGTTCGCGCTGGGAACGGCGGCCAGCCTCGCGGCGGCGGCAGTTTTACAGCAGCCGGACGTTGTCAAAGTCGTGTGTACTGACAACGGTCGCGCCATGTACTTTTCTCGTGCCCCTGTTCCGTTTTTGCGTGACCCGGCAGATGCGGATGTTCGTGAGACGCTGGTGCGTCAGCACATTGGTGTGTATGCGTACACCCGAGAGGCGCTGCAGGCATGGGTGTCGTGGGCGCCGCATCCGCTCGAAATGGTGGAGCGACTCGAACAACTGCGTCCGCTGGCGCACGGTGTGGATATGGGCGTCGCACTGGTGGCATCGTCGGGCGGTTTTGGTATTGATACCGAAGACGACCTGTCGCGTGCAGAAGTGCTGTGGTCCCAACACATGTCATTAAATGCTGTTCTTCCGACCGGCGCAACGAATGCGTCGGCGAACTCTTTCTCGTCATCTACGCGCTGATGTCCGCTGCTAAAGCCCACCCCACCAAATACATCTTTATTACCGGCGGCGTGGTTTCGTCGCTCGGCAAAGGCATTGCTGCGGCGTCGCTTGGTCGATTGCTGGTGGAGCGCGGACAGCGCGTGACCATGATGAAGTTTGACCCGTACCTGAACGTTGATCCGGGTACAATGTCCCCGTTTCAGCACGGTGAAGTATTTGTTACCGACGATGGAGCCGAAACCGATCTTGATCTCGGCCACTACGAGCGGTTTCTCGATCGCCCGCTGAGTCAGGCCAACAACATCACCACCGGTCGCATCTACCTCAACGTCATTACCAAGGAACGTCGCGGTGAATACCTGGGCTCAACGGTTCAGGTAATTCCGCATATCACCGACGAGATCAAGTCGGCGATCAAGCGCATTGCGCCCGAAAACGATGTGGTGATCGCCGAGATTGGCGGTACCGTGGGTGACATTGAATCGCTGCCGTTTCTCGAAGCGATCCGACAGTTCCGTCGGGAGGTGGGCAAGGAGAATGCGATGTTCATGCATCTCACGCTGGTGCCCTACATCGCGGCTGCGGGTGAAGTCAAAACCAAGCCCACGCAGCATTCGGTGCGCGAGCTCATGGAAATCGGTATTCAGCCCGACTTTCTTATTTGCCGCTCTGAACAGCCGCTGTCTGAAGACGTGAAGCGAAAGATTGCACTCTTCTGCAACGTGGATTTTGGCAACGTCATTGAAAGCCCCGATGTGGGATCCATTTACCAGATCCCATTGGTGTTTGAGCAGCAGGGCTTTGCGGACCGCGTCATGGAACGGCTCAAGCTCAACGGCCATCCGCCTGATCTCTCCACGTGGCGTGCCATGGTGCAGCGTGTCACGCATCCGCGCGAGCGTGTACGCATTGCTGTGGTGGGCAAGTACACCGACTACGCCGACAGCTACAAGAGCGTGCAGGAAGCGCTCATTCATGGCGGCATTGCCAACGATGTAGGCGTCGACATTTCCTGGTGTTCAAGCGACGAGTTTACATCGGTGGAGAAGGCACGTGAGATGCTCGCCGGTTACGACGGACTGTTGGTACCCGGTGGCTTTGGTGTGCGCGGCGTAGAAGGCATGGTGCAGGCGATTCGCGCAGCACGCGAAACGTCGTTGCCATTCTTTGGCATTTGCCTGGGCATGCAGGCGGCCATCATCGAGTTTGCGCGCCACGTTGTAGGACTCGACGACAGTCATTCCAGTGAGTTTGCACCCGACTGTCATGATCCCGTGATCGCATTGCTCGACTCGCAGCGTGAAGTCACCGACAAGGGTGGCACCATGCGGCTTGGCGCGTACCCGTGTGTGCTGGCCAATGGTTCCAAAGCGCAGCAGGCTTATGGCGCAGAATCGGTGAGTGAGCGGCATCGTCACCGGTATGAAGTCGCCAATCGTTACCGCGAAACGTTCACCAAGCACGGCTTGCGCCTGAGCGGTTTGTCGCCCGATCAGTCACTCGTGGAAATGATCGAGCTGCCCGACCATCCGTGGTTTGTTGGCTGCCAGTTCCATCCTGAACTGCAGTCGCGACCCACGCGTCCACATCCGCTGTTTACCGGCTTCATTCAGGCGTGTACGCAGCGGCTGGCCAGCAACGCGCGCGATGTCTGAATCCGGCAAAACCTCGCCGCAGGGTGTCCACAGTGCACCACCGGGTGCCGTGGGTAGTGCGCTGTTTCCGGACAACGCGCTGTTTCTCATTGCCGGCCCCTGCCAGCTGGAAGACGATGCACTGAATCTGCAGGTCGCCAATGCGCTGGTGCGGTTAGCCGAGCGTGTGCCGGGTGGCATTGTGTACAAGGCGTCGTTTGACAAAGCCAATCGCTCGAATCCAGGGGCAGCGCGAGGACCGGGACTCGACGAAGGGCTGCGTGCGCTTGAGCGCGTGCGTGCAGAAACCGGCTTGCGCATTCTCACCGATGTGCACGATGCGTCGCAGTGCGCGCCGGCTGCTGAAGTCGTGAATGCGCTGCAGATTCCGGCGTTTTTGTGCCGCCAAACCGATCTGCTCGAAGCGGCTGGTGCCACCGGGCTACCCGTCAACATCAAGAAAGGGCAGTGGATGCACCCCGAAGGCATGCTCGGCGCGGTGCGAAAAGTGGAGCACGCCCGCGTGCATCCCTCGCGACAGGAGATCGCCGTGACCGAACGCGGCACCTTCTTTGGCTACGGTGATCTCGTGGTAGACATGCGCGCGTTCAGCCGCATGCACGCCGCCTGCGCCGTACCGGTGATCATGGATGGCACACACAGCGTGCAGCGACCCGGCATGGGCGCTGATGGCGCCAGCGGCGGCGCACGTGAATATGTGTCCACCCTCACGCTCGCCGCGGTTGCGTCTGGTGCGCACGGACTCTTTCTCGAGACGCACCCGGACCCTGACAACGCGCCCAGCGACGGACCCAATATGCTTCCGCTCGAGGCCCTGGGCGATCTGATTGATCGCGCCGTGGACATCTGGGCCCGGGTTCGCGCGTGACGGAACGTGACCAGGACTCCGGGATGGCAATGCCTGAACGTGATCAACTGCCTCCGGTCCGCCTCAAGGCGCCGGTGATTGATCCGGCGCTGGCGCGTCGTATCCGGCTGGTGGGTTTGGATGTGGACGGCACACTCACCGACGGTGGCGTGTATCTCGGAGCAGGCACAGATGGTGAACGCCTGATCCCCTTTGAACTCAAGCGCTATGACATTCAGGATGGACTCGGTGTGGCGCTGTTGCGTCAGGCCGGTCTCAAGGTGGCAATTGTGACCGGACGCGAGTCCGAGAGTGTGGCGCAGCGCGCGCGTGAGCTGCAGGTAGACGCGGTGGTGCAGGATCGCCACGCGCGGAAGCTCGCTGCGTGGCAGCGTGTGCTGAGTGAACTCGGCTGCACAGACAGTGAAGCGGCGTTCATTGGTGATGATCTGCCCGATCTTTCAATTCTTCGTCGTGTCGCGCTGCCGGTTGCGGTTGGCAACGCCACGGCTGAAGTGCAGCGCGCGTGCACGTGGCAGCTGTCACGCAAGGGCGGGGCAGGGGCTGTGCGCGAGTTTGCCGAAGGGTTGCTCGATGCGCGCGACGTGTGGCACGACACGGTCGAGGCCTACGTGCAGAAGCACAGTGAGGTAGCATCGTGACCTCGCCCGCTACGCCCGCTACGCCCGCGACGCCCGCGACGCCCGCTTCGCTCGGGGCTGACTCCGCAGACGCACCAAATGACAACGTTGCGCGTGGTCGGCGTGTACTGGAACTCGAGCGCGATGCGATTGCGGCATTGGCCGCGTCACTCGGCGATGATTTCTCGCGGGCCGTATCACTGATTGCCGAAAGCACCGGACGCGTAATTGTGGCGGGCGTCGGCAAGTCAGGGTTGGTGGGACGGAAGATCGCGGCCACGTTCACGAGCACCGGCACACCGGCCATGTTTTTGCACCCCGTAGAAAGTGTGCACGGTGATCTTGGTATCGTTGGTCCGCACGACGTTGCAATCCTGTTGTCCAAGAGCGGTGAGACGAGCGAGTTGCTGGGGCTGATTGAGGCGTTGGCTCGCATGGGAGTGCGCATGATTGCCATGACGGCCGATCGCACCTCCCGGCTGGCGCGTCATGCCGATGTTGTCCTCGACATCGGCGTGCGCGAAGAAGCCTGTCCGCACGATCTCGCGCCCACGACGAGTACCACGGTTACGTTGGCGCTTGGTGACGCACTGGCCGTGGCATTGTTGCAGCAGCGCGGGTTTGGAAAAGACGATTTTGCCAAGCTGCATCCCGGCGGTGCACTGGGCCGTAAACTGCTCACGCGCGTGCGTGATGTGATGGTTGCGAAGCCGCTGCCGGTGATTGG
Organism: Gemmatimonas sp.; assembly: GCA_011390805.1. Lineage (GTDB taxonomy): Bacteria > Gemmatimonadota > Gemmatimonadetes > Gemmatimonadales > Gemmatimonadaceae > JAABRT01. Next base: position 24,056 of record JAABRT010000009.1, on the reverse strand, counting down.
CGCCAATGCCACCATGCGTGAAGCAACGGTGTGTCTGGCTGGTCAGCGTGGTATCGCGGTGGTGGTGGAAGGTGACCGGTTGCAGGGCGTGATTACCGCCGGTGACCTGGCGCGATTGCTCGAACGCGAGGCCGACCCGATGACGGTTCCGGCCGCCACTGTCATGTCGCGCACACCTCGGACGGCGCGTGAGAGTGAACTGGGCAGCGCTGTGGTGTATCGCATGGAGACGTTCGGCGTGATGGCAATGCCGGTACTTGATGATCACGACTTACTGGTAGGCATTGTGCATTTGCATGACCTGATGCGCGCGGGGGCGGTATGACCGCGCGTCATTCGTTTGTTGTTGCGTTGAGCGCGATTGTCGCGCTTGCGGCCGCGTGTGCCGATCCGTCGGGCACCGCGCCGCGCACGGCAGTAGACAGTGTGATTCCCGATTCTGCCGAGCAGGTATTCTGGGGACTCACCATCCAGCTCACCGGCAATGGTGTGTCCAAGGGAAAGTTGCTGTCCGACACGCTGTACATGTATGAAGGCGGCGAGCGCATGGAACTGCGTCGTGTGAACGTGACGTTCTTCGACTCGCTGGGTGCCGAGGACGGCATTATGACCGCGCGTGAGGGCACGTACAACAAGCGACTCAACCGGCTTGAGGCGCGCGGTGATGTGGTAATCTTGCGCGAAGACGGCACGCAGCTGGAGACCCCTCGCCTCGTGTACGACGAGTTGCGCAATCAGATTTTCAGCGACACCACATTTACATTCAATGAGCCGCCCAAGCGGCAACTCACCGGCATCGGATTTGAGTCCGATCCGCAACTTTCTCAGTTCCGTGTGCTGCGGAACTTCAAAGGCGTGGCGCCGGTGAAAGTGGAGACTCCGTGAGTACGCGCGGAAGACATGCGCGTGCTGCGCTTGTGGGATTCGTTGCGCTCAGCGTGTTTTCCGCTGGCTGTTTTCGCGGCAGAACGTCTCCCCCCCCCGTAGTGCCGCCCGACGTCGTGACCGACTCGCTGGCGCTGCCTGATTCCACGCCGCTCGACTCGGCGGCGCTTGACTCCATCGCGCAAGCCGCGCGTGCCGCGGCGCTGGCTGATTCTGTTCGCCGCGATTCCATCACCACCGATTCTATCCGCCGCGCGGCCATCGCCGACTCGGCGCGTCCCGACTCGGCGCTGCGTGCCGCCGACAGCACCCCCGCGCCAAAGCCACCGGCGCCCAAGCCTCCGGCTCGCGACTGTCTGCTGGATTTCAGCGAAAGCCCCTCGGAATCGCGCCTGACCAGCACACGTGTTGGGGAAAACTCACGCAATACGTTTATCGGCGGCGGCGTTGTAGCGCGCTGTCAGGGTGATCCGCAAACGATTCGTGCCGACAGCGCCGAGCAATACGAGAGCGCCGGTTTGCTGAATCTTATTGGTGGCGTGGTGTTTGACGAACCCGGAAAGATTCGCATGACCTCGCAGTCCATGTCGTACTTCACGGCCGAAGACAAACTCGTTGCGTATCAGAATGTGGTGGCCACGGATATCGAGACCGGGTCCACATTTTCCGGTCCGATTATTGAGTACTATCGCGCCACGGTGAACCGTCCGGCGTCGCGCATGTACGCGCCGCAGCGGCCGACGCTGCGGCTCATAGAAAAAGACTCCACCGGCGCATCCCGTCCGCCCATTACCATTGTCGCCAATCAGTTTGAGGCCATCGGTGACACCGGCATCGTGGCCTGGGGCACTGTGCAAATCAATCGCGAGATGATTCGCGCCGAAGCCGACAGCGCCAGCTTTGACAAACTCACCGAGACGTCACGGCTCATACGCAACGCATCGATCGTTTCCCTTGATACGGAGCAGCCGTTCCGGCTCGTGGGAGACTCCATTGATCTGTTCAGTGCAAATCGCGTGATTGAACGCGTTGTGGCACTGCATCGCGCGCAAGCCACCAGCAACGACGTGACCATGCGCGCCGAGCGTGTTGAAATGAAGCTGGAGGACCAGCAGGTGAGTGAGGCGTGGGCATCGGGCGCGGGTCGCTCCTACGCTGAAACGTCGCTGCAGGCACTCGAAGCCGATTCGCTGGAAATCCTGATGCCGGGACAGATTCTCACGCGTGTAAACGCGGTGGGCCGCGCACTCGCCAAAGGCACACCCGACACGGTGCGCATTGCCGATCCCGAAGAAGATGTGCTGAGCGGCGACACGATTATCGCCGAGTTCGACACGGCAACGACCGCGCCGGACACTTCGGCCAAAAGCATTATCCGTCGGGTGACCGCTATTCGGAATGCCAGTGCGCTGTACCAGATTCCGTCGAGTCGCGGTCGCAGTTGCCCTCCGGCTATCAACTATTCGCGCGGGCACAAAGTGGTCGTGGAGTTCGACTCGGGGTCGATTCGCGATGTGACCATCGACAGTGCGGCATCGGGCGTCTATCTCGAACCAACCACCGACTCGCTGGCCGACACAACCGCTGTTGGATGCGTGCTGCCTCCCGATTCGGCGGCACGTGATTCCATAGCCCGTGATTCCGCGCGAAGGGACTCTCTGGCGCGCGATTCAGTCGTTATCCCGCCTCCCGACACTTTGGCCCGGCGCTCGCTACGTTTCAGTGGACCGGCTGCACCATGGCCGGGTTCGCCTGCTGTTCCCGCCCGTCGTGCTGTCGGCCTGCCGGCTGATTTTTTCGATCGATTACTTGACCGCCGTTGGCGCACGTGATGACTGACATTAACTCGACATCCGAACACGACGACGAGTCGCCTGTTGGGCCGCAGGATGGGCCGCAGGACGCGCGGATCCAAGCACCGCAGGACGCGATCACCGAAGCGCACCGTGAAGCGCCGGCCGCTGCGCCGCGCGAAGAGTTGGCTCTGGATGCGCTGCTGGCCCGCTTGCGCGAGGGAGATGTCACGCACGTCACCACGCTGCGCGCGCTGCTTATCGCGTCCGGCGCCGAAGGTAGCCAGTACAGCCCGTCGGGCGAGGTCGCGGCGCCGCTGCACGCGGTGGCCACAGCGTATCGCAATCTCAAGCTCGCCGCGCTTCAGGCCGAAGGGCGAGACATTGCGTCGGCCGCCGATCGATTGCACGATGAAGACATACGCCAGCATTTGGCCACGGTCGTGCTGCCCGCGATGTCCGCCGACGGACTGGTGCAGCTGCCGGCGGCTGAGCCATCGGCGCCCGATGCCGTGGTTCGCCTCACGGCAGCGGTGCAACGCGCGCTCGCCGAGGCGCCGGCGGGTTCGATGCTTGAGCAACTCAAGGAAATCGAGACGCAACGGGTCGTGCGCACGATTGCCGCTGGTCCGCTGCTTATCGAAAACGCCAGCGAGCTTTCGGCCGAGGGCTTGGTCAAGATGTACAAGAGCCGACGCGTGGTGAATGACGTCGCGGTGCGGCTCAAACAGGGTGAGATCGTGGGACTGCTGGGCCCCAATGGCGCCGGCAAAACCACCACGTTTTACATGATCGTTGGCCTGATCGCACCTATGCTCGGCAAAATCACGCTCAACGGTGAAGACATAACGCGCATGCCCATGTATCAGCGGGCGCAGCGCGGTATCGGCTACCTGGCGCAGGAGCCGTCCATCTTCCGCAAACTGTCGGTAGAGGACAACATTCTGGCCATCCTGGAGACGCTCGATATCTCCAAGGCCGAGCGCCTCAAGCGTTTGGAGCTCCTGCTTGATGAGCTCAAGATCAAGCATCTGCGCCGCAGCAAGGCGTTTCAGCTCTCCGGCGGCGAACGTCGGCGACTCGAGATTACACGGGCTTTGGTGACCGAGCCCAAGTTCATGATGCTCGACGAGCCGTTTGCAGGCGTCGATCCGATTGCGGTAGACGATATCCAGAAGATTGTGGCTGAGTTGCGGTATCGCGGGATCGGCGTCCTGATTTCAGACCACAACGTGGAGCAGACACTGGACATTGTGGACCGCGCGTACATCATGTATGACGGCCAGGTGAAGTATTCCGGAACGGTTCGCGATCTGGTGTTTGATGACAGTGTCTCACGCATGTATCTGGGCCCCACGTTGACAGCGCGCCTGCGTGCGCGGTTCGCGGAACACGTCGCGGAGGCGACTGCGTAAATGAAGACGGGGTTACAGCAGAGCACGTCGCTCCGGCAGGAGCTCAAGATCAATCCACGCCTGTATCAGGCGATGGATCTGTTGTACATGCCCTTGCTCGACCTGCAGCAACATCTCAAGCAGGAACTGCTCACCAATCCGTTCCTCGAGCTGGTTGAACCCGACGACGAAGAAGCCGAGTCAGAGAGCGAAAACGACGACGTCACCGAGCCCGAAAACCTCGTTGAGGCCGACGCAACCGCCGAGCCGGAGCCTGAGAAGTCGGGCGACGACGATATTGACTGGGAAGGTGTGCTGCTTGATGGTTTTGAAACCGGCGGCATGCGGGAAGAGAGCGAGCAACGGGAATACTTCGAGCCGGTCACAGTCGCTGTCTCGGATCTCGCCGATCATTTGTCAGAGCAGATCGCGCTGCTTGATCTGACTCCCAGACAGGCGTTGCTGGCCGAAGAGTTTATCGGCAACATTGATGAAACCGGACATCTCGCCGCCACGCTTGATCAGATCCGCGACGGCGTAAACGAAGTGCTCCTGCGTGCGGCGGAAGAACTCGACATGCCGCCTGCCGATGCGTTCACCGACGAAGAAGTCGTGTCGATGCTGCGCATCGTGCAGGAGCTTGATCCGCCGGGCGTGGGTGCGCGTGATTTGCGTGAATGCCTGTTGCTGCAGTTGCGCGCACTGGGTGCCGAGGGCACGCTGGCGTGGCGACTTGTAGATGAAGCGTTTGACGAACTTATCGCTCATCGATGGAGTGAAGTAAGCAAGAAGTTTGGCATCAATGCGCAGGAAGTGCAGACCGCCGCCGACGAAGTCGCGCGTCTGGATCCCAAGCCGGGACTGCGTTACTCGGCCGGCAGCGACGACTATATCATCCCCGATCTCGTCATTGACAAGATCGACGGTCAATACCACGTCTTCCTGAATGACGGCAATCTGCCGCGTCTCACGCTGAGCCGTTCGTATCAGGAGTTGGCGCGCGATCGCAAGCGTTTTGACACGGAGAGCAAGGACTTTATCGCGGCCAAGCTCAACTCCGCGAATTGGATGATCCAGGCCATTGAACAGCGTCGTCAGACGATGCTCAAGGTCATGAACTTTATTGTTGATCGTCAACGCGATTTTTTTGAGCGCGGCATTCAGTATTTGCGTCCGCTCACGTTGCGTGAAGTGGCAGACGCCGTCGGTATGCACGAGTCCACGGTATCACGTGTTACCAACGAAAAGTTTGTGCAGACGCCGCGCGGTGTATTGCCGCTGAAGTTCTTTTTCTCGTCGGGGCTATCGACATCCGACGGCGACGATGTGTCTGCGCGCGGCATCAGGGATCAGATCGAGAAGCTGGTAAGTGGTGAAGACGTACTGAATCCACTTACCGATCAGGCCATCGTCGAGATTCTGTTGCGTACCGGTGTACAGATCGCCCGTCGTACCGTCGCCAAGTATCGTGATCAGCTGGGCATTCTTCCGGCGCGCATGCGCAAGCGGGTGTAGCGCGTGTCGTTGACAACGGCGCCAACCGGCTTTGCCGATGCACCGCGTACGACGTCGGCACGCCCCACGCTTGATGTCAGCGTGCTCGTACCCGCCAAGGACGAAGCGGAGAACCTGCCACTGTTCATGGAGCTCGCCGAGGCAACGTTTTCGGCGCATGGCGCGACCTACGAAGTCGTTGTCATCGACGACGGGTCAAGTGATGACACGTGGGAGGTGTTGCAGTCGCTCCGAAAGCGGTATGCGTTTCTGCGTCCCGTACGACATCGCACGCAGCGCGGGATTGCCGAAGCACTGCGCACGGGTTGGTTGAATGCACGTGGTGATGTACTGGTGTTTTATCCCGCCGACCTGCAGTTCAAGCCCGAAGATATTCCCAGCCTTGTTCAGCCGATTCTTGATGGCGACAAAGACATGGTCACGGGATTCAAGCAGGGCAAATACGAAAAGGCGTTCGTCTCAAAGATCTACAATGGTTTGAGTCAGCGACTCTTTCGTGTTTCGGTGCGTGACCTCAACAATGTGAAGGCGTACCGGCGGGAGATCATGGATGCGCTGCCCATGCGACCCGACTGGCACCGCTACATGATTGTGCTCGCGGCCAATCAGGGTTACACGGTTGGTGAGGTGCCCATTCCGCTGTATCCGCGCAACGCCGGCCGCTCAAAGTTCGGTATCAGCCGCATTCCTGTGGGCGTGCTGGATATGCTCGCAGTGTGGTTTGAGTTGCGCTTTGGTCAGAAGCCATTGCTGGCCTTTGGTATGATGGGCGCTGCACTCTTCGCCATCGGCACTCTTGCCGGTCTGGGCGCTCTCGGCTGGCTGGCCGTGACAGGACTCGGACAGCGCTGGGTGTGGACACTCATCCAGACGTGCCTGATGCTCGGCTCCATCTTCTTCGCCACCGGCTTGCTCGGCGAACAGATCGCGCAACAGCGCGCCGAACTGCGTGATGTGCGACGTGCGCTGGACGAAGTGCTCGCCGAGCGGGAAGCGGGTCGCTCGCGACACGACGATTGAGCTCCGCCGCGATGGCACGCGCACCGGTGACAGGCGCACCACGCGTGCTGTTTGTCACGCACAACTTTCCGCGCTTTGTTGGTGACGCTGCCGGTTCGTTTGTCTGGCGACTGGCCCGCGCACTGATTGACCGCGGTGCGCACGTGCATGTGCTCGCGCCGGCGGCCGCCGGCCTCAAGGAACGCGAAACCATAGACGGCGTCTCAGTGCAGCGCGTCCGCTACGCAAGCGAGCAGCGCCAGAACCTCGCGTACGAAGGCACAATGGCTGAACTTGTGCGCTCATCGTGGTCGGCGAAGTTCGCGTTTGCGCAGTTGCTCTGGAGTCTGCGACAAGCGACGAAGCGAACATTGCGTGAAGCCCATCGCAACGCCACTCCGTATGATGTGGTGCACGCGCACTGGTGGTTCCCCGCCGGCCTCGCACTATCGGTCAGCAGCATAGGCAAAGGTAACCGCACACCGCTGGTCATCACCATGCACGGCAGCGACGTGCGTCTGGCCCGCACCAAGCCCATCGTGCACCCACTCATGCGCCGTGTTCTGAGCCGAGCCAACGCCCTCACCGCCGTCTCCACATGGCTGGCATCCGAAGCCCAGCGCATCGCCCCCGACAGCGCAGTGCAAGTCGCCCCCATGCCCGTCGACATCGCGCAGTTCACCGCAGACCGTCCACCGTTAACGGTGCCACCGACAACGCAGTCCAACGCGCAGTTCACCGCTAACCGTTCACCGTCAACCGTCCCACCGACAACACCGACAACGCCGTCCTCCCCCCCCCGCATCCTGTTCGTCGGTCGCCTGAACGCCCAAAAGGGCGCCGCCGACCTCTGTGTTGCCCTCGCCCGTTCCGCCCATGATGTGCACTGCGATATCATCGGCGATGGTCCCGATCGCGACGAAGTGCAACAGATCGCCATCAAACTCGGTGTCGACACCCGTATCACCTGGCACGGTGCGCTGGCAGCGGATCAGCTGACAGCGTTCTATCAGAATGCGCTCGTCACCGTGATGCCCTCCCGCGAAGAAGGGCTTGGCCTCGTGGCTGTTGAATCGCAACTGTGCGGCACACCTGTTATTGCGTACGACTCCGGCGGTCTGCCCGATGTTGTGCAGCCCGAGCATGGCGGGGTGCTTGTCACGACCGGCGATACCGCCGCGCTGGCGCGCGCGATCGATAGCATGGCCGACAATCCGGACGAGGCCCGCGCGATGGGACATCGCGCCCGTGAGCGAGTGCTTGCCCGGTTCAGTCCCGAGCAGGTCGCAGATCAGTACCTGCAGCTGTACGCGGCGGCCGTGGAGCGGCCCGCGTGATGCAGCGGCGAGAGCAGCTAGAGCAGCAGGCCAGCAAACCGCGACAGCTCTGGTGGACGGCATTGCAGTTTGTTCTGCTGGCCGTGCTGCTGGTGTTGATCGCGCGAGCGATCGTGTCGCAGGCCGACGAACTTCGCGCGACGGCCGCCAATCTCACCGTCGACTGGTGGATGCTCGCGGTGGCCAGCGCGGTAGTGTTGCTCACGCACGCCGCACTCATTCAAAGTTGGCGTCTGCTCACCACCGGCTGGGGCAGTTCGCTGCGCTTCGGTGCCGCGGTGCGCATCTGGACCATTGCCAATCTGGGACGCTATGTGCCGGGAAAGGTGTGGTCGGTGGGGGCGCTCGTCGTTCTGGCGCAGCGTGAAGGGGTGAGTCCCGTGGCGGCCACCGGTGCCGCGATGATCGGTACACTGCTCAACATCGGCGCCGGGTTTGGCGTGGTCGCGCTCACCGGCGCGTCGGTACTCGATGCCATGAGCCCGAGCTATCGATGGCTCGCCTGGGCCGGCAGCGGTGTGTTTGCACTCGGTGTGTTGGCGCTGCCTTTCCTGCTGCCTCCGGTGCTCGCGTGGATGGCGCGAAAACGTCCAACACTTTCGTCGCCGTCACGACAGCTGCCCAACCACACATTGTGGACTGCGACGGCCATCAATATTGCGTCGTGGTTTGGCTACGGACTCGCGTTCGCACTCCTGTCCCGCGCCATTTTCCCCGACATCGGTGGCGCGATACCTACTTTCGTCGCAATTTGGACTGCTTCGTACCTTGTGGGTTATTTGGCTTTGATTGCGCCCGGCGGCATCGGTTTTCGCGAGGGCGCAGTGGTTGCGGGATTCAGTGCGCTGGGCTTGGCCGTCTCCGCAGAGGCGACCGTACTGGCGATCGTCTCCCGTTTATGGCTGACGCTGCTCGAGGTACTTCCCGGGCTGATCAGCCTCGCAATTACGCCTGCTCTCAAGCGAGTCCGCTCGTGACGCCCCTGTGTCACTTTGGGTTTGCTCGTATAACGGCGATTTCTCTGACTTCATGAACTGCTCGCATGGATAGATCCGACACCGCGTTGCCGGACTGGACGCCTCGCTACGCGTGGGCCTGGGCTGCACTGACCTGTGTAGTCTGCACACTGCTCTTCGCATGGCCTGCACTCAGTGGCGAGTTCCTCGTGAACCCGCGCTCCGATCAGTACATCGCCGGTTATCCATACCGCCATTTTGCCGCCGAAGCGCTGCGCGCCGGACAGGGTTTCCCTCAGTGGAATCCATATCTGCAGGGTGGCCTGCCGTACGTGGCCGCCATGCACGGCGACATTTTTTATCCCACGTTTCTGCTGCGTCTGCTGCTGCCCACCGACATCGCGATGACGTGGGGCTTTGTGCTGCACACCATGCTGGCCGGGTTTTTCACCATCGGGTTCTTGCGTGCCCTTGGCATGGGATTGCTGCCGGCATCGGTTGGCGGTGTGGCGTACATGATGAGCGGACAGATCGCGTCGTTTCCGTCTCCCGGGCACGACGGCAAACTGTTTGTAAGTGCGCTGCTGCCGCTCACGCTCTGGGTGTTGCTGCTTGGCATCCGCGACGGAAGACGCTGGGCATGGGGTGTGCTCGCTTTAGTGGTTGGACTGGGTGTGCTCTCGCCGCACCCGCAGCTTTTGCAATATCTGTTGCTCACCTCCGGAGCGTTCGCGCTGTTCGTCGCGCTCAGGCCGAGTGCGGTTGCCGTACCCGGTACGGTGGCTGAGGGCAATGGCACCAAGCGTCATCCGGGTTCGGCGTCGAGCGACTCCATCACGCCCGCCAGCGATCCAAAACGCCGCGGAATCCCTCGTCTGGCGTACGCACTCGGCGCCATTGCCATTGGATTCGCCATTGGTGCCGTTCAGTTTCTGCCGGTGAGCGAATACGTGGAGTGGTCTCCCCGGGCTGGTGGCAAAGGCTACGAGTACGCCACGTCGTTCTCCATGCCGATTGAAGAGACCATCAACATGTGGCTCCCGCAGTTCTCCGGCATTCTCGATAAATACTGGGGCGCCAATCAGATCCACTTTCACAGCGAATACCTCGGTGTTGCGGTGATTCTGCTGGCGTTTGCGGGCCTTTTGGGTGGCGTTCACAAGCACGCGCGCGCGCACGCATGGTTCTGGCTGGGCACTTTCGTTGTCACATTGCTCTGGGCCTGGGGCGGGGGAACGCCCTTTTATCAGCTCGTGTACGCGCTCGTGCCCGGCAGCAAGTACTTCCGCGCTCCCAGCACCATCCTATATGTGGTGAGCTTTGCCGCCGCAGTGCTGGCCGCCTTCGGCACTGAGCGGCTGCTGGCTGGCAGATTGTCCATGAAGTTTGTGATCGGGGCAGGGGCCGCCGGCCTGCTTACCGGTGTCATCGCGTCCGTTGGTGGATTCACACGTATCGCCGAATCGGTGATGTGGAATCCCGGCGTAGTGACGCTCATTGATCAGAACGCGCCAGCGGTGTTGGCCGGCGCGTGGCGCGTGGCCGTGATTGCCCTCATCGTGGCCGCACTGGCTTGGCTGCGCAGTCAGGGCAGGCTGCCGGCGCGAGCGACGGGAATCGTCCTCGTTTCGGTGGTGGCAATAGATCTGTGGAGTGTGGGTCGCAACTACTGGCAGTTCAGTCCGGGCGCTGAGACACTTTACGCCAGCGATGCGGCGATTGACTATGTCAAGTCGCAGGAGCAGCCGGGACGTGTGCTCGCGTTGGCACTTCAGGGCGGACCGCAGCCGGCGTCCCGCGACCCGTTTCTCGGCGGTTCAGCGCTCATGTCGCACGGCATTCGCGACGTGCTCGGATATCAGGGCAACGAACTGGGACGCTACCGTCGCCTGATTGAGACCGCCGGAGATGGTCTGCTTGGCAACCCCAACTTCTGGGCGCTCACCAACTCGCAGTATCTCTACACCAACCTGCCCGAGCTTCCGCTCGACGGCGCGCAGTTGCTCGCCGGACCAACAACCAACGCGGCCGGCAGCACCGTGTATCTGCACCGCCTGCCGGGAGAGAACCCGTACGCCTGGGTGGTGCCATTGCGTGTGTCCGCCGATGACGAAGGCACGCTGGCCACCGTGCTTGACCCGCGCTTCGACTTGCAGCGCGCGGCGCTCTTCGCACCGGACGCCAACGTGAACGCGCAGTCTGCTGACCAGATCACCACCTTGCCCGAGCCGGTAGACGTCACCGCCACCGTGACCTCGTACGAGCCCGGCGCAATCGACATCACGCTCAATGGCTCGGTCCCTGAAGGAGCCGCTTTGGTTGTCTCCGAAAACTATTATCCCGGGTGGACGGCCACGGTTGACGGAGCCGATGCGACCATCGCACGGGCAGACTATGTCCTGTCGGGTGTCGCGCTGCCGGCCGGAGCCAAGCAGGTTGCGCTGCGATTTGATAACGGCAAAAACGCCACCGGAAGGCTCATCACGCTTATTGCGCTGCTGATCGCGGCCGGGCTGACGGTAGCGGGCGTTGTATCGGAGCGACGGAGCGTGCATGCCTGATAAACAGACGCCCTGGTCTCCCCAGGCTGCTGTTCCGGAAGGTGAACGCGCGCTGGTGATCGTGCCCACGTACAACGAGCGCGAAAACATTACCCGCATTGTGCCGCGTATTCTGGCAGAAGATTCGCGACTCGAGGTACTCGTGGTTGATGACAACTCACCCGATGGCACCGGGCAGTTGGCCGATCAGCTGGCCGCTGCCGATTCGCGGGTGCATGTGCTGCACCGGCCGGGAAAGGCTGGACTTGGACGAGCCTACCTGGCCGGATTCGAGTGGGCGTTGCAGCGCGACTACGCGTACATCTTTGAAATGGACGCCGACTTTTCGCACGATCCGGCGCACCTGACCGAGTTTCTCCACGCGGTCCAGGACGCCGATCTGGTGCTCGGTTCGCGATACCGGGAAGGACGCGTGACGGTGGTGAACTGGCCGATGAGTCGTTTGCTGCTGTCGTACGCTGCCAACATTTACGCGCGCGTGGTTACCGGCATGCATCTCGGAGACGGCACCGGAGGCTTCAAGTGTTTTCGCCGCAAGGTGCTCGAAGCCATCCCGCTGGACCAGGTGAAGTCCAACGGATATGCGTTTCAGATCGAGATGAGCTATCGCGCCTGGAAGCGGGGCTTCCGCATTGCCGAGATTCCCATCGTGTTCAATGACCGCACCGAGGGGGAGTCAAAAATGTCCAAGCGCATTGTGCGCGAGGCCGTTTGGATGGTTTGGAGGCTTCGCTGGTGGGGAATGACCGGGCGCTACTGATGGAGCTCACGGCCACCATTACCGCCGATCAAGCCGCCGCACTGCGTGGCACGCCGTTCACCAAGATGACCGGCTCAGGCAACGACTTTGTGGTGTTCGATGCACGTACGGTCTCGCGTGCACTTATAGAATCACCTGAGGTTGTGCGGGCTATCTGCAACAGAAACAACGGCATAGGCGCAGACGGTGTAGTTCTGCTCGAACCTTCACCACACTTCGGCCCGCTGCTGCTACGGTACTTTAACAGCGATGGGACGCTAGGCGAGCTGTGCGGTAATGCAACGTTGTGCAGCACAACATTCGCCGTCACTCACGGTTTGGCCCGGCAGGAGGCGGTGGTTCTGGACACCGACGCGGGACGGGTGCAGGCGCGCGTTCTGGCGGGCGAGCCACAGATAGACCTGGCTCCGGTCACCGAGGTTCGAGTGCATGAATCACGGGTTGACCTTGAGCACGGGGAGACCCGTGTGGGTTTTGCGCTGGCGGGCGTACCGCATGTGGTTATCGTTTGCGACGCGCTCGACGATGTGCCGGTAGAAATGCGCGGTCGGTCAATTCGGCAGTCGGCCGGCTTCGCTCCCGCGGGAACCAATGTGAACTGGATAGCGCCGCTCGCAGACGGTCGTTGGAGCTACCGCACGTACGAGCGCGGCGTGGAGGGAGAGACGCTGGCGTGCGGCACCGGAGCTATTGCAGCGGCGATACTGCTTACTGAATGGGGACTCGCCCAAGCGCCGGTGCGCCTGGTGACGCGCTCGGGCCGAGAGGTGGAGGTGTCGTTTCGCGGCGTCGAATCTGCGAGGGACCGAGTCTCAGTGGCGGCCGTTTCCACAAGTCGGGTTTTCGACCCGTCACTGCGCGGAGAAGGGCGCATCGTGTTCCAAGGCACTCTAGGCCTTCTGGGATAGACCACAGTTCGATCACAGGCCGCCACGGTCGCCGTCGGCACCAGCGGTTTGACGGCGTTTGATGAGCGCTGAGACGGCATCATTTCTCAGGTCAGGAATGTGGAGAGATTGGGCCCGCTGGACGAACGTGAGGCCTCATTTCAGAAATGACTTGAGAGATACGCCGTAACCTGTTGATAATCATACCAGTACGACTCACTACCCAATATGCAAGTACCAGAGGCTATCCACGTTGTCCACAGTTATCCACGTACTTTGGTTTACATAACATGTATTATCGGCATACTGTTCGACCGACACCGAACCGAAAGAGACGTATACTGACCTGCTGGTGTCTCTCTGCTGTCACCTTTGCCGACTCAAACATCCCGCTGGCGCTCACCTGCCTGAACAACGCGCTTTCACCGACGTATGCTACGTCACAGGCCAATATTCCAACCGCTCCTGCTGCCTGCCGATGTCGACAGAAGTCAGGCGTCCAGGACCAGCCGACAAGCAAAAAGGCTGAGTTCGCTAATGTGCGAACCCAGCCTGATTTACATGAATGACGAGCGAACTCCAGACTGTATAGCCTGCGCTTATCGCCCCGAAGCCATGAGCTCACCTAACCGAACAGCGGCTTCCTGAGCGTACGGCGAGCCGGGCTTGGAGCGCAGCTCTTCAAACAGCACCTTGGCCTCAGCATCCTTGCCGGCCCGCATAAGCGAGCGCGCCTGCGCCAACCGATGTGCATCACGCTCGGCAGATGATCCTGCCGCTTTGGCAGCAGAATCGTAGTACTCGGCGGCCTTCTCGAAGTTGGCCTGACCCTCGTAGCCGGCCGCAAGCAGCACGTCCATCGAGGCCGAAAATGACGCCGAAGCGCCGGACCGGGCCTCTTCAAGAATGGCGATTCCTTCGGCAAACTCGCCGGCATCAAAGTGTGACTGAGCCAGCAGCAGCACCGCCTGCTCACCCGCGCTTGTGCTGCCGTAACGATCAATCACGCCCTGAAGTGCTACCCGCGCGGAGTCGGCCTGCCCCTGATAAAGCGCGCCCTGCGCGGCGTAGAGCGCCGTTGACGCATTGGCCTGCTTCTTGGCGTCCGATGCACGAACACCGTAAATGCCGAGCCCGATGACCGCGACCACGGCCACGCCAATGCCGACCAGCTTGCCGTTGGCCTGCAACCACAGGGTGGCGCTTTCAAGCGGATCATCAGAGCCGGCAGCCAGTGGCGCCGAGGGGTTTACGGGTCGTGAAGTCTTCGCCATTGGTGCACTACGGGGCAGCAGGGTTTAAACGGTGTGCGCAAAAGAACGCAAGCACACAAGATACTCAATCCAGGGGAAAACGTCACCCGTCGCGCAAAGCCAAGTGCCCCCGAGAGGAATCGAACCTCCGACCAACGGTTTAGGAAACCGCTGCTCTATCCAACTGAGCTACGGGGGCGTTCCCGTGTCGCGATGGAAAAACTAACGGGGTTGTCGGGTCCGCGCGATCACCCTCGCGCAACCGCGCACCCAAGCATCATCGCGTGCCGCCCGCAGACATCACAGCGCAACGACACGCGCAACCGCGCCTGCAGCCGTTAGTCCGTATCCCACACCGCGTAGGTGCGCCGCGCGCCGAGTGCGTCCCGTCCACGCAAAAAGCCCAGCGCCATGAGCACCGAGACACCAATCACCTGCCCGCCTTGGCGTTCCACCAGGCGACAGGTCGCCGCCGCGGTACCACCCGTGGCCAGCACGTCGTCCACAATCAGGACACGAGCGCCGGCGCTCAATGCGTCAGTGTGAATCTCGATGGCGTCGTTGCCGTACTCCAGCGCATAGCTCTCCCGCGCCGAACGCCACGGGAGTTTGCCAGGCTTCCGTACCGGCACAAAGGCCGCGCCCAACGCCAAAGCCATGGGCACACCAAAGAGAAATCCCCTGCTCTCCACGGCTACGACATGTGAAATGTCTGAGGTGGCGAACGGGGCCTGCATCGCCCGCACTACATCCCGCAGCAGTATCGGATCGGAGAGAACCGGGGTGATGTCTTTGAAGATGATACCGGGTTTGGGGAAGTCCGGCACGTCACGGATAGCGCGCGACACCCGCTCAACAAGCGAGCGGGGGGTGGAAAAGTCGCTCAATGTCAGTTCAGTCCTGCGCCGTAAGCAGCGCCGATAAAGTCGCGGCCAATGCCGCAGCATCGCCCGATTCGGCCTTGAATCCGGGTACGCTAATCTCGCCGGATCGCAGCCGGCGCGCCACAGCCTCGAGCGCCGCAGCGGCCGCTTGGGTATCACCAGCCGGAATCGGCGGCGGCGTCATGGGTGCCATGGGCTCCGCGAATGCACGAGCCCAGGAGGTATCCATTGCCGGATCGTGTGAACCACTGTTGGGGAGCGTAGGCATGATGTCCATCCACGCCTCGTCATCCTGCCATGGTGTGTGTGCATTGGCCTGTTCATTGCCCTGTGCCGCAGCATTCGCCCCCGTCGGCGCGGCGCTGGCTGATGGCACACCAGCCAACGGTTCTTTGCCCGATGCGCTGGCCGATGCCAGATCGTTGGCAATGTGCGCAATGGACGGACCGGCTTCGTCAATAGCCCACGTATCCGCGGTGTCGTCCGATGCGACCGCCTGCGGGATCTGTTCGGCGAACTCCTCAATCCACGGCAGGTCGGTGTCTGGAGCTTCGTTCAGGTCAGCGTCCGGGGCTCGGTGCAGGTCGGTGTCCGGGGCTCGGTGCAGGTCGGTATCCAGCGCTTCGTGCAGCTCAGTGCGATTGAACGGCTGCGTTTCCGTAAACGACGGAGGCACGAACGGCTGACGCGCAACCGATGCGGCGGGACGATCCGCGTTTGCGTGCGATGTGCTCCCGACGTGGTCGAGAGGCGGCATGGCGTAAGGAGGAAGCAATGGTGACCGCGACGATGAGGACATGAAGGACTCGGGCTGACGATCAGACAATGCCACCCTCAGAGCGCACGCAGCGAGCTGACGGTCGGCGACGGGTGGCTTAGCCGGGTGGCCAGCCACCGGCTCCAATCAAAGGGACGAAGCGGACCGGTGTGATGTCACGGCGTTCCAGCTGGGTGCCCCGTTTGGTAAACACGCACAGCACCTGCTCTTCACGCCCGCCAACCGGCAACACCAGCCGACCGCCTTCGGCCAACTGCTCTGAATATGCCGTGGGAACGTGTGGAGCGCCCGCGCCTACGATGATGCCGTCGTACGGACCGTAGTCACGCCAGCCGAGCGTGCCATCACCGAGCAGCATACTGACGTTGCGCACGTCCATTTCAGCCAGCAGCGTGCGCGCCCTTTCAATGAGCAGCGCCACCCGCTCCACCGAAAACACCTGCGCGGCAAGCTGCGCCAGCAGCGCTGTCTGATAACCGGAACCGGTACCGATTTCCAGCACACGTTCGCGCCCGGTTAGCTCAAGCAGTTCAATGCTGCGGGCGTGTACAAACGGCTGCGAAATGGTTTGTCCCGAACCGATCGGCAGCGCCGCATCTTCGTAGGCGCGGTGCCGGGTAGACGCAGGAACGAACTTGTGGCGTTGTACGGCATCAATGGCGTTGAGCACGGCAAGGTCTTTGATGCCCTTGTCCTGCAACGTTTCAATGAGCCGGCGACGCGCGCCACGAAATGACGGTTCTACAGTTCCCGCCACCAGTCCGCCGACGCGTCGAGCTGATCACGATGCGTGAGATCGAGGTGCAACGGTGTGACCGAGATGTAGCCGTCCTTTACAGTGGCAAAATCGGAATCGGCAGGACCACTCCATTCCACCGAGCCACCACCTACCCAGAAGATCTCACGTCCCCAAGGATCCTTCATGCGCGTAATGGAATCGGAAAACACACGACGACCCAGGCGCGTGAGCTTCACCCCTTTGATCTGCGACGCTTCGATGCCCGGCAGATTGACGTTGAGCAACGTATCGGGCGGGAACGACGGCAACGACGTGAGATGCCCGAGCAGTCGCGCCAGAAGTTCGGTTTGTGAATCGAGCAATGCATCGGCACGCAGCACCGTGCCGGAAAACGACACGGCAATGGACGGAATGCCCAGCGCCAGTCCTTCCATGGCCGCGGCCACGGTGCCCGAGTACAGGACGTCCTCACCCATGTTCGGTCCGTGATTGATACCGCTGATCACGAAGTCCGGCTTCTCTTCCATGAGCACGCCCACGCCCAGCAACACCGAATCGGTAGGTGTGCCATCTACCTGCCAGCGACGCTCACCCAAACGCACGGGGCGCAACGGATGATGCAGCGTCAGCGAGTGGCTGGTGGCGCTCTGTTCACGATCGGGCGCGACGACGGTGAGCTCACCCAACGATTCACAGGCTTTTTCGAGCACACCCAGGCCGCGGGCGAGGATGCCATCATCGTTACTCAGAAGAATACGCATGAGGAATAATTAAAGAGGCGCGTCGAGTAACTCCTGCAACGCTTGCAGGTCCCGTTCCAGCGCTTCGATTGTCTCGAGTTCCAGGGCAGTGCGCGCTACGGCACGCAACTCACCACCGCGTCGATGTTCTTCCAGCTTCTGCCGCGCACCGTCAATGGTGAACTTCTCCACGTACAGCAGTTGTTTCACCAGCAGTATCAACTCGACTTCACGTCGTGCGTACACGCGGTTGCCGGAGCGGTTTTTGGCGGGGCTGAGCACCTTGAACTGACTTTCCCAGTAGCGCAGCACATGTGGCTTGAGTTCGGTCAGCGCACACACCTCGCCAATGGAATAGAACTCCTGGACTGGCTCGCCCTTGAGCATCACCCGCCGTCCCGTTCAGCGCGCAGTTCACGCGCCATCAGCTCGGCGATGGCCTCAACAGGCGCTTGCCCGTCAAACAGAATGCGGTGCGTGGCCTCGATAATCGGCATTTCCACACCGGCGCGGTCAGCGAGGGCACGTGCGCTTTGTGCATTCAATACGCCTTCGGCCACCGTATCCTTGCCGGCCAGCGCTTCTTCCAGCGTCTGTCCCTGCCCTATGGCCACACCGAGCGCACGATTGCGGCTCAGCGAACCGGTGCACGTGAGCACAAGATCGCCGAGTCCGGCCAAACCGGCGAACGTTTCGGGATGCGCACCAAGGGCGACGCCCAACCGGGTCATTTCGGCCAGACCACGCGTGATGAGCGCAGCACGTGGATTGAAGCCCATGCCGAGCCCTTCAAGAATACCGGTGGCAACGGCCATGACATTCTTGAGCGCGCCACCCAGTTCCACACCGATCACATCGTCGGTGGTATACACACGCAGCGCCGGTGCGCTGGCGGCCAACTGCAGGAACGCAGCGGCCGATGGCACACTGCTCGCCGCCACAATGGCGGTGGGCTGTTGCGCGGCGACTTCGGCCGCGAAGCTTGGACCACTGAATGCAACGGTGGCGTGCGTAGGCGACTCGCTGGCCACAACATCGGTCATGAGTGCCAATGTGTCGCGCTCAATGCCCTTGGTGGCCACGGCCAGCACGGCCGACGGTGCGATGAACTCGGCACCGCTTCTCACCACCGCACGCAATACATGCGAAGGCGCTGCGTACACCACGAGCACGGCGTTTTGCAACGCCTCACCCATGTCGGAGGTCGCAACGAGTGTTGGCGCCAACGGCGCGTCTTTCAGAAAGCGCTGGTTGAGGTGCGCGCTGTTGATCGACGCCACAACATCTTCTTCACGCGCCCACAACCTGACGGCGTGACCGTTGCGCGCCAAACGGTCAGCGATAGCCGTACCCCACGCGCCTGCACCAATCACAGCGCAGCGCATACGAGCCGATGGTGCGGGATGCATCATGGTTGTCCCTCCGCCGCGTTCGCCCCGTTTGCATTCGCTCCGTTCGCCATCACTCCGTTAGGAGCTGTGCGCTCACCCAACCGGCGTTCAGTGCCGCTGCGCAAACGCCCGATGTTATCGCGATGCGTGTAAAACACAAACAGGGCGACACACGACGACAGTACGAAATACGGCGACTGCACACCGTGTTGCAGGAACACACCGAGTACAAGCACCAGCGATCCCACTAACGAGGCCAGCGAGATATAGCGCCAGATCCAGGTGACGAGGATGAAGCTCACCATCGCACCGAGCGCCGGCCACGGCACGAGCGCAAAGAACACACCACTGGCCGTAGCGACGCCCTTCCCGCCCCCCTTGCCGCGCAGAAACACCGGCTTCACATGTCCGAGAATCGCGGCCACTCCCAGCGCCATGCCCCACCCGGGCGGCGGCGTTGCAGCGAACATGGCAGGTAGCAGGCGCGGAATGAGCGCCACCGGCAACACGCCTTTCATTGTATCCACGAAATACACAAGCAGCCCGGCCTTCCAGCCCAATGTTCGCAGCGCATTTGTGGCACCCAGGTTTCCCGAGCCGACGGTGCGCAAATCAACACCGTGCGCGCGCCCCACGAGGTACGCCGTTGGCACCGATCCCAGCAACCACGCCATCGCCAGTCCGACGACAAACATGAGCGTCATGCGACGGCGTTTTTACGCCGCAGAACAATGCGGAGCGGGCTACCGGTAAATGGGAACGTCTCGCGAAAGCCGTTGTGCAGAAAGCGGATGTAGTGTTCGACCACAAGATCGGGATGGTTGCCAAACACGGCGATTGTCGGAGGCGCCACTTCCACCTGCGTGGCGTAGTTGAGCTTCACCTCAAGTCCGGCCTGCTGCGGCGGCTGACGACGTGCCAGCAGCTCACCGAGACGATCGTTAATGGCGCTCGTGCTGATGCGCGTATTGCGCGCGGCGTCTACTTCCATCACGATGTCCAGCACCTTGTTCACACGCTGGCCCGTGAGCGCCGAAGTGAACAGGAACGGCACATGACCAAGGAACGGCGCCTTCTCCACAATGCTCTTGCGGAACTTGTCGGCACTCTTGTCACCCTTCTCGGGATACAAGTCCCACTTGTTGGCCACAAGAATGAGTCCGCGTCCCGCCTCCCAGGCGAGCGTGGCAACCTTGAGGTCCTGGTTGTGGATGCCGTCAACCGCGTCGACCAACAGCACACAAATGTCGGCGCGATCAATGGCCTTGAGCGTGCGCAACGTGGCGTAGAACTCAATGCCTTCGTCTACCTTGCTCTGCCGGCGCAAACCTGCCGTGTCCACGAAAATGAGATCACGATCGTGATACCGCATGGGGGTATCGATGGAGTCGCGTGTGGTACCGGCTTCGTCGGCCACCACCAACCGGTCTTCCTTGAGAATGCGATTAATGAACGATGACTTGCCAACGTTCGGTCGACCGATCACGGCAACACGCAATGCATCGGGCACTTCTTCCGGTGCATCGGGAATGCGCTTGACGACTTCGTCGAGCAGATCGCCGGTGCTGGTACCATTGCGCGCCGATACCGGTACGGGATCACCCGCGCCCAACTCATAGAACTCGTACCAGTTGGTGTCGCGCGCATCGTCGACCTTATTCACCACCAGAATCCACGGCTTGCTGGCATCACGCAGCAAATCGAGCACACGACGGTCGCTTGGATGCAGCCCGGCCTTGGCATCCACGATCAGCATGAGCAGATCGGCTTCTTCAATGGCCGTGAGTACCTGCTTGCGGATTTCGAGATCCATCGGAATGCGAGGATCGTCGGTGAGTCCGCCGGTATCCACCAGCCAGAAATGACGTCCCGCCCAATCGGTCTGGGCAAAATGACGGTCACGCGTGGTGCCCGCCTCGTCGCTCACAATGGCGCTGGTACCACCGACAATGCGATTGAAGAGTGCAGACTTACCAACGTTTGGGCGCCCTACGAGCGCAACGACTGGGAGACTCATGCAGCCGGCCGCACGGTGCAGCTGCCTTCGGGCACCAGCGCGTCAATGAAATCGTATGAGGCATACACCGGCATGGGAAAACTTTCGCGCACCATCACAAACGGCTCGTCGTCTAGAAAGAGGCCGTTGTCGTTGATACACTCGGCCGGAATAAGGGCGAGATCAAGGTCATGACGACCGTCGAGCGCGCGGCGGATATCGGCACCAACCAGCAATCCTGCTGTGGTTGTGGTAGGACCGAACAAAGAGTTTTCTACCGGGATCAGTTCAAACGTCGCACCGGTTTTTTGCGAGATCATATCGAGCAGTTCGGGCATGAGCGGCGCCATGGAAACGCCCGTCACCACGCCGATGCGCTGTCCGTCAAGACGCGGCAGCTGATCGAGCCCGCGCTCCACACGCTGACGAAGCGACGCCACCGCGCCCACGCCATTTTCAATCTGCTGGAACTCACCGTAGAACTCGGCCGGTGGCAGTTCGCGGCCGGCGAGCAAATACAGTTCGTCGGAGCCCGTGACCCAGCGTTCGCCGCGCTCTTTGAGTGCGCGTTGCGCCCACCGCTCCACATGGTCGAGCAGCGCACCGGAGGTAGCCGCGTCCATGGACTGGCCGGTGTACAGATGCGAAAACTGCGTGAGGCCCACAGGCACAATGGCCACCGACATCATGGCGTCGCCCAGTTCGTACAGATCGTGCAGCGACTCCTCAAGCACGTCGCCGTCATTCAACCCCGGCACAATCACCATCTGCCCGTGAAACTGAATGCCGCCGTCCGCGAGGCGCGTGAGCTGCTCGACGATGTTGGGAACGCGCGGGTTGTTGAGCAGTACCTTGCGCGCTTCCCATGGCGTGGCGTGCACCGAGACATACAAGGGCGACAGGCGGTATTCGAGAATACGCTGGATGTCCTTTTCCTTGACGTTGCTCAGCGTCGCAAAGTTGCCGTACGCGAACGAGAGTCGGTAGTCATCGTCGCGAATGTACAGCGGTTTGCGCAGCCCCTTGGGCAATCCCTCAATGAAACAGAACTCGCAGCGGTTGGCGCAGCGGCGGATAGTAGGCGGTGCCAGCACGACGCCCATCACGTCATCGGCATCACGCTCGATATCGAACTCCACCTCTTCACCGCTGGGCAGCCGCGCCGACACAACAAAGGCGTCGTCGGCAGTGAGAAACTCCCAATCGAGGAAGTCTTCCAGCGGACGCCCATTGACGGCCAACAGTTCGGTCCCGGGCTCAATACCGATGGCTTCGGCGATGCTTTCGGGTTGGATTGCAGTGACACGAACCATACGAGCAAACAAGCCGGCAAACGAGGACAGAACAGAACGGGGGCCCAGACCGCGTCGCGGCCCGCCCCCGGATGACGTGAGCACAAAACAACCAGTGCCCTATCTGAGAAAGCTTAGGAGGTCAGTGGCCCGAAGTCAAGTAATAACATGGACTTCGGACCGACCAGGTGAGCCTCCATGGAGCTCCTGTTCAACCGCACTTGCGCCGGTACCTCGCGCTTGGCACGAGGAACCCACGCTGTGCGGAGATCTTCAGTTACTGCTCATGCCGCTTGTGCGCTGTCCCGTTCGATCCAGCATCACAGGCTCGCCCAGCCCCAACGCGCGAAGGCGCGGCAGCTGCGTTTTGGCATCACCAACCACCAGCCAGATCATGCGCGACGGATCGAGATACCGGGCGGCAAGCGCCTGGATACCGGCCACGTCCATATCGCGTACTACCTGTTCCCGCTGCAACACGTAGTTGGCCGGAAATCCGTACGCACTCATATCAGAGAGCAGACCCAGCTTTGCGCCAAGCGTTTCAAACGCACCGGCGTTGGCCCGCAACAGATAACTCCTGGTCGCCTCAAGATCGGCAGCATCGAACGATGGACCGTGCTGCTCCACGATGCGCTTGATATCCTGCAGCGCTTCGAGCGTCACATTCGATCGTACCGACGATGAAATCACAAACGGCCCGGCGAACTCCGTGCCCTGAAAGCCCGACCCGATACCGTACGTGTAACCACGCTGTTCGCGCAGCACCTGTGTGAGCTCCGAGGCAAAGCCGCCGCCGCCCAGCCGGAAGTTCATGACCTCTGCGGGATAGAACGCGGAATCTGTCGCCGCCAACGCCGGATACCCGATGCGCAGCACCGACTGGCTGGCGTCTGGCACGTCCACGAAATACAGCCCTGCCCGCTCCGGCGCCCACGTGGGAGCGTCGGGCAGTGCGGGCGCGTTACCCGTCCACATTTGTGCGAGGCGATCGAGCGAGGACACAACTTGTGCCTGCCGCACATCACCCGTCACGTGGAATGCTGCGACCGAGGGTTTGAGCCTTGAGGCGTGGAACTCGCGCAAGTCGGCAAGCGTGATGGCTTCAATGGACGCCTCATCGCCAAGCGGGTTTTTCGCCAGGACATGTCCCTCGTACATCAGGCGCTGAAACACATCACCAGCTACCGCGGTCGGACTCGCGGCCCGCTGACGCAGCGCGTTGGCTACACGTTGCTTGGACAGCACGAACTCAGTGGAGTCAAAGCGAGGCTCCAGCAACATCTCCTGCACCAGTGCCATGGTCGCGTCGTAGTTGCGTGCCAGCGTGCTACCACGCACGGTGAACCGCTGCCCGCTCGACGAGACAGTAATGCTGGCACCGAGCATATCGATGGCCTGCTCAAGCTCGGCAGGTGTGCGCTTGGCGGTTCCGGCCGTCATGCTTTGTGCCAGCAGATTCGCTACACCAACGCGATCCGGTGTTTCATACAACTGGCCTCCGTGCATGCTCAGTTCGAACTGTACAAGCGCGACTTCGCGATCCTCGATGCCCAGTACCGGAAGGCCGTTGGACAACTCGGTGCGCCACACATCGGGGGCCTTGAGCGAGGGAGACTTCCCGAATGGCGGCTCGACCGAACGGTCAAAGCTTGATGCTGTTTTGGCATTTCCGCGCTCAATCTCACCGATTTCTGCTTCGGCGCCGAGCACGATGGGTTCTTCCACCACCGACGCTTTGCGCGAGCCCGAAACGGCAAGTTGCGCCTGTCCTTTGGGAACGAAGCTGGTGACGATGTGGTGCCGGCCCTTGATGTACTGGTTGTACACACGCATGACATCTGCGTCGGTGACGGCCAGCGTGCGCCGCAGGTCTTCGGGGGCAAAGCCCGGATC
>JAABRT010000098.1 GCA_011390805.1 Gemmatimonas sp. | reverse complement strand
TCACACGGGTCTATCCGCGCGCTGAACGAGGTGGTGCTGGCCATCGCTGAGCTGCTGATGCAGGAAACCGGTGTGGACCGTGCGACGGCGCTGGTGCAGGAGGCGCAACGTGATCGCACCACGAAGCATGTGATTGACCTGCCGCAGCTGGTGCCTATCCGGGTGTATTGAACGCTCCGTCGCGCGGCAGGCTGGCCGTGAACACGGTACCTGTTGTGTCGGAGGTGACGCCCAGTGAGCCGCCGTGTGCCCTGGCAATTTCGCGGGCGATGAACAGCCCCAACCCGAGGCTGGCGCTGGGTACCGGTTTGTCGCCGTCCTTGTCGAGTTGCACCAGCGGTTCAAAGATTCGTTCGAGCGAGGCGGCCGGGATGACGGCGCCCTGATTGCGTACTTCGATGTCCACGCGGTCTTGTGCGCCGCGCGCGCGGATGTGGATCGTGGCATGTGGTGCGCCGTGCTGTCCGGCGTTGCCGAGCAGATTCACCAGCAGCTGCTGCAGCCGCGTGGCGTCGTACAATCCGGTGAGGTCGCCTTCTGTTTCCAGCTCAAAGGTGCAGCTGGGGTGCATGGCTTCGGCATACGTCACGGCAGCGGCACAGGCCGCGCCCACGTCAACCGGCTGGCGGGCGATCGACAATCCGGCGCCCAGGCGCGTGCGTGTGAAACCGATCATGTCGTCGACCATATTTGACATGAAGCGGGCTGCCCGCTTCAACCGCAAACCCAGCTCGGGATCGCGTTTGCTGTCGGGGGCGGTGCGCGACATGACGTCGCCCGCCAGACTCATGATGGCCAGCGGGCCGCGCAGATCGTGGCCCAGCACGGCCAGAAACAGCTCGCGTGTGTCGTCGGCGCGCTCCGAGTACGTGACGATGGATTCCGCCAGCGCCTGGTCGATGGCTTCGTTGAAACGCACCACGGCGTCCAGTGTGCTGGGCGCACTCAGGTCGGAGCGCGGCAACCAGCGGCGCAAGACGGTGGCCCGCAGCGCCCTGAACTCGGAGCTCAGTTGTAACAGGGAAAAGTTGCTGGCGTGCCGCATGGCGCCGTGGATGGAGGCGGCGGTAGTCGCGGTGCCGTCGGCCAGCCCCTGCGATT
Source organism: Gemmatimonas sp. (assembly GCA_011390805.1). GTDB lineage: Bacteria > Gemmatimonadota > Gemmatimonadetes > Gemmatimonadales > Gemmatimonadaceae > JAABRT01. The sequence goes on along the minus strand of JAABRT010000098.1, from coordinate 9,258 downwards.
TTTCCACCTCCTCCTGCGGGGTCTGCCGTTCTTCGATATCGAGGGCCACGGCCCGCAGCATCTGTTCCGCATGATCCCGGAGGGCGCTGATCGACATCGAGTCGGCGGCCGGCCGCATGGTCATGGCATATTCCTCCCACTCGGCGAGGATCTGCTCCATGTCTGTTACAATGAACTCTGATAACTTCATGCGGGCGTGGAGCCGGCTGGGGGAGCGCGATGGAGCAGGTGAGGTGAATCTAGCGACCCTTGCATAAGGCACCCAACCCGGGTATTCTGAAGGTCTTGGCCTGAATCGGCTCCGTTTCGCACGGGGGCGAGTCAGGTTGTCGTGCTGGCCCGCCAGCCATTTTTCCCAGCACATGTGCGCGGGATCGTCGCGAGTGTAAGTCCGCAGGGACGCGTTCGCATCAACGATGCATCACATGTGATCCACCGACGGATACCGCTTTGAGTGGTGTCCGGCACGGCGCGTAAGCGTCGGGACGCGAGAGCGTCGAGGGGTATTCACGTGAAGGTTCGCAGCAGCGTCAAGCCGATCTGCGAGCACTGCAAGGTCGTTAAGCGACAGGGCGTGACTCGCATCATCTGCAAGCGCAATCCCAAGCATAAGCAGCGTCAAGGCTAAGGGAGCGCTTACTACATATGGCACGTATTTCCGGCGTCGATCTCCCGCGCGACAAAAAGGTTGAGATCGGCCTTACCTACATTTTCGGCATCGGGCGCAGCATGGCCCAGCGCATCCTCGCCGCCGCCGGCGTCGATGCGAATCAGCGCGTCCGCGATCTGTCCGATGCAGACGTCAACAAGCTCCGTCAGGAGATCGAGCGCAATCATCGCGTTGAAGGTGCCTTGCGCACGGAAGTCGCGATGAATGTGAAGCGTCTCATGGACGTGGGTTCCTATCGTGGTTCGCGTCACCGTCGCGGTTTGCCCGTGCGTGGTCAGCGTACTCACACCAACGCGCGCACCAAGAAGGGGCCGCGCCGCGCCATTGCGGGCAAGAAGAAGGTGACCAAGTAAACCATGGCTACCGCAAAGAAGAACAAGCGCGTCGTCGAGGCGGAAGGCATCGCCCACGTCAGCGCCACATTCAACAACACGACCATCACGATCACGGACATGCACGGCAACGCCGTGTCGTGGGGTTCAGCCGGCAAGGCCGGTTTCAAGGGTTCCAAGAAGTCCACACCGTTTGCCGCCACCGTGGCTGGCGAACAGTGCGCCCGCGAGGCCTTGTCGGCCGGCGTGCGCCGCGTGCATGTGCGCGTGCAGGGTCCGGGCAGTGGCCGCGAGTCGGCCATCCAGGCGCTCTCCACCGCCGGTCTTCAGGTCAAGTCCATTCGCGACGTCACGCCGATTCCGCACAACGGCTGCCGTCCGCCCAAGCGTCGGAGAGTCTGATCATGGCACGTTATACAGGTCCGTCATGCCGTCAGTGCCGTCGCGAAGGCACGAAGCTGTTCCTCAAGGGCACCAAGTGCTTCACCGAGAAGTGCCCCGTTGAGCGTCGTCCGTATGCGCCGGGCCAGCATGGTCAGGCCACCGCGCGTCGTCGCAAGATGTCGGAATACGCCAAGCAGTTGCGCGAGAAGCAGAAGATCAAGCGCACGTATGGCGTGAGCGAAAAGCAGTTCCGCAACACGTTCGAGAAAGTGGCCTCGTTGCCCGGCATCACCGGTCACAACCTGCTCGCCGCCCTCGAGACGCGTCTCGACAACGTCGTGTACCGCATGGGTTTCGCGCCCAGCCGCAAGGCCGCGCGTCAGCTCATCCGTCACCGTCATGTCGAAGTGAAGCAGCGCAAGCTCGACATCCCGTCGTACCAGGTGCGTCCGGGTGAAGAAGTGCGCATCAAGCAGAGCTCGCGTGAACTCGTGTTGGTGCAGGCCGCCATGGAGCAGGCATCACGTGGCGCGCCAATGTCGTGGATCGCGGTAGACCGTGAGTCGTTCAGCGGTCGTGTGCTGGAGAAGCCGATTCGTTCGGCCATCCCGCTCGCGGCGCAGGAACAGCTCGTCGTCGAACTGTACTCCAAGTAAGCAACACCATCGCCGGGTCGGCTTTACGCCGGCTCGGCGATGCGGTGTGTGCAGCACAACGCGCACACCACCCAGCGATGCGAAAGTATCGCCGGTCGGGACCCGCACTCCCGTACGAGCGTGCCGCGCGGCGGGGCGAGGCACGGCGTCGCGATCACAGCATGTGCTGTGTTCGTGAGACCACTCTTAGCAAACTTGAAACCTATGTCAAACACGATTGACTTAAGCGGCCTGGTTCGTCCGCAGCTTGTCGAAGCGACAAAGCGCGATGATCAGCCGATGATGGCCGAGTTCCGTCTGCAGCCGCTTGAGCGCGGCTTCGGACACACGCTGGGTAACGCGATGCGGCGCTTGCTGCTCTCGTCTCTGCGCGGCTCGGCGGTGTGGGCGTTCCGCATTGACGGTGTGGTGCATGAGCATCAGACCATCGCGGGCGTCATTGAAGACGTGCATCAGATCATTGCCAACCTCAAGACGCTCACGCTGGCGCTTCCCGACGATGTCGAGAGCACCGTGCTGCGCCTCAAGAAGGTTGGTCCGGGCGCCGTAACGGCCGCTGACATTGAAGCCACCGGTGGCGTTCGCGTCATGGGTGGGGCGCATCACCTGTTCACGATCACCGACAAGCGCGATCTCTCGGTGGAGTTGTACGTGAACAAGGGACGTGGTTATGTCGAAGCCGATCAGCATCCGGTAGACCGTGCGTTGCCGGTGGATACGGTGCGCATTGATGCGATTTACAACCCGGTGCGTCGCTGCAACTTCACCGTCGCGGAAACGCGCGTGGGACAGCGCACCGACTACGATCGTCTCACATTGACGGTTGAAACCAACGGCACGATTTCGCCGGAAGAAGCCGTGTCGTACGCTGCCGCGCTGGCCCAGACCCACTTCCAGTATTTCGTGGGCTTTGGATCATCGTCGTCAGTTTCCATTGGCGCGGCTGACGCCGCTGCCAACAGCGACGCGCTGCGTTTGGCGGAGCTGTTCCGTACCCCGATCGACGACATGGAGTTGTCAGTTCGCTCGGTTAATTCGCTGAAGAACTCAAACATCCGTTCGCTCGGTGACCTGGTGCGTCAGACCGAAGCGCAGATCCTGCAGGTGAAGAACTTCGGCAAGAAGTCGCTGAATGAAATCGCCGAGCTCCTTGAGCGTCAGGGTTTGAACTTTGGAATGCGCTACGAGGAGTCTGTAGCGGAAGGTGTTCGTATTCTGGATATGGGGACGCCCCCCAGCCGTGCCGCTGAAAACGCGCCGGACGACGACGAGGACGACGAGGAGTGATGCTATGCGCCATCGCAAGGCCCACCGCCAGCTAAGGCGGACAAGCGAGCAGCGTCTTGCGCTGCTCCGTAATCTTGCCACCTCGCTCATCGAGGTCGGTGCGATTGAAACGACAGAAGCCAAGGCCAAAGAGCTGCGGCCGTTTGTCGAGAAGTTGATCACGAAGGCCCGTACCGGCACGCTGCACGCGCGTCGGTTGGCGGGTCGCCACGTGCGCAAGCGCGAAGCGGCGGACAAGCTCTTTCAGGAGATCGGTCCGAAGTTCGCCACGCGTAACGGTGGCTACACGCGCATTCTCAAAACCGGTCACCGTAAGGGTGACGGTGCTGAAATGGCGCGCATTGAGCTCATTCTTAACTGAGGGCCGAGATCATGGCCATCAACCGCAGCCGCTGCTGGACCTGTGACAAGGGCGTAGCCCATGGAAACAGCGTCTCGCACGCGAACAACAAAACGCGTCGTGTCTGGAAGCCCAATCTTCAGGTCATGCGCGTGATGCACGAAGGCACCATCATCAAGGTGAAGGTGTGCACGCGTTGCATGGCGGCCGGCAAGGCCGTGCGTGCCCCGCGTGGACAGGTTGCCGTCGCGTAAACAGTATCGCGTGGCGCACATGTCGCGTGACCCGCGTGTCGCCGACATGTCGTGTACACGTCATCACGGGGAGCTCGAACATCGGGCTCCCCGTTGCTGTATCCAATGCCCACGTGCGCAGCTTTGATAGTTTTCTCAGGACTCCGCAACTACCTCTCCACCTTTTTTCGTAAGTGTCATGCCAACCGCGCTGATCACCGGCATTACCGGACAGGACGGCTCCTATCTCGCCGAGCTGTTGCTCGCGAAAGGCTATCGCGTATGTGGCGTTGTGCGTCGCTCGTCCACCACTCCCTACGAACGCATCGCGCATCTCATTGACGACATTGAGTTGCTGTCGGCCGATCTGCTCGATCAGACGTCGCTGGTAGATGCGGTAGACGCCGTGAAGCCCGATGAGATCTACAACCTCGCGGCACAAAGCTTTGTGCAAACATCGTGGAATCAACCGGTGCTTACCGGTGAGTTCACGGCGCTTGGTGTCACGCGGGCGCTCGAAGCGATGAGGAAAGCGGCGCCCAAGGCGCGCTTCTATCAGGCTTCGTCGAGTGAGCAGTTCGGCAAGGTGGTTGAAACGCCGCAGCGTGAGAGCACGCCCTTTTATCCGCGGTCGCCGTACGGCGTGGCAAAAGTGTACGGCCACTGGATCACCGTGAACTATCGGGAAAGCTTTGATCTGTATGCGGTGAGCGGCATTCTCTTCAATCACGAATCACCGCGACGTGGACTGGAGTTTGTCACGCGCAAGATTTCCGACGGGGTGGCGCGCATCAAGCACGGTCTGGCCACCGAGTTGCGATTGGGGAATCTGGAAGCGCGTCGTGACTGGGGGTTTGCCGGAGACTATGTGGACGCCATGTGGCGTATGCTGCAGTCCGACACGCCGGATGACTATGTGATAGGCACAGGGCACACGCATTCGGTGGAACAGTTCTGTGCGGCGGCGTTTGGTGCGGTTGATCTCGACTGGCGTGAATACGTGAAAAAGGACGAACGCTTTTTCCGACCGGCTGAGGTGGATCTGCTGGTTGCTGATCCGTCAAAAGCGCAGACACAGCTGGGATGGACGCCGACGGTGTCATTTGAAGAGCTGGTGCGCCGCATGGTGGAAGCAGACATGGACCGTTGGGCGCAACGCCGCGGGTGAACGGTATCGGCGGCGCGGCGTCGGCGGCATTGCCGCAGGCACACTCGTCCACACCGGCAGTGTGGGGACAGGGTCGTGCACTGATTACCGGCGGTGCCGGCTTTGTGGGCGGCTACCTCATCGACGCGCTGCTGCGTGACGGGTGGAAGGTGACCGCGACAGCGCTGAGCAAGCCGACATCGCTTCTCAGCGGCGCGTCGGGCACAGCTGCGGATGAGGTGCAGTGGTGTGTTGGAGACGTCCGCGATCAGGCGCACGTGGATGAGGCGGTGACACTCGCCCAGCCGGATCTGGTGGTGCATCTGGCGGCGATTTCGCATCTGCCAACGGCCGCGGCAAACCCGACGGCGGCGTGGGATGTGAACGTCACCGCGTCGGTTCGTTTATTGCACGCGTTGTCGAAGGCCTGGTCGGCCGGAACGCTGGCGCCACGCGTTCTGATGGTTGGCAGCGCCGAACAGTACGGTCGTCACGACCTGCAGGGGGAAAGGCTCACGGAGCAACACGGGCTGGAGCCGCGCACGGTGTACGCCGCCACAAAGACGGCACAGGAGGCGGCGGCGCTACAGGTGTGGAGGGCGAGCGGATTGCCCGTGCTGCTGGCACGTCCGTTCAACCACAGCGGAAAAGGGCAGGAGTCCCGGTTTTTGTTGCCGGCGCTGACGTCCCGCGCCCTCTCGCTGCGCAATGCGCCAGCCGAGGCTGCGCTGGTTCTGGGAAATACCTCGCCGATTCGCGATTTCCTGCATGTAAGCGACGTCGTGGCTGCCTATATTGCACTGTTACGGGATGGAACGCCCGGGCTGGCATACAATGTGGCCAGCGGGGTGGGACGGTCGGTGCGCGAGGTTGCGGAGCAGATTCTTGTCCGCGTGAACAGGGCGCCGAATCTTCACGAAGACCCGGCGCTGGTGCGGCCGGTCGATGTACCCTCGTTGGTTGGTGATCCTTCGCGACTGCAGGCGGCCACAGGTTGGCGGCCGCAGCGTTCATTTGACGATATACTCGACGACCTTTTGCATGCCGAAACGCACTGACCTGAAGCGCATTCTTGTCATTGGCTCCGGTCCGATTGTGATCGGACAGGGCGCGGAGTTTGACTACTCGGGTACGCAGGCGCTCAAGGCGTTGCGTGAAGAGGGATACGAGGTGGTGTTGGTGAACTCCAACCCGGCCACGATCATGACCGACACCGAGTTCGCCGATCGTACATACATCGAGCCGGTGACGCCGGAGTTTGTGGAGAAGGTGATCGCGCGCGAGCGCCCTGACGCTGTGCTGCCGACGATGGGCGGACAGACGGCGCTGAATGTCGCGTTGGCGTTGTATGACTCGGGGGTGCTGGAGAAGTACGGCGTCGAGCTCATCGGGGCCAATGCACGCGCCATTCGCGTAGCCGAAGACCGTAAGCTCTTTTCCGAAGCAATGGCCAGGATTGGCTTGCGTTGCCCACCAGGCAAAACGGTTACGTCGTACGAAGAAGCGCTGAGCGCGGTTGAAGAGTTTGGCTTCCCTTCCATTCTGCGCCCGTCGTTCACGCTTGGTGGAACGGGCGGTGGTGTGGCGTACAACCGTGAAGAGTTTGAATCGATGGTGCGCCGCGGTCTTGATCTGTCGCCGGTGCACTCGGTGCTGCTGGACCGCTCGCTGCTGGGCTGGAAAGAGTATGAGTTGGAAGTCATGCGTGATTGCGCTGACAACGTGGTGATCGTGTGCTCCATTGAAAACTTTGATGCCATGGGTGTGCACACGGGCGATTCCATTACCGTGGCACCGGCCATGACGCTCACGGATCGCGAGTATCAGACCATGCGTGATGCGGCGGTCAAGATCATTCGTGAAATCGGAGTTGAAGCTGGCGGGTGCAACGTTCAGTTCGCGGTCAACCCGGCTGATGGCGAGTTGATTGTTGTTGAGATGAATCCACGCGTATCGCGTTCGTCGGCGCTGGCCTCAAAGGCAACAGGTTTCCCGATCGCGCGCATTGGTGCCAAGCTGGCCGTGGGCTACACGCTCGACGAGATCCCCAACGACATCACCAAAACCACTCCGGCATCGTTCGAGCCGGTGCTCGACTACGTCGTGGTGAAGTGTCCGCGTTTTGCGTTTGAAAAGTTTGCTGCCGCCGATCCCACGCTCACCACGCAGATGAAGTCGGTTGGCGAGTCAATGGCTATGGGGCGCACCTTCAAGCAGGCGTTTCAGAAGGCGCTGCGTGCTCTCGAGACCGGACGCATTGGCTGGGAAGCGGCCGACCGTCTCATTGATGACCGCCTGCCTGACGATAGCGTGGAAGCACTGCGTCGCGCGCTGCGCACGCCAACACCCGAGCGGGTGTTCCAGATCAAGCGGGCCATGCGTGCGGGACTGAGTGTGAAAGAGGTCGCGGAACTCACCGGTATTGATCCGTGGTTTCTGTCGCAGCTAGAAGAACTGCTTGAGGCGGAAGACGGGTACGAGGCGCTGGCCGAATCGGAGATCACAGCGCCGGCCGTGCGCCGCATGAAGCGCATGGGCTTTTCCGATCGCCAGATGGCGCGTCTGCGCAAGAGCACCGAGACCGAAGTCCGTACACAGCGCTGGTCGCTGGGCGTGCGGCCGGCATATCGCATGGTCGATACCTGTGCGGGCGAGTTTCCGTCTTCCACGCCGTATCTGTATTCCAGCTACGACGAAGGCGATGAAGCACCGGCCACGGACCGGAAGAAAGTTGTGATTCTCGGGTCGGGCCCCAACCGGATTGGACAAGGTGTGGAGTTCGACTATTGCTGTGTGCGCGCCGTACTTGCGCTGCGCGAGCAAGGGTACGAAACCATCATGATCAACTCCAATCCCGAGACTGTTTCAACCGACTTCGATATCTCGGACAAGCTGTTCTTTGAACCGCTCACGTTCGAGGACGTGTTGGAAGTTGTGTCGCGTGAAAATCCAATGGGTGTGATTGTGCAGTTGGGCGGACAAACGCCGCTCAAACTCACGCGCGCGCTGGAAGCGGCGGGGGTGCGCATTCTTGGCACGTCGCCCGATGCAATTGATATCGCCGAAGACCGTCGTCGCTTTGAAAAGATCGCCACGGAGTTGGGGATCGCGCAGCCGCCCAACGGTACGGCCACCTCGGTAGACGAGGCGGTGGAGATCGCCAATCGCATCGGGTATCCCGTGCTGGTGCGCCCGTCGTATGTGCTCGGCGGCCGAGCAATGGAAATCGTGTATGATGATGCGTCGCTGCGTGACTACTTCGATCGCGCTGCACGTGTGAGCGAAGACCGTCCGGTGCTGGTGGATTGTTTTCTTGAAGACGCGTTTGAAGCCGATGTTGATGCGCTGAGTGATGGTACCGATGTGGTGATCGGTGCGGTAATGGAGCACATCGAAGAAGCGGGCATTCACTCGGGTGATTCGGCGTGCGTACTGCCGCCGTACCTCATTCCCGATCATGCCGTTGAGACGATGAAGCAGCATGCGATCGCGATGGCCAAGGCGCTTGGCGTGGTGGGCCTCATGAACGCGCAGTTCGCGTACAAGGATGGTCAGGTGTACGTGATTGAAGTCAATCCGCGCGCCAGTCGTACGGTGCCGTTTGTGTCCAAAGCCATCGGCGTGCCGCTGGCATCGGTGGCCGCGCGGCTGATGGTGGGTGAAACGCTCGCAGAAATCGGCTTCACGCAGGAAATCGTGCCGCCATTTGTGAGCGTGAAGGAAGCGGTGTTTCCGTTTACCAAGTTCCGTGAGGCCGATCCGGTGCTTGGTCCGGAAATGCGTTCCACCGGCGAAGTGATGGGAATTGACGAAGATTTTGGCACCGCGTTTCTCAAGTCACAATTGGCAGCCGATAACCCGCTGCCACGCGAGGGTGCGGTGTTTCTCACGGTCAACGACAGTGACAAACCTGCGGCTGCGGTTCTGGCGGCGCGGCTGCATGAACTTGGATTCAAGCTGTACGCCACGTCGGGAACCGGCGCGTATCTCGAAGAGCGCGGCGTGCCCGTGTCGACTGTGCTCAAGGTGAACGAAGGACGTCCGCATGGTGTGGATCTCATTCTCAACGGCGATGTGCAGTTGCTGGTGAATACACCTTTGGGCAAGCACGCGCAGCAGGACGATGAAAAACTGCGCATGGCGGCGCTGGCCAACCGCGTGCCTTACACCACAACGCTCACGGCCGCCAATGCGGCGTGTGACGCCATT
>JAABRT010000097.1:10129-10483 GCA_011390805.1 Gemmatimonas sp. | reverse complement strand
TGGCGCGGTAAACGGCGCGGTAAACGGCGCGGTGAACGGCGCGGTAAACGGCGCTGTTGACGGCGCCACCGACGGCACCACTGACAGCGCACGGTCACGTGCCCGGGTTGCCTGATGCACACTTCGACTGACGTTGAGCTGCTGCGCCGGTTTCTGCAGCGCGTCGCGCGTCGTCGCGACCTCGTCGCGATTGCGGAAGGAGCGGCTGGCGGCCTCGCTGTCGCATCGTTGGTGGCAATGATCGTGTTGTCGCTGGAGGGCAACGCGGTACATATCATCTGGCTGGCCGCGCTGCTGATCACTGCTGGCGCAGTGGCACGCCTCGTGCACGCCCGAGCTCGACAACCGTCCGCT
>JAABRT010000097.1:0-10047 GCA_011390805.1 Gemmatimonas sp. | reverse complement strand
TGCGCAACTTGTAGAAGCGCGTGTGCCTGCGTGCGCCAACACGGTGCGTACGGCCAGTGAACTCATCACCGCGGAAGGTACAGGTAGGCAGGCCGGCAGCTCGACTTCCGCCCCACTGCTTGCGGTATCACCGCGGGTGGGCAGTCTTGTATTTCACGAAGCGGCTCAGCGCGTGCGCGGCATCTCCGTTTCCGAGCTGATCCCTGTCCGGTACGCGGCGCTGATGCTGGCAGTTGGCGTGGTACTGTGGACGCTCATTGCGGCGCGTGACGTATCGCCGGTTCGCAGTGTGCGTGCTGCCGTACAGACTGCTGTCGCGCCGAATGCCGCCCGCATTGATGACATCATCATTACGGTCACACCTCCCGCGTACACAGGGCGAGCCGCTGTTGTGATGCCCGACTCGGCGCGTATTTCCGCCCTGACGGGAAGCCGGATCCTGCTTGCTGTGCAAGGCCTGGCGGATTCGTTGCGTATGGAGACACTCGATGGTGTGCAGACGATTGCGCCGGAACGGACCGGAAAGTTTGAACTGACACTGACTGCAGTTGCAGACGGCTTCGTTGCACTGCAACCGTTGCTGAACGGGCGCGGTGCAGGTGCACGTCGTCTGATTGGTATTTCGGTAAGCAGCGATGAAGCACCGCGGGTGCGCATTACGCAGCCTTCCCGTGACGTGCGACTGAACTCGCCCGACACGTCACTGGCGATTGCCATTACAGCCGATGATGACATTGCGCTTGGCTCGCTTCGACTGCGCTACACGAAAGTATCAGGCTCCGGCGAGCGCTTCACGTTCGACGAAGGGGAAATCCCGGTACGCGTAACCCGTGTGTCGGCCCGGCAGTGGATGGGGCAGGCGCAGTGGTCATTGTCGCCGCTCTCGCTTGAGCCGGGCGACCTGGTTGTGTATCGCGCGGTCACCACGGACAATCGCCCGGGATCACCACCGCAGGAGTCGGATGCGTTGATCGCGGAGTTACAGGCGATTGGCGGTGAAGCGGCTGCGGGCTTTGATATGGACGAAGAGTTTGAGCGGTATGCGGTGAGTCAGGCAATGGTGGTGCTCAAAACCGAACGGCTTGTAGCGGCGATGAACAACATGTCACGCGATTCCATTGCCAGGGCGGCGCAGTCGCTCGCGGTGGAGCAGCGAAAGGTGCGCGCCGAGTTTGTGTTCATGATGGGCGGCGAACTTGCGGATGAGCACGGGCATGAAGGCGACCTGGACGATCTGGGCGAGGAAGCGGAAGCCGAGGCGGAGGGGGATATCCTTGCGGGCCGACTGGAAAATCAGGGACGCATTGCGCTCATGCGCGCTGTGCGCGCGATGAGTCGTGCCGGCACAGCACTGGACGCGGTTGAAGTGTCAACAGCGCTGGTATCGGAAAAACAAGCGCTGTCGAATATTCAGCTCGCGTTCTCCCGTTCACGCATTCTGCTGCGTGCGCTGTCGCAGCGTGAGTCGCTCGATCTCACCAGGCGGCTGAGTGGTGATTTGAGTGAAGCACGCTCTGTACGCCGGGCGTCGGTGTTGGCTGAAGTCGATTCGCAGACCGTGTCGCTGCAGAGCATTCTCGCGCGATTGGCCACGTTGGCCGGCAGTACGGCTGCGGCTGATGAGTTGTCGATGCTTGCCCAACAGCTTCTTCAGCAGGACGGCACTTCAGATGCGGCGGCTGAGATCGCGTCAATGTTGTCGACAGCATCGGCGGCTGCATCGCGTGGTAATCGTGCTGAGGCGCGTACCATAGCAGAACAGGCATCGTTGGCGCTCGCGCAGCTGTTGCGGGTGCGCCTGCCAATGGCCTCCGGCTCTGCGCCGCCATTCACACAGCACCGCCTTGAGGGTGCACTCGCCGATGTGCTCCGCGAGCAGCGCGGGACACCGGAGTGGCGATGATTGCCTTCCGCGGCCCGAGGCTGCTGTTGCGAAGTGTCGCGGTTGCCATCGCGATTCTCGGTGTGATAGATCCACAGATCACGTCGCCCCGAATCGGTAAGCCAACAGTGGCGGTGGTGGCCGTTGACGCCATTGCTGATCGTGAGCGCGCCGCGCGTGTGAAGGCCGTGCTTGAGGATGACTTTACGGTGATCGCGTCAGCGTGGTCGTTGGCCGATGCGACTGTGCTGGTGGGTGAAACGTTTGATCGCAGTGGTTTGCAGCTTTCGCAGCAGACGATGGTGGTCGTGACGCCTGACGCGGCTGTCGCTCCGCTGCGCATTACCGGTGTCAGTGCGCCGGGCGAGACCATGCCGTCGGCGCCGGTGCGCGTGAGCGTAACGGTGGAGGTGGTTGATACAACCGTGACGGCCGCTGATGTACTGCTGTACGCGAATGGGGTTTTTGCAGACAGTGTGCGCAACTCCGAATACAACACGCAACACGCGTCGCTCACGCTGGTGCCATCGGCACCCGGTGACCTGCAGCTTGAGGTCGTCGCGCACCCTGTGCGCACCGGCGGCGAGACAGGCCGTGCGTCCAATCCGTCTGTTGCCTCCCGGGCGTCGACACTTGTCACCGTACGGGACACACGCCGACGCGTCCTCGTGTACGATGCACGTCCATCGTTCATGTCAACATTCGTGCGGCGTGCGTTGGAGCAGGATGCACGCTTTGATGTTGCGAGCCGCATTGTCACATCACGCGGCATCAGCACCGCAACCGGTGCACCGCCTGCCCAACTCACCGCGCGTGATGCACTCGAAGCGTACGAGCTGATTGTGATTGGCGCGCCTGATGCATTGAACGCGGCCAGTGTGCAAACGATTGAGCGCTATTTGCGCGAGACGGGTGGCAGCGTGCTGTTGTTGCTCGACGCGCCGGTGAGTGGCGCCGTGAACAACCTGCTTCGCGTATCTGGTTGGCGCTCGCGCACCGTTGACCGGGGCGCCGTGGTGCGCAGTGCGGATCTGGCGCCGCTGTCGCTTCGGTCTGCGGAGCACTACTGGCCCACGGTGTTTCCGGCTGAAGCACGCGTTGTCGCACGCGCGGCCGCGACTCGGGAGGACTCGCTCGTTTCCGGCGACGACGCAGCGCCGGTGCTTTGGCAGACACCGGTTGGCATTGGCGCCGTTTACGTAAGCGGAGCGCTTGATGCCTGGCGGTTTCGCGATGCTGAGCGATCGGACTTCGCCGAGTTCTGGCCGCAGCTGGCGTTCGCTGCGGCGAATCGGGCTGTGGCGCCTGTGGCGATACGTGTTGAACAGCCGGTCCTGGCGCCCGGCGAGCGTACGGTGGTGGAAGTCGTCTGGCGTGATGCACTTTTGCCATCAGGAGTGCTCGATGGCGATTCGATTTCGGCAGTGCTTGAGATAGTGGACAGCAGCGGCACGCGCAGTTCGCCGGTGAGTTTGTTTGCGTCGGGCAGCCCTGGTGTGTTCCGCGGCGTGCTGCGGGCGCCCGAGTGGGTTGGCTTGGCGCGGGTTGTGGTAGCGGCTGGCAATCATCGCTCGGCGGTCCCGATGATGATTGATAGCGCCCGGGCGCGGATTCCAGCTGGCGGAGAGGGTCTGCTACGGGACTGGGCCGAGGCGAACGGCGGGTGGGCGATTTCGGACTCGCAGTTGCCGGGGCTGGCGGATAGTCTGATGGGCGCGCTGGATGTCCAGCTGAGTGAGGTGCGGTGGCATCCCATGCGGTCGGTGTGGTGGTTGTTGCCGTTTGTGCTGGCGCTGAGCGGGGAATGGTGGCTGAGGCGCCGTAGCGGGCTCGCTTAAGCCGCTGCAGTGAGCGAAATATGATCGGTGGCGCTTCGTGCTTTTCTGATTCGTCCTTGCGGCAAATCCGTGCCGTGAGGCTTTACGGCCTTATGGCCTTGGTGCCTTCGTACAATGGCACAGAGCCCCCACGGTTGCCCGGCTGTCCGAGGGCTGGCTGAGGTGTTCGGTTCGTCGTACGAAAATGGCGAGGCTTTAAGGCCGTAAGGCCTCAGGGCACTGGCCTTAAGACCGAATCTGGACTGTGTGTGACTCAACGAATTGTGCGGCTTGTGCGCATCAAATCAGTAGAATGTCCCTCCCCAACCTCCTCACTCACGCATGTACACACGCGAAGAAGTGAAAAGCATCGTCGACAAGGTCATCAACATGGCCGATGCCGATACCGACGCGGTCGAAGTCAACCTGAGCGGCGGTGAGCGATCCGGCACGCGATGGGCCAACTCGTCCATCACCACCAACCTCGTCCAATACGATCGCAACATCACGGTGACGGTGCGCATTGGACAGAAAGCTGCCAGTGCGAACACGCGTGACTTCAGCGATGACGGCCTGCGTGAAATGGTAAACGAAGCGATTGCGTCGGCCCGCAAAGCCAACGACAATCGCAATCTGCGTGAGCTGCTCGGACCGCAGGAGTACATCCCGGTGGATGCCGCGCTGCCGAGCCTCACCGGCTTTGGTCCGCTGGAACGTGCCCGGCTTGTCAAAGACAGTCTCGACATGGCGGAGTCGATGGGCGTGCTGGGCGCAGGCTACATCCCCAAGGTGGATCGTGCCACGTGCAGTGCAAACTCCAAGGGGTTGTTTGCGTATCACCGCAGCGCCGAAACCAACTTTACACTCACCTGTCGCATGCCTGATGGCAGCGGGTCGGGTTGGTCAGGGCTGATGGGCATCAAGGATCTGGCAATGATTGATGCGGCCGAGCTCACGCGAGTGGCGGCTGACAAAGCGCTTAAGAGTCGCAATGCCAAGGCGCTGGAGCCGGGTCGCTACACCGTGATTCTTGAGCCCCGCGCAAACGCGCGCATGCTTTCGCTCATGACGAGTATTTTCAACGGCGGCGGTGGAGGACCACGTGGCGGCGCGGGGGGGGGACAGGCGGCTGGCGCTGCGCGTGCCGCCGTTGCCGACAGCGCACGCTCCGCGGTCCGTCCGGATTCCACAGCTGCTGGCCGCGCCGGTGCTGCGGGCGCGACAGCGGCCGACGCCGGGGATGATGGCGACGAAGAAAGTGGACCGCCAAGAGGTGGCGGTGGCGGTGGCAGCAACTCGTTCATGGCCGGCAAAGGCCCCGGCGACAAAATCTTCAGTGACCAGTTTTCGCTGCGCAGTGATGTTGGCAATCCGATCCTGCGTCAGAGCACGATCCTGAACGATAGTCGACCGGCCGCGCCGGTCACCTGGGTGGAAAACGGTGTGCTGCGCAACTTCACTCGCGGTCAGCCGGCGACGGTGGGCACCAGCATGGTGATGGACGGAACCGATCTGACCATCGAGGACATGGTGCGTCAGACGCGTCGTGGTTTGCTGGTCACTGCACTCTGGTACATTCGCGGCGTGCCGTCGCAAAGTCAGCCGTTGCTCAATACCGGCATGACACGAGATGGTCTGTTTCTTATTGAAAATGGCGAGATCGTGGCGCCTGTTCAGAACTTCCGCTGGAACATGTCACCACTCGTTGCCTACAACAATCTCACGCTCGTTGGGCAGTCAGTGCCAATGGGTTTGGGCGAGTCGTACGACATCAGTACATCTGCATTGATTCCCGCTGCACGCATCGAAGAGTTTGCGATGACGTCTGTCTCTCCCGCCGTTTAATCCGAGAGCATCAATCATGAGTCCGACGCGTCGTGAAGTCATTAAAGGTCTGGCCGCAACAGCTGCACTCTCGCTGTACGCCAATGATCTGATGGCCGACATCATTGCCACGTCTCCCAAGGGACGTGCGCAGGATTCGAAGTTCAAAGGGTTGTCCGACATTGCGCTTGGTGAAGCAAAGATGTCAGGCTGCACCTACGCTGACATCCGCTTCACCATGACCTCAAACATCCCCGGTGGCTCTGCCCTCTACCGTGCTGGTGGCGGTGGCGGTGGTGGCGGTGGTGGACGTGGCGGCGGAGGGGGGCAAGGCGGTGGGCGGTCAGACGGCATTCCCAGCGCTGAAGATCGAAAGGCCGCCGGATTCGGCGTGCGTGTGGTGCACAGCGGTGTGTGGGGCTTTGCCAGCAGCCCGATTGTCACCGAAGACGAAATCCGTCGCGTCACGCGTGTGGCCACAGAGGTGGCGCGTGCGAGTGCGATTGCCAAGCGCGCTGATCTCAAGCTCGCGCCCGTTCCGGCGTACGTCGCCAACTACATGACGCCCATGGAGAAGCATCCCACGTCAGTGTCGGAAACCGACAAGCAGAAGTGGGCGCAGGCGATTGTTGATGCCGCCAGTTCGGTGAAGGGTGTCACCGCGGTGAACGCGCGCGCCTCGCACAGCTACGAATGGCGCTACTTCGCCTCCAGCGAGGGTTCGTACATTGAGCAGGAAAACTTCAGCACGTCGCCTACGCTTACTGTGACGGCGCGCGTGGGCGATGTCACGCGCACGCGCAATTACCCCGGTGTTGCGGCATGCGGAGGCTGGGAAGTTGCCGAACGTTCCGATCTGCTGGCCAGCGCAGAACGCGTGGCCAACGAAGCTGTTGAAATGTGCACTGCCAAGCCGCTTGGTTCGGCTGGCCTGCGCGATTTGCTGCTGTCACCGTCGCATGCGATGCTCACCATTCATGAGATTGTCGCACACGCAACGGAGCTCGATCGCATTGTTGGCTACGAAGCCAACTATGCAGGCACAAGCTTTGTGAAGCTCAACGATGTAGGCTCGCTCAAGTATGGCAGCAAGCTGATGAACGTGACCTGTTCAAAGACAGACGATGGACTGGGCAGCACCGGCTACGACGACGACGGTGTGAAGACCATGGAGTGGCCGCTCATTCGCGAAGGCGTGCTGGTGGGACTGCAGACCAATCGTGAGACGGCGCATCTCATGGGCGAAGACTTCAGTCGCGGTTGCACCTACGGCAGCTCGTGGCGCGATTATCCGTTCCTGCGCATGCCCAACGTGAATGTGGAGCCTGGTCCCGAAGGTTCACCGTCGCGCGAGGAGCTAATCGCCGACATCAAGGACGGCGTGATGATTGACGGACGCGGCAGCTATTCCATTGACCAGCAGCGCTACAACGGGCAGTTCGGTGGACACGCGTTCTGGGAAATCAAGAACGGCAAGATCACGCGCATGTGCACCGACGTGACGTACAACGCCATTACCACTGACTTCTGGGCCAATCTTGATGGTGTCACCGGTCCCAGTGAATATCAGAAGTTTGGAACGGGAGGCGACGCCAAGGGCCAGCCCACGCAGACCAACTCTATTTCGCATGGGTCGCCGTGGTTGCTCGTGCGCAAGATGATGGTGGGGGCGGCGTTTCAGTAAGCGTTGCGTGCCGCACTTGTACGCAACGGGGCGTCGCATTGATTATGCGGCGCCCCGTTTTGCGTGTCACACTCAATTCGTCTGGGCCGCACGCTACTTTGCGCGCGCGTGCCATCACGTCATCGCATACACGGCGAGATTGACCACAAAGCGCGTGTTGTCAGTGGTGCGGAATCGCTTGTTCTGCCAGCTGTAGTCCCACTCGCAGCCGTAGTCCTGATTGGCGTACAGCACACCCAGCCGGCCATTGCGCTCAACACCGCGCAGATAGTTGTGCACGATATTGTCGCCCCAGCCATTCAGCTCATGGCTCGTTTGCGGCGGACCGTCAAACTGAAAGAAGCTGCGAAATACGGCATGATTGTTGGGCAGCTTGGGCAACTGATCGCGGCCACCGAATGCTTTGTGCATTTCGCTTTCGAACGAGCGAGCGTACAGGCCGTTGATATCGTGATTGCAATCGTCGGAGAAGAGCAGCCCGCCGTTGTTTACAAAACGCACCAGCCCCTGCCGCTCTTTTTCACTGAAGCGCACGAGTTTGTGTCCGGTCATGAACACAAACGGAAACGCCGAGAGTTCAGGCGAGTCGGCGGTGACAATGACTTCCTGCTGATGCACCGGAATGGTGGTGTACTGCAGAATCGTGTCGAGCACGTTTGCGCACACTTTGGGGTTGTAGTCCCAGTCGCCGGAGTCGTAGCGCAGTCTGGCGAACACAAACTCGTTGGTCGCGCACGGCGGTGCAGCTGCCAGTGCAGCCGGCGACAGCAGCCCCGCGGCGGTGCCGGAGGCTAACAGGGCTGAAGTTTGCAGGAACGCGCGGCGTGAAGGCATGTCTGGCTGGGCAGGGGACCCTTGAAGCCTATTTGTCCGCACAGTGCGCGGCAAGCATATGCCGCGGCGCTGCGGGTATTCGGGCTGGCAGGTATCTTGAGAAGCGAGGGCCTGCTGCGGCAGAAGGCACAAGCATGGATTTTTCACCCCATGAGAGAGTGACCATGATCCAGATGCCTTCGCGCAGTGAAGGTGATTGCCTTGTGAGCCGGCTGGGACCTGGTCAAGCGCTCTTTTCTTGCGCTGCGATGCTGCTGCTCGGAGCATGCGATGCGTCGCCGAGAAGCTCCACGGCAGATGCTCGCGCGCTTGAAGCGAGCGCAGCGGCCGGAGCGCAACGCAGCGAAGTCTCACTTCAACTGGTGGCCTCTCTCGCTGACTCGGTTGGGCCGTACCCGCTTATCAACAACATGCTGTTCGCTGTCGCGGCGAGTGGCAGCATCTACATCGGCTCGCCATCTACAGGCGGCACGATTGTCGAACTTTCAGGAAATGGCACCTTCAGGCGCGTGCTTGGCGGTACCGGCAGCGGTCCTGGTGAGTCTCGCATGGTCACCGGTCTCGCGCGAGCGGACGGCGATACGCTGCTCGTGATGGATCAACTGAGTCGTCGACTGAATCGATTTGATTCTGCGGGCAATTTTGTTGATGCAACTCGACTGCCAGGTGGCATTCGTCACTGGGCGTCACTGGGCGGGAAGTCGCTGGCGGTATCGGGAAACATGCAGACTCACGCCGCGAGTGGGACGCCGCTGCACATACTTGAGGAGGGGGAGATTACGTCGTCGTTTGGCGAGGCCGCTGCAAACCCTGGAGTCGGTGCGCCGCAAAGCGTCAGCATGCACGTCGCTTCAGCAGGTGAAGACAACATCTGGGCGGCACCGCGGTTTCCCTATCGCGTAGACCTGTATTCTCGCACCGGAGAAAAGCTGCGCACCATCACCCGCGATGTGGAGTGGTTTCCCGATCAGGAGTACGTCTCCACAGGTGGGCCGCAGGTCTCGCCGCCGCCGCCGCAAATCACCGGGCTGTATGACGATAGGTTGGGACGGCTCTGGGTCTACATCCTTGTGCCAGACGCCAACTGGCGACCGGGGAAGTTCACGATCATTCGCACCGGACCTCACGCTGGCGACAAGCAGCCGGAGCAGGTACTCGAGCCGTTCTTCGACACGATTATCGACGTGATCGACATCAAGAGTGGCGAGGTTGCATTTACATATCGTGATTCTCGCATGCTTCTTCCAGTTGGGTTGGGCCACCTGGCGAGCTACTCCGAGAACAGCGATGGAGTCCCGAGCTATGAGATTCTCGCGCATCGCCTGCGTGGGAAGCCCAACAGTGCGAAGTAGAGAACATTCGTGCGTCGCATGCTCAGACAGTGAGCGCGCCGCTGGCATGCGTCACGTCCGAAAGCCAATTAGTTTCGCGACCTTGGACTGTGCGAGATCAAGACTCACAAAAACGAGTTCGCTCGGATTCGGAGCAACATAGAGCGCAGTCGCCAGATGCCACGCATCTGCCCCTCGCACATATCCTGCCTCAAGCACTCGAGAAAGTTCGGCGGTAAGGCGACGGTTTGGCGTGACCCAACTGAGTGATGCCATTTCTGGTGTTTGCACGCGCTCCCGGACGCATGCGGCCATCAACTCCGCCTCCAGAAGACTTGACGCGAGAAGGATGTCAAAGGTTTTGAGCCGTCGCTGCACTGCTTTGAATCCCGACTCACCGAATGCGATGGCTACCAGACATGAGGTATCGACGAATGCGACGTTCACCCGCTACTCGCTGCGGTCTGCGAGGAATCTCGACAGCGCACCTTTTCGCCTGGCAACAGTCTGAAACGTGTGATCGGGGTTATCGGCCGGCACAACCACGCCTCTATCCTGAAGGTGCTTGAGCCGCTCTGCGAGCGAGACCGGCTCTGCCTGATACGGCCGAATTTCCGCCACAGGTTCGCCGTGTACTGTGATAACTGCCGACCGCCCCTCGCGCACAGCACGCAC
>JAABRT010000096.1 GCA_011390805.1 Gemmatimonas sp. | reverse complement strand
CCCAACGCCACCTCAGCGCGGACGCGATTGAACGGTGGAACTGCAACAGACCCATCAAAGAGTCCGTTGCAGTTCCCTGCGCCTCCGTGCCTCCACGGTCTGCCAACAACAGCAAACCACAGAGTCGCGGGGACGCAGAGCACAGCGCCCGCCGTCCCCAACGCCACCTCAGCGCGGACGCGATTCGACGGTAGAACTGCAACAGACCCACCAAACAGTCCGTTGCCGTTCTCCGCGCCTCCGTGGTCTGCCAACAACAGCAAACCGCAGAGTCGCGGAGCCACGGAGCACAGCGTCCGCAACCCCAAAACGACACCGAAATGCGGTCGAGATTTTGAGGTAGCACCGCAACAGCCCCACCCCAAAATCCGTTGCAGTTCTCCGCGGCTCTGTGCCTCCGCGGTAACCGCAGTTCTCCGCGCCTCAGCGGTAACCGCAGTTCTCCGCGTCTCGGCGCCTCCGCGGTAAATGCAGTTCCCCGCGCCTCCACGGTAAAAACGCCCCGGGAAACACAAAAGCCCCGCCAGAATCTGACGGGGCCTCTGCGGTAAGTGGAGGTGAGGGGAATCGAACCCCTGTCCGAACCTAGATCTACCACAGCGTCTACGTGTGTATCCCTTTGATTAAGGTCTCCGCGCGCTGGCCAAAGGGAAGCCCACTCGCAGACAAGTCACCTAAAGTTTCGCTCTATGACGGGTAACGCGCCGCAGAACTAGCCCAGATTTTCGATACTTCACAAAGCGCCCCGGGCGGGCTCCTCATGAAGCACTGCCAGCGGTAACTCGAAAGTTACGCGGCGAGCGCCAGGTTATTGTTGGCGTTTAATGGTTTCCCAGGTGTTTTACCAGGAGCCCGAGGACCTGGACACGCAGCCACAGCTTCACTAAACCCGTCGAAACCAGTGCACCCCCGATTTCATACGGTACCGCAACAGCAATAACACAACTTCACTTGCGCCAACAAGTTACTAAACCGGACATCATCCAACTTCTCAACTATTCATCCCGTCGAGTGCACCCGAACGACAACCTTCCGTCCGCCGTTCACGCCACTAGACGTTCCGCAACTTCATCTACAGCAGCGTCTGCAACAAGTACCCGCCGCTCATTCGCAGGATCCGCCAGATACGCGGCAAAGATCCCCTCCACCTGACCAAGCGACGTCACCTGATGCAGCTGGCGGCGCAGGTCTGCGGAGTTGTGCAGCCCCTTCACGTACCAGCCCAGGTGCTTGCGGAACTCGTACGCCGCGCCTTCCGGATCTAACTCGTACTCCTGAACCATGCGGGCGTGGTGCAGCGCAATGCGAAAGCGTTCCTCAACACCGGGCGTCTCCGGTACGGGTAAGCCGTCCATCATGGCGCGCGCTTGCGCGAACATCCACGGCTGACCGAACGATCCGCGCCCGACCATAATGCCGTCGGCCCGGGTGTGCTCCCGCATACGCACCACGTCCTGCGGTGACTTGATGTCGCCGTTGCCGATGACCGGGATGTCCAATGCTTCGACAACAGCCGCAATCTCGTCCCAGTTGGCCTGACCGGTGTACATCTGTGTGCGCGTACGGGCGTGCAGCGCAAGCGCCCGAGCACCGGCGTCCTGACACACCAGACCGATCTTGACCGGGTCGCGCATCTCCTCATTCCATCCGCTGCGCACCTTCACCGTCACCGGCAAATGCGTGGCCGCCGACACCGCCTTGATGATGTCGCGCACGAGTGTGAGATCGCGCAGGCAGCCCGAGCCACCGTTGCGGCGGACCACCTTCTTTACCGGACAGCCAAAGTTGATATCAACAAACTCCGGCTGAAAGACGTCCGTTACGAGCGCCGCCGCGTCGGCCATCGCCGCCGGGTCGGAGCCGAAAATCTGCACGCCGATCGTGCGCTCGTCTGCCCCGAAACGCAGCTTGGACAACGTGGCGGGATTCTCCCGGCGAATGCCCTCCGCCGACAGGAACTCCGTCACCACAACGTCTGCGCCGTGCCCGCGACACAGCTGCCGGAATGGTGATTCCGACACGCCAGCCATGGGGGCGAGAAACAGCGGCACCGCGTGCGGCACCGGATACGGAAACATCTTCGTCTTGCTCACCCGTACAAGTTACCCAAAGCTCAGATCGCGGGCAATCAAACGGTTTGACTTGTGGGGGCCGGGGGTTAGCATTGAGGGCTATGGAACTCCGTGAATTCTTTTCCGAAGACGCAGTCAAGCTCGAGCTCGAAGGCACCACGAAAGACGAGGTCCTCAAGGAACTCATTTCGCTGCTCAAGCTCGACGAGAAGGCTGAAGGCATGCTGTTCAAGATGCTCAAGCGCCGCGAAAACCTGGGCTCGACAGGCATCGGTCGCGGCATCGCGATCCCGCATTGCCGATCACTCGTTGTGAACCGGTTGCGCGTGGCCTTTGGTCGCAAGACATCGGGACTCGACTTCAAGGCGATTGACGACAAGCCTGTGCACTTCATGTTCCTCATCGTGGCGCCGCCACTCGAAGTGTCCAATCAGTACCTGCCGGTGCTCGGCAAGATCGCGCAGTTCAGCAAGGAAGCCGACGTACCACAGCGCTTGCTCACGCTGCCCACGCCGGCTGACTTCATGGCGCTGCTCGAAGAAAAGAAAATCTGAGTGTGACAGCGACCGGTCGCTACGCCGATTCGCGTAGCGCCGGTTGGCCATCCACCATCACGCGGCTGATGTCGCCGCGCAGGCGCACAATCACACGCCACGTTTGCAACACGGCCGCCGCCGCGAGCCCGGCCGTGAGTCCCCACCACAGTCCACGTTCCCGCAGCGGCGTCAGGAAGCCAAGCGTCGCGCCAAGCGGAATACCGATCCCCCAGAACGCCACCATGTGCAGGATGGCGGGGATACGCGTATCGCCGGTACCGCGCAATACGCCGCTGGTTACAGCCTGCGTTCCGTCGAACACCTGAAAGACGCCGGCAATTGGAATGAGCGATACGGCCACCGCCAGCGTTGCCGCGTCCTGCGTGTAGCGCGTGGCAAGGAATCCGGGCACCGCAATGAACACCGCCGCGCTGCAACTCATGAAGGCAACGGCGCACACAATTGCGGCGGCCGCATCACGCCTCGCGGTGGTGACATCACCACGTCCGATCGCGCGACCAACAACCGCTGCAGCGGCACCCGAAAAGCCCAGCGGCACCATGAATGTGAGTGCCGCCATGTTGAGCGCGATTTCATGTCCCGCCAGCGACTCGGTACTCATCCATCCCATGAAGATGGTGGTGATGCCAAACGCAAAGGCCTCAAAAAACCACTGCGTACCGATAGGGGCACCGATACCAATCATGCGACGCAGCGGCGCCCAGTGCAGTGACTCCGGTCGCCACGGGCGCAGCGTGTCGCGCAGCAGCGGCCACGCGAACCCCAGCAGCATGAGTGCCATCGACCACTGCGCAATCGCTGTGGCCCACCCTGCGCCCACCACACCCATGGCCGGCACACCGAAGTTGCCGTACACGAAGACATAGTTCGCAAATACGTTTACTACGTTCGCGAGAATTACCGCAATGACAATCGGACGCACCGGCCCCATCGCCTGCAGCGCCTGGCGCCACACGTTGAACATCAGAAACGGCAGTACACCAAGCAGTCGACGGCGGGAATACTGAGCGGTGGGCTCAATCACATCTTCCGGCTGCTGAAGCGCAGACAGCACCCACTCGCCCGGCGTGAGCGCGAGCATGATGAGCACCGCACCAATCAACGCCAATATCATTCCCCGCTGTACGCCGCGCGCGATCCCATCACTGTCGCCAGCCCCCACGGCCTGCGCGACAACCGGATCGATGGCGTACAACACTCCGATGCCGAAAATCGAAATGTTGAAGAAGTAGAAGTTGCCGAGCGCGACAGACGCGATAGCGTATCCGCCGAGCCGGCCAACCATCAGCGCGTCAACAACGCCCATGAGCTGTATGCCAACACTGATAAGCACGATCGGCGCCGCAATGCGGGCCATCTCGCGCAAATCAGGGGCAAACGATTTCAGTCGGGTGATCATGAATCAGGGCGCAACAGGGTATGCACGACAATAACCTGATGGCGCCCTGATCCAGCAGTCTCCGTTACGGTGACGTTGCCGAGGTAGCGCGCGCGGCCGACACCATCTCCCGCACTTCGCGCAACAGGCGCGGTGCGTCGTACGCAATGCCGTCCTTCACCGTCCACGCCACACCGGCGTTGGTTCCCGCGGCCGCACCTTCAAGCGGTGGGTAAAACACCTTGAGATCTGCCAACGGATTGCCTTTCACCACAATCACATCGGCCAGATGCCCCACGCGCAGTCGTCCGATTCGCGACTCCTCACCCAGAATGCGCGCATTGTTGAGCGTGGCGTGCTGGAGCACTTTGAGCGCGGGAAAGCCCGCTTCCTGATGTAACTCCAGCTCACGGATCAGTCCAAACCCGTACACCTGATAAATAAATCCGGCGTCTTCACCCGCGCCGATCACGCCACCGTAACTCTCGAAGTCGCGCAGTGCCTTGAACCAGATCTGATAGTTCTGCTTCCAGTACGTCTCGTCAACTGAACTCCAGTCTGAAAAGTAGGAGCCGTGGCTGGCCGGATCGGGCTGGAAGAACTTCTCGAGCGTGGGATGCAGGTACTGCCTGAACCACGGCTGCGATTCGGCGCGCTGCAGATCGCGACTGGCCTCGTAAATGTCGAGCGTGGGATTCCACGCCACGCCGCTGTCAGCGAGCGACTTGAGCACCTGCTGCAATCGCTCAGGCTCCGCTTCGCGCCACAGCCTGCCTGCCAAACGAAAGCGCATGCCTTCGTCGTTGTAGTTGAAGTTGGCGGGAAAGTCCTGCACGCCGCTCGGAATCGCAGCGTCGGGAACGCCGTACCAGTGCTCAATGCTCGTAAGCCTGCCGGCGGCAGCATCGTTGGCGTTGGCTTCGTCTACCGCCATGTGGTGCGCGGTGCGGAGCCCAACCTTATTCGCTTCATCGAGCAGCGGTGCGTACAGCTCGCGGTCCATACCAAAAAGCTTGGTGCCATCAGCACCCATCGCTTTGAGATCACGCACGCGCTGTCGCACGGCCGCTTCGTCGAGCGGGATTGGCATGTAGGCATAGCGCGCATACACGAACAGTCTTGGCGCGTGCACGTCACCGCGTGCACTGCGCTGCTTGAGCTCAAGTGTACGCGAGGTGTTGCTTCCAACGTCGCGCACGCTGGTAATGCCCATGCCCAGCCAGAGCTTCAGTTGATAGTCCAACGGTTGTGGTGTACCGCCCCGCTCTTCCTGCACATGACCGTGCAGGTTGATCAATCCCGGCATCACGTAGTGTCCGGTGCCATCGATTTCCGCGTCGCCCTTTGCCGGCCGGCGTGCGTTGCCATCGCGCAGCGCAACAGGATCGAGGTTGGCAATCTGCACAATGCGATTGCCTTCAATGACCACGTCCTTGGGCCCTTCGGCCGGCGTGCCATTGCCTTCAATCACCATCACGTTGCGGATGACCAGTCGCTGCGCACGCTCACCGTGCGTGGGCGCAGGTGCATTCTGGGCAGACAGCGTGGCGCCCCACGTGGCCGACATCAGGGCGGCGAGTGCAACAGTACGATACGAAAACGAACGGAAGGTTGGCATGCGCATGGCAGGGAGTGGATCAGGGAAATCAGGGGCGGCGGCGATCAGGAAACACTACTGCCCTTCTGCCGCCAGATGATGCAAATCGCTCACCGACAGCGGAACGGGAAACACCACACCGGCACGGTAGGTGTCACCAACGAGCTTCTGGAACAGCCATTCGCTGGCTTCAATGTGCACGTTCTTGTCAACGCGATCCCACAACTTTTCCCACCAGGCAGGCACGTGCTTCAGCGCGTCGTCCATCAGGTCAGTCCAGTGGTTTTGCGCTACACCGATTCGCGCACTGCCTTCGTCACCTACCAACAGGTGCACATATCGTTCAGCGGCGTGAATACCAGCGGATTCCGCCATGCGTCCCAGCAGTGATGTGGCATCGCTCTCGTCCGCCTGGGCTGCCCGACCATGCGCGTACTGCGCGGCCACAAAGCGTCCGAGCATCCGGATGTGCGCGACCGTGAGCTCGACACCATCGGGATTGATTCTCGTCGCCTCTTCGCGCCAGCCCTGCACGTAGCGCGTAGGGCCCACGTAGTGCCGCTTTTTGTAGACCTCGTAAAAGGCCGCCGCATCGGCCAGCGTTGGCGGCATACCATCGGCGTCGTCAGCCAAGCCCGGTGCGCGAACGCCCATCAAATGCGCGAAGACACGCCACACGTAGTAGTAGTCCTCCGCGTCCTGATCGCTGAACGGCAGCCCCAGCGTTTGCAGCCCTTGCACCACCAGCAGCGAAAAGCCGATGATCGTACCGGCCATGTCCTCCTGGTTAATGGGCGTCCCGTATTTGGTCACAAAGGCGTCGTATTCATGCGCGCCCATCACAACCGGCGCCACGTTTGTGCGAACGCCGGCGTGCAGCAGCCGCATTTCCTGACCGGCAATGAGCGCCATCCCCATGCGTTCAAACGAATACGGAGCGGTCACATCCATGAGCAGCTGCAGCGTGCCCATGAGTCGATGATACGGCTTGGCTTTCAAATCGCCCGAGAGATTCAGCACTTTGGCCATGGCCGGCGCCGCGTAGCCTTCGGGCAGGCTTTTACACAACATCACCAGCACCGACGGCAGCGAGCGCGTCATGAACGCCTGTTGCCCGCGCAGAATGCGATCGCGGTCTACCCACGCCGGGAGCGACGGAGTGCCACAGCCTGCGCAAAAGCCGTACGTCTGCTCAAAAAACTCTTTGAGCGGCGCCGGTGCGTCATCGGGCAGATGACGGCTGTTCCCCTTCATCTGAGCCAGCACACGCCGTGTGACCTGCGATGGAACGCCACTGGCCTTGAGCGCAGCAGCACAGCGATCGGCAGGCTCATCACCGTATTTACGGAGCGCGTCCAGCCAGACGGGATCAGTCCAGCGTGAGGCAATGTCGGATGTACCGGCACGGTACGGCGCGAACGATGCGGATCCTGTGGTTTCCATTGCGGACATACAGTGCTCCAGGAGAGTGGCGCGTGCAGGGCGCGTGCAGGGCGCGGACACCGCATGGCCCGCGCTGGCTGGCTGAGACGAGAGGCCAACGTAGCATCTGCCGCAGAGTGGTGAAAGAGCACGGCATACCTATAGCGCGCGCACCGGTGCGCCCCTACACTTGACTGGATGACCCTCAGTCCTGATTTGGTGAGCACAAAGACACCCGCCGACCTCTCGTGAGGACGCTGACCTCGCTGGCGCACTACGCGCTGCTGGAGCCACTGGGCGCTGGTGGCATGGGGGAAGTGTATCGTGCACGCGATACACGTCTGGGACGTGAGGTCGCGCTAAAGCTGCTCCCGGCCGCGCTCGAAACCGACCCGAAGGCGGTCGAGCGGTTTAAACGAGAAGCGCGCGCCGCATCAGCATTGAGTCACCCGAACATCGTCACGGTGTTCGATGTCGGTAAGGCCGACGATGGCTGGTACATCGCGATGGAGTTGGTGCGCGGGTCTACGCTGGCCCGCACACGCGGGACGCAGTGGAAGCTGCCGCGCGCCGCCGAAGTGCTGCGCCAATGCGCGCTGGCACTGGCCAGTGCACACGACGCGGGCATTGTGCATCGGGACATCAAGCCCGAGAACATCATGCTGCGCGATGACGGCTATGTGAAGCTGCTCGACTTCGGGCTGGCCCGGCTGGGGCACGCAGACCACAGCGATCTCTCGCAGGCCGAGGCGCGGCGCGTGGTCATGGACAGTGAGGAGCAGTCCACGCTCACGGAGCCGGGCATGCTCATTGGCACCATGGGATACCTCTCGCCGGAACAGGCGTGCGGTGAACCCATCGGTCCGTCCACCGACATCTTCTCCCTCGGCATCGTTGCGTACGAACTGTTGACGGGTGAGCATCCGTTCGCCGCGCCGTCGCAGGTGGCCATGCTCGGTGCCATTCTCACGCGAACGCCCCCATCGCCATCGGAGCTTCGAGCGGAGCTGCCGCCCGAGCTGGCGGAGTTGGTGAACGCGATGATTGCCAAGCACGCGACCGACCGACCGACCGCCTCTGCCGTGGCGCAGGCGTTCCGCAATTTGGCCAATGGTGGTGGCGCCGCCGCTACCGAGCCGGTGTCATCCGCCACGCGTCCTGACTTTTCGAAGACGGCGCCGGCGGTTGCACTGCCATCGGCTATCACCGCGCCAGCTGCACGACCGGCGGGCAACGTGCCGGGCAGCGGCGGTACGCGCACAACCCGCCTGTCCCGCCACTCAGGCGTCATCGTTGGTCGGGCGCGTGATGTTGCCACCATTCAGAGCCTTTTCGCCCACGTGCTGGGCGGACAGGGTGTGGTGGTGTGCCTGGCCGGTGAACCGGGCATTGGCAAGACAACGCTTGTTGAATCGGCGCTCTCTACGCTCGCCCAACACGACGAGCCGCCGATGATTGCGCGCGGAAGGTGCTCGGAGCGATTGGCCGGAACGGAAGCGTACCTTCCCCTGCTTGACGCGCTGGAGTCGGCCATTGAGCATGACGAGACGGGCGCGTTTGCCGAGCTGATCGAGCGCGTGGCGCCATCATGGAATGCGCTGATGGGGCGGGACAGCACAAGCAACGCCGGCGCTGGCGTGCAGTCGCAGGAACGTTTGAAGCGTGAGATGGCCGCGCTGCTTGAAGCGGCGTCGCTGTCACAACCCATTGCCATGTTTCTTGATGACCTGCACTGGGCCGATGCTTCAACCGTTGATTTGCTCGCGTATCTGGGCGCGCGCCTGGATCGGATGCGTGTGCTGCTGTTGGTGACGTACCGCGACGCCGAACTGCACGCGTCACAACATCCGTTTGTGCAGGTGCAACGCGACCTGGAATCGCGGGGGTTGGCACACGAACTGCACATCTCGCTGTTGTCGCAAAGTGAAGTGCAGGACTTCATCGATCATACCTATCCGGGGCATGCGTTTCCGCCGGCGCTTGGGCTGGCCATGCACGCACGTACGGAAGGCAGTCCGCTGTTTGTTGCTGACTTGCTGCGCTGGCTCGGAACGCGCGGTGTGATTGCTGAACGTGCGGGCAAGTGGACGCTGGTGCGACCCATGCCGGAAATCGATCAGGAGTTACCGGGATCGGTGCGCAGCATGATCGAGCGCAAGATCTCCCAGCTCGATGATGAAGACCGCAAGGTGCTGGCCGCCGCAGCGGTGCAAGGTGCTGAGTTCGATGCCGCCACCGTGGCGGCGATTCTGCGTGCCGACGAAGCAGACATTGAAGAACAGTTGCTCGTACTCGACAAGGTGTACGCGTTCGTGCGCCGCGTTGAAGACGCAACGTTTCCCGATCGCTCGCATTCCGTGCGATATCGCTTTGTGCATGCGCTGTACCAGAATGCATTGGCCAACGGGCTGGCCCCCAGCCGGCGTGCCTCATGGAGCGCCGCGGCTGCCGATTATCTCGAGGCACGCCACGCGTCGGCGCGAGCGGATGTCGAAGCGGAACTCGCCTCGCTCCGTGAAGCGGCCCGTCAACCTGAGCGTGCGGCGGCGGGGTATGCGGCCGCGGCGCAGCGTGCACTGGGTGTGTTTGCCTACGCCGAAGCAGAAGTGCTCGCCACGCGCGGCTTGGCGCAGGCTCTATTGTTACCGCCCGGCGAATCACAGGTTGCCCTGGAGCTGCCGCTGCGCCTGCTGCTTGGCGCAACGAGTCTCGTACGTCGTGGATTTGCGGCGCCCGAAACCGCCGACAACATGGCGCGCGCCCGGGTCTTGTGCGAAGCCATTGGTGGTTCACCGGCGCTGGCCAACGCTCTGTGGATTCTGATTCTCTTCAGCATTGCGCACGGCGAACTCGCCGACGCTTCCCGTCTCTGTGCGCAGCTGTTGCAGATCGGTGAAGCGAGTGGTGATGCGGTGCTGCTCGCCTGTGGACATCTGGTGCATGTGGGGCTCAACACACATCGCGGCAATGTGATGGAAGGACTGCATCATCAGGAGGCCACAGATGCCTTGGCGACTGACGATGTATCGCGTGCGTTGCGTGCACGCTTTCAGCCCGACCCGTTGCTGACTGCGCGTTGCGAGCATGTGCGTCTGCTGTGGTTATGCGACCGCACAGACGAAGCGCAGCGTGTGCTCGATGCTCTGGTGCGCTATTCCGAACACACGGGTGATCCGCAAGGGCGCGCGTTTGTGGGACTCTTCGCGGCGGAGCTGGCGGTTATCCGTGGCAATCCTGCCGCCGGCGAACGCATCGCGCGGGAAGCCATCGCGCTTTGCGAAGAACATGGCATTGCCTCAGAGCGTTTGTGGAATACGCTCATTCTCGGCGTGGCGCTGGCGGCGCAGGGCGCATTGCAGGAAGGCATCGATTGCATGCGCAGCGCGCTTGATGTGTTCTTCGCGATTGAGAGTTATGTCACCGTGCCGTTCTTTCAGGCGCAGCTTGCGCAGGCGCTGCTCAACAACGGTGACCCACATGGCGCTCAGCTCGCCGTGCAAGCGGGGCTGACGCTGGCCGATGACACGGGTGAACACATGTGGGACGCTGCACTGTGGCGCGTGCAGGCAGCCAT
>JAABRT010000095.1 GCA_011390805.1 Gemmatimonas sp. | reverse complement strand
GTATTGTCCGGTAAAGGCCACCAGTGAGCCGTCGGGGGACAGCTTGGGCAGCATGGTCACGCCCTGAAAGCTGGTAAGTCGGCGGGCGTCGCCACCGTCGCGACCAGTGACCCAGATATTGTTGGCGTAGGAAAACGCGATGTGGTTGGCGCTGACCGTAGGCTGTCGCAGCAATCGGGTTTGCGCCGTCAGTGCAGGGGCTATACCGGCGGTGAGCAACAAGCCGAGTGCGGCGAGTGTTCGGCGAGAGGGCAGGCAGGAGGTGCGCATGGCAGAAACCGGGAGCGGGTGAGAAGCACAGCGTTCTTTGGAACGTGCGTCTGCCAACCGCGTCGGGCAAGACCCGGCATCGCGCGCGTGATCAGCCGATACGCAGCCCCTTGGTGGCCACAAACACCTCGCGCAGGAACACGATGAGCGCGGCAATGAAGGACAGCATTGCCGCGATGAACAGCGCGGCAATCACGCCCCCGAGCTCCGCTTCAAGAAACACGCCGACAAACAGCGAGATGATAACCAGCCCCACCAGCAGCGCTGACAATACCAGCAATGCGATTGCGCGATACACGAGTCGGGCACGATCGGAGAGATGGCGCAGGTCATCAGCGACGCGCGATTGATCACCCGTGCGCGCATCGCGGCTGGCTTCGAGCACACGAGCCCGGTCAATGATGCGCGCCAGACGATTGGCCAGCACGCCCAATGTGGCGCCGACACCGGTGAGCAGAAAAACGGGCGCCACGGCAAGCTGGATTACCTGAGCGACCGCCGACACCGACGGATCGGGAAACATGCGTCAGAAGCGCAGCGACAGCGACATCACACCGGCGTTCACCGCTCCCAGCGCCGTGGGCACGCGTCGCCAGCGTGCCTCGAGGGCAAAACCATCAAGACCGGCGCTGAGCGGAACGAGCACTCCCGCGCCCAGCGACGGTGAAAATCCAAGGCAGCGTCCGGCGTCGCCAAACGAGTTGGAGCTGGCCACACCCAGCATCGCAACGCTGTAGAGGCCAATGCGCCCCTTCATGGGGTGATGTTCAACCCCCAGGCTGAATCCGCTTGTTCGACGCGCCATCTCGCGGGGTTCACTGCGGCACTGTGCGTCGGTGCAGGAGTCTGTTGACGGTTCGGCGAGCAGTCCGCGCTCCGATGCGACGCTGCGATCCTGCAGGTGCACAAAGCCTTCAGCACGCCACGCCACACTGGATGTGAGCACGCCAATCGCCGAAATATCGAACGCGCCACCCACGCTGGGCGAGTAGGTGGTGCCACGACCGGGGGCCGATGTGGCAACACCGCCTACACCCAGGCTCACATGGCGCGGCATCCAGCGACGGCTTGGTGTCTTGTCCTGTTGGGCAGACAGCTCGCCGCTCAGCAGCGTGAGACATGCACAGGTGAGCGCCATCACGACGCTCTGAAGGCTGACGCGCAGGCGATGCATTACAGTCCGCGTTTCGCGCTGCGGGATGCCATGCGTGTTGCTTCGGCGCGCACGTCGGATTCGGTCTCGGGCACCGGATCTTCACCCGGATTCACAAAGCGGTCACGCTCAAAGCGGTGCTGACGGTCATACAGTTCGCGATAGCGACCGTTGATATCCAGCAGCTCGTCGTGCGTGCCGCGCTCCACGATCTGTCCCTGTTCAAGCACCAGAATCTGATCGGCGCTGGTGATGGTAGACAGGCGGTGGGCGATAACAAACGTTGTGCGGCCCGCGCGCAACCGCTGCAATCCTTCCTGGATGAGCTGTTCGCTCTCGCTGTCGAGCGACGACGTGGCTTCGTCGAGAATCAGCACACGCGGGTCGGCAAGGATGGCGCGTGCGATGGCCACGCGCTGACGCTGGCCGCCGGAGAGTTTGACGCCGCGCTCACCGACAATGGTGTCGTAGCCGTCGGCAAAGCGTGAAACGAACTCGTCAACGTTGGCCACGCGGGCCACTTCACGCACTTCTTCGTCGGTGGCACCGGGGCGTGTGAAGGCGATGTTCTCACGCACCGTGCCGTCAAACAGGAAGTTGTCCTGCAGCACCACACCCAACTGACGGCGGTACTCCTGCAGCTTGAGCGTGGCCAGGTCTGTTCCGTCTACCAGAATCCGGCCCTGCTGCGGACGCGCAAACGCCATGATCAGGGAGATCAGTGTGCTCTTGCCCGAACCACTGGAGCCGACAAGCGCGGTGGTCGTACCGGCCGGCGCCGTGAATGACACGTCGCGCAGCACCGGTGTGTCTGCTTCGTACTCAAACCAGACATTTTCAAACGCCACATCGCCGCGCAACGGTGGCAGCGCCTGACGGTTTTCATCTTCCTGGTCTTCGGTTGCCATATCGCGCAGCTCACGGATGCGATCCAGTCCGGCAAAGGCTTCAGTGAGCTGTGTACCGATGTTCGCGATCTGCACCAACGGTGCGGCTACGAGACCAATGAAGATCACGTACATGAATAAGTCGCCGAGCGTCATGCTGCCGGCGATCACGGCGCGTCCACCAAACACCATCACCAGCACGCTGATCAATCCGACCACTGCCGTGGACAACGCCGTAGTCGCTGACGTCCCGGTAATCGTGGCCGCGATATTCTTGAACAGCGATGTCACCCCTGCGCTGAATACTTTGCGCTCGCGTTCTTCGGCCGTGTACACCTTGATGAGACGGATGCCGCCAATGGTTTCGGCCAGTCGTCCGGTGACTTCGGCGGTGATGCGACCACGTTCACGGAAAATCGGACGCAGTCGCTTGAAGGCGGTGGACATGCCAATCGCGAACACCGCGAGCAGCGTGACCGTACCCAGTGTGAGCTGCCAGTTGAGCCAGAGCAGCACCACAAGTGCAAACGACGCCGTGACCATTCCGCCGGTGAGCTGAATGAGTCCGGTGCCCACGAGATTCCTGATGCCGTCGGGGTCGTTCATGACGCGTGAAATCAGGATGCCTGATTTGGTGCTGTCAAAGAAACGCACCGGCAAGCGCACCAGATGCGCCTGCACTTCTTCACGCAGGTTGGCGATGGCGCGCTGCGCGGCCACACTCACCACCTGCGACAGCGAGTACGAGGTGATGGCCTGTATCAGCGTGGCGCCACCGCCCGCGAGCGCGAGCGGCACGAGCAAGTCGTAGTTCTGCTTGGTGAGCACCTCGTCAATGAGGTACTTGGAGCTGAACGGCAGCACAAATCCCGCGGCGCGGCTGATGAGCATGAGCACCAGACCGATGCCAACCGAACGCCGGTGCGCCCAGATGAGCGCACGCGCCTCGGCCCACGCACGCTGTGTGTCGCGTGGTTTGTTCTCTTCTACGCCGGCGGCGCCTTTACGCATGCTGCGCCCGCCACCTTTTTCGGCGTTGGGCAATGACGCGCGTGGAAAACCTCGAACCATGCTGACCCGTTACCGGCTACGTCCGCCGCGGCCGCCTCGGCGCGCGCCGCCACCGCCGCTGGCTCCGCCGCCGCTGCTCGCGCTGCCACCGCCACGGGCGCCGCCAGAGCTGGA
Organism: Gemmatimonas sp.; assembly: GCA_011390805.1. GTDB lineage: Bacteria > Gemmatimonadota > Gemmatimonadetes > Gemmatimonadales > Gemmatimonadaceae > JAABRT01. Next base: position 7,147 of record JAABRT010000095.1, on the reverse strand, counting down.
GCTACCGCTGCCGCCACGTGTGCCACCACCGCCGCTGCGTGACGTCGATGCACCGGAGCCGCTGGAGCCGCTGGAGGCGCCGCTGCCGCTACGTGTGCCACCACCACCGCTGCGTGACGTTGATGCACCGGAGCCGCTGGAGCCGCCGCCGCGTGATGACGATGCACCGCCACCACCAGCCGTCTTGCGCGCCAACTTCGCGGCCGCGCGTGCACGCTCTTCAGCCTTGCGTTTGCGGATTTCAGCGATGCGATCCTTGAGCGGGACTTCAAGCTGTTCGCCCGACTTGGATGTGTAATCAAAGTCCGGCAACAGCACGCGCGGCAACCGTCGTCCAATGGCACGTTCAATGTCGCGCAGTTCCTGCTCTTCGTCGGGCGATACCAGCGTGAACGCTTCACCCGTCAGCTCGGCGCGCGCCGTGCGTCCCACGCGGTGGATGTAGTCTTCGGGCGCTGTGGGCACGTCAAAGTTCACGACATGTCCAAGCGCTTCGATATCAATGCCGCGAGCGGCGATGTCAGTGGCCACCAGAACGCGAATGGTGCCGTTCTTGAAGCCAGCCAGTGCAGCCGTACGCGCGGACTGTGAGCGATTGCCGTGAATGCGCTCTGAGCTGATACCACGCTTGGTGAGCTGCTCCGACAAACGATTCGCACGATGCTTGGTGCGTGTAAACACCAACGCTTCTTTCATGTCGCCGCGCTCGAGCAGCGCGAGAAACAGCTGCGTCTTGAGATCCTGCGCCACAGGATAGATGGCCTGCGTGATTCCCACCGCGGGCGCCGAACGACGCTCCAGATCAATCGTGACCGGATTGTGCAGCAGTTCGTTGGCCAGCTTGCCGATGGGGCCGGGCATGGTGGCACTGAAGAACAGTGTCTGTCGCTTGGTGGGGATGTACTTGAGCAGCCGGCGGATATCGGGCATGAACCCCATATCGAGCATGCGATCGGCTTCGTCGAACACCAGATGTTCAACACCGGCCAGCGATGCGTACGACGACTTGAGATGGTCGAGCAGACGGCCCGGTGTGGCGATCATGACGTCAACGCCGCTGCGGAATGCGCGTTCCTGCGGTCCCATGCCCACGCCACCAAAAACGGCTGCGGCCGTGATTGGTGTGTGCACCGCCATGCTTTCCAGACTCTCAAGAATCTGAGCGGCCAGTTCACGCGTGGGCGTGACCACCAGCGCGCGCGTGGTGCCGCGCGGCTTGTCGATGAGATTGTGCAGAATGGGGAGCAGGAATGCAGCAGTCTTGCCGCTGCCGGTCATCGCGCAGGCGAGAACGTCGCGCCCTTCGAGCGCCGCAGGAATCGCCTTTTCCTGAATAGGAGTGGGGCGCGGAAAACCGAGCTCTTTGAGCCCCTTCTGGAGGCTGGCGTGCAGGTTGAGGCTGGAAAACGACAGAAATACGTCCGTGACTGAGAGAACCAAATGGGCTGGTCCCAACGGACGTGCCCTCCAACCTTTGAATATACACCCCAACGTGCTTCGTGCCGCGAGGCACATGGTTTGCCCGTGAACGGTGGCTCAGGGGGCCCGGGCGTCCGCTTTCCCCTCACGGCGGTTGTTGTAGATGCGGGTGGTGGGGTAGGCAAAGTCTACGTCGTCCCATTGCGCCACCTGGCGCAGCACATCTTCCCAGATGGCTTGCGACACCCGGCGCGCCCCGCGTACCGGTGTGAGGGCACGGATGGTGAGCACAACCCCGTCGTCGTTTACCGACGTGAACACACCGGCTTCGGAGTCGATCGGGCCGATGGCGTAGCGCACACGCATGCTCTGCTTGAGATCGCCGGCCTGACTGGCGTGGCGGGTGGCGATCTCCTTGAAGCTCGCCTTGGCCTTCTCCCAGTTGCTCTCGAAGGTCACCACCACCGGCAACTCCGTCCACAGGTAGGGAAAGCCATCTGAGGAGTTGAACTGCGGCGTGTTGAAAATCGTGGCGTTGGGGATGTGTACGATGCGACCGGTGGGCTGGTCGGCCGAGAAGCGGCCGCGAATCTCGAGCAGCGAAAACTGGAAGAGCCGCTGATCTACCACATCACCGGCAATCCCGTTGATCTCGATGCGGTCGCCCACACGAAACGGACGGCGCCACAGCAGGAGCAGAAAGCCGGCGATGTTGGTGATAGGCTCGCGCAGCGCCAGCGCCAATCCTGCCGAGAGCAATCCGAGGAACGTACCGAGCTGCCCGATGCCGGACGACCAGAGGCGCCCGATGAGCAGAAATCCAATGGCGACGAGCGCGTAGTTCACGCCCCTCACCCATCGGTACTGCACCGTGGCGTCGTTCACGCGTGCGCGAACCGCGCGTGACGCGAGGAAGCGGATCCCCAGCAGCACCGCGATCAGCACGATGGTACTGAGCAGCCGATCGCGCAGCTCGGGGGAGATTACCGGCAGGTCATCCAGCATGCTGCACGATCAGTGCAAAGCCGGGCGGCGTCAACCAACGTCAGCGAAAGTCAGTTAAACAGCGCGCGATATTGTCCGTAGCCTGCTGCTTCAAGCGAATCGGCGGGAATGAAGCGAAGCGCCGCCGAGTTCATGCAATAACGCAACCCCGTTGGCTGGGGCCCGTCGGGGAAGACATGGCCCAGGTGTGAGTCGGCTCCTACGCTGCGCACTTCGGTGCGCTCCACGGCCAGAAAGCGGTCCACTTTGGTGTAGACGTTTTCTGTTTCGAGCGGTTTGGTGAAGCTCGGCCAGCCGGTGCCGCTGTCGTATTTGTCACGCGAACTGAACAGCGCTTCGCCCGAGACGACGTCTACGTAGATGCCATCGGCCTTGAGGTCGTGATACTCATTGTTGTACGGCGGTTCGGTGCCGTCATTTTGCGTGACGCGGTACTGCATGTCGCTCAGTACCTCACGCAACTGCGCTTCCGTGGGTCGTAAGGCGCCGACGCTGTCCTGCGGTGGCGCCGCAGATTCTGCCGCCGTGGCGCGCTGCCTGCCAGCGGTAAACGCATACACGGCAACCGCCGCGATGCCGACACCGACATACACTGCAATGCGGCCCATCATCAGTTCGCCTTGAGCAAGCCGGTGGTGCCGATGCCTGCCGCATCGCCCCACAGTTCACGCAGACGTGAGTCACGACCGCAGCTGGTGCGATAGAACTTGTAGCGCACCGGATTTTTCTTGTAATAGTCCTGGTGGTATTCCTCAGCCGGGAAGAACGTCGACGCGTCAGTAATCTCGGTGACGATCGGCTTCCCCAACTTGCGCTGCATGGCGGCCTTGGAGGCCTCCGCCAGTGCGCGCTCCTCTGCGTTCATCGGAAAGATCTCTGATCGATACTGCGGCCCGCGGTCGCAGAACTGCGCGTTGGCGGTGAGTGGATCGATATTGTGCCAGAAGATATCGAGCAGCTGGGCGTAGCTGACCTTGGCCGGATCGTAAACGATCTCAACCGCTTCGGTGTGGCCGGTACGTCCGCTGGACACCTGCTCGTAGGTGGGATTGCGTACCTCACCACCGATGTAGCCTGAGGTCACGCTGGCCACGCCGTTGAGCTTTTCGAAGGGCGGTTCCATGCACCAGAAGCAGCCGCCCGCAAAAATGGCTTTAGCCGTTGCGCCAGCGGGTGCGGGTGCGGGTGCGGGTACGTCGGTCGCGTTGGCTGTGGCCGAAGGCGCACGCATAACGAGCGCGACCACAGCAATGGCGGCAATAATGAAGAAGCTAGTGCGAAGGTTCATAGTCCTGATCGTGTTGAAGGAGCGATACCTAGCATAGTGTGTTGGGCGCCCAGCAGTTCCCGATCGGCTTGTTGAAGACCGCGCACCGTTCACGGTTTACCCAAGCCGACAACGCAGTCAAACGCGCTGTTTACGCACTAAAGCAACCCCACCCCCACCACCTCCCCCCCCCGCCCGAAACGGTCCGGCGCCAGTGAGCTCATGTCGAGCGTACGCGCCTGCCCGTCGCACACCAGCTCTGCCATGAGCATACCGATTGCCGGTGCGTGCATCACGCCGTGCCCCGACGATCCATTCGCCAGGAGGAAGTTTGTTGTCCCATCGCAGGCGCCGAAGAGCAGATGCCCGTCGGGCGAGTTTTCATACAGACCGGTCCAGCAGCTTGCGATGTCGAGGGGCACATCGCGGAGCGCCGGCACCACGCGGCCGGCTTGCGCGTGCAGCTCGCCAAGCCACGCCGGGTCCACGCTCGTGTCGTATGGATCGAGCGGAAGTGGATCGTGCGGGCTGATCAACAAGACGCGATCACCGCGCACGCGCAGGTGGAATCCGTTGTCTGTGTCTACCGTCATCGGCGTGTGTGCAGGTAGTACCGAAGACGGAACCGTGATGGCCACATGTCGCCGCCGCGGTACCACCGGCACCACCACTCCTGCCAGCGCACCCACCGTGGCGGCCCACGGACCGGCGGCGTTGATCACAACATCGCAGGGGATGCGCTCTGTGCCGGTCACCACCGCAGTCACGCGATCGGCGCGGCGTTCAATGGCGGTGCATTGACTGTTCCACGAAAAGCGCACGCCGGCGCGCGTCGCGCTCTGCATCAGCCCGTTGAGCAGTGCACGCGGGTTGATGTAGCCGTCGCGCCGGGCAAACACTCCTCCAATGAACTGTGCGGCATCTACCGACGGCGATAGCCTGCGAATGTCGTCGGTGCTCACCTCGTGGCCGTCGGTGTAACCGGCCTGGTGTTGTACCTGCAGCGCATCGCGCAACGTCTGCAGCACCGGCGCCGTGCGCGCCATGAACAGGTAGCCCACCGGATGGTATTCCGGATCGACGCCGTGCACGTTCGCAAATGATTCGAGCTGCGCCAGCGAGAGCAGCGACAGCTGCACATTGATGGCCGTGCCGTACTGCGCGCGGAACCCACCTGTGGCGGCTCCAGTGCTGCCCGCGGCCGGCAGAGCGGCACGCTCGAGCACGCGCACACGTCCGGCACCGCGGGCGGCCAGGTGCCAGGCGATGGACGCCCCGACAATCCCACCGCCGATGATCAGAATGTCTGCCGAGCTATGGCGCATGGCGGGGCAACATGGCGGTCTCAAGGGGCCATGGTCAACTGGGCTGCCGCTGAACAGGGAAGGCAATCTGTCCTCTGGTTTGGACAGTGAAAGATCGCCGAAAGTGCAGGCCGACCTGTCAACCTGTTGTGGTGCAATGGGATAACCAGCGGCAGTGAGTGGCGTGCCGTGTTGGCCGACCATTTGCCTACCAAGGGACAGTGACAAAAGGCACAACGTCTTTGTCGCCCTACAACCTTCAAGAACTGCTGGAGTTTTTCCGATATGTACGCGTCACGTGCACTCCCCTTGCGCCGTTCCTTTTATTTTTTGATGGCTGGATTGTCAGTTGTGTTGACCGCCTGCAGCGATGCGTCGACCGCTCCCGTGGTCGATGTACCGGTCGCGAGTGTGATGATTGTTGGATCTACCGATGCGCTTGCCGCCGGAGAGCAGCGCACGCTGTCGGTACAGCTGCGCGACGCGAGCGGCGCCGAACTCCCGGGACGCACGGTGAGTTGGAGCAGCAGCGATGAACTGGTGGCGACCGTTTCGGCAACCGGCCGGGTTACGGCGGTGAGCGCCGGCACGGTGACCATCGTAGCGCGCGCCGAAGGACGCGCCGCATCGGCGGAGCTGGAGGTGCGTCCGGCGCCGGTGGCGGAGATCCGACTGTCCGAGACGCAGTTCACGCTGCGTCGGAACGAAGTGCGTCTTGTTCACGCCGATCTGCGTGATGCGCAGGGGCGCCCGGTGATCAACGTTAACCTGGACTGGACAAGCGAAGACCCGTCTGTCGCCACGGTGACGTCTTCCGGTTATGTACGGGCTGTGGCGTCGGGTGAAACGCGTGTGATCGCACGCGTGGGGTCACGTCAAGCGGTGGTGATCGTACGCGTTCCCCTGACCATAGCTCGGGTAGAGGTCGTCCCGTCCAGCGAGCCTTTGTCGGTTGGTTCCAACGTGCAGTTTGCCGTGAAGGCATTCGATGATCGGGGACGGGAAATCGACGCCAGTCAGGCGGTCTGGTCGAGCAGCGATCCGTCCGTTGCTCTCGTGTCATCGTCAGGCGTGGTAACGGGCGTCAGTCGAGGCTCGGCGGTGATTCGCGCTGCGGTACAGTACGCGTCTGGCGTGACCACGGTCACGGTGCGTTCCAATAACTGGCATTTTGAATCGAACCTGTTCCAGCCGCCGGAAGTTTTGCGGTCCGATACTGTCACACAGACCGGGCAGGTGCTGGTGATCAACGAATCGCGACTGGTGAACGCGTGGTTCAGCTTCAATACCAGCACCAGGGCATGGACGTTTTCAGGCGAAGTTGTGCACTCTGAGCGCAACGAACTTCAGGGCAACGTGATCTGGCGCGAGACGGGTCGGCAGACGGTCCAGGACCACGGTACCGGGCGGGAATACGACTGGTTAAGCGGTGCAATCCTTATGCGCTCAGCCCGCACGGACACCGTCGCATTCCGCTTCCTTCCTTTCCAGGATCGGGCAACCCTGCAGGGTACGGTCCGAGGCTTCCCGGTGGATGTCGCGATCCCGTTGCAGCGCTAAAACCGGCGCCGGTAACTGAGACAAAAGATTTTTCTTGACAGACGGTTCCCTCGAGTTTATCCTAGCCGCATGTGAGTTGTTCGGTCATGGGACTACGGCTCTGGCTGTGGTCCCATTTTCGTTAGTCTCACACGCGCGACAGCGGGGCGCGATGCCCGCAGGATACGGACGGTCGGTGCGTACGGAAATACCGATACCTCGGCAGTCAGTACAATTTCAGGAGTAGGTATGCGTACGACCGGCACAGTCAAGTGGTTCAACGACACGAAGGGCTTTGGTTTCATCACGCCTGAGAACGGCGGCAAGGATTGCTTCGTGCATCACTCAGCCATCCAGACGAGCGGCTTCCGCTCACTGGCCGAAGGCGAGCGGGTAGAGTTTGACATCGTGCAGGGCCAGAAGGGCCCCGCCGCTGAAAACGTTACCAAGATCGGCTGAGTTACTTGGCTGCGCATCGCACTTCGGTGTGATGCAGCAAACACCCGCCCGGACATCGTCCGGGCGGGTGTTTTGTTTGTGTGCCCAGCATGGGCATTGGCTAGGAGGTGGAAGTCCTCTGGGAAGTTGATCGCGACGACCCGAGCGAAACACA
>JAABRT010000094.1 GCA_011390805.1 Gemmatimonas sp. | reverse complement strand
GCGCACAGCCTCCGACGGGTTTTCCTGCGCTGCAAACGCGCGATCGAGATCGGCGATTTCACGTGCCAGACGTTCCGGCGTGGGCACCTCGGCAACCGTTGGCCGAGTCAGCACCGGCGTTCCGATCGGGCGTTGCTTGCGAATGCCGGAGCGCAGCAGTGCGAGCAGCATCAGAAAGCCAATCGCGCCGAGCAGCACCGTGACGTACAGCCCGCGCCCACCAAGTCCGGAGCCCGGCGCACTGATCGTGATGCTGTCACCCGCGAGCACATCCTGGGCGAGAAAGCGCTGGAACCGTCGTCCTTCCAGATCAACAGGTTCAACCGACACCAACTTGGCGCCGCTCACACGCGCTTCGGCTTCTTCGAGCAGCACTTCCAGCACGACCGCATTTTCCGTGATACCCAGCGTGAGCGGAAACTCGCGTTCGGCGATCAGATACGACAGGGAGATTTGCTTGAGTCCGGGGGCGAGAGCGGCGTATAGCGCGATCTGACCGGTTGATTGCACAAATGCGTCGGCGGGCAAATCCCCCTGCCCGGCCTTTACTTCCTTGGCCACCACCGGAATCGGCAGCACCCACGTTGGGTCGGCGCCTTCTTCTTCGCGGGCAATCAGCGTTTTGGTGCTGTCGTTGGAGAGCTCGAATACTTCGACAACAGTGCGATGCCCCGTGCTATCGAGCGAACCGATAATGAGATGCCGTCCGCGCACCGTGAGTGGAAAGGTACGGGACGTGGTATCGAACACTGCGATTTCGGCTTCCGCGCCGCGTGTTTCGGAGGAACGCAGCATGTTGGTGAAATACGCAATGCCGCCGTACCTGGCCGACACAAAGTACACAGCTTCCGGTCCGCCGCTTGGCAGGTAGCGAAACGAATATTCGCCGTCACTGCCGGTGCGCATGGAGTCGAGGGGACCCTTGAGCGTTGGCGACACGCGATGCAACGTGACCCACACGTCGGGCATGGCCACGACCGCGGTTGAATCGCCTTCGAGAAACGGCGCCGGTCGCACCACGCGTCCTTCGACGAGTCGTGGATCGGGGGTTTGCGAGTGCGCGCTCGCGGGTGCCATGAGCGTTGCACAACCTATGGTCAACGCTGCAATCAGCGACGCACCGGGCCGCACATGCGACCACGTACCAGGCGCCATCAGCGACACGCGTCGCATCCACCGGCGGAGAAAGACAGTCACAGGTACACTGGGGTCAGGGCGTGAACTTTCCAAAGTCTTCGGGCCGGAGCTGCTCGAGATACGCCTTGAGTTGCTCCGGTGTCATTTCACCATGCGGTGTGGGCAGCAGCACCGGCGTGGGCGGGCCAAACGACGGACCATCATCGTCGTCGTCATCGTCTTCCACCACGGTGAGCAGTTCTTCGTTGGCAAAAAGTGGTGCATCGAGTCGCAGCGCTATCGCAATGCTGTCACTCGGCCTCGCATCCACCACCGACAGACCGCCTTCGGTGGCAATGTGCAGCTCGGCGAAGTACGTACTGTTTTTCACCTTCGTGATTTCCACGCGTTGCAGCGTGCCACCCAGCGCGACGATCAGCGATTTGCACAAGTCGTGCGTGAGTGGCCGTTCGCGCTTCACGCTATTGATGTGCAGGACAATGGACTCCGCCTCAGGCTGCCCGATCCAGATCGGCAGCAGCCGACGTCCTCCCACCTCGCGAAGAATCACGACGTAGGAGTTGGTCGAACTGTCGAGCCCGAGACGGGCCAGTGTGACTTCCGTCATGCCACCTCCAGCAGGGCACGTGAACCGCTACGCACCAACAGCGCGACTGAGCGCGCGTGCACGATCCGTGCGTTCCCACGTAAACAGGGTTTTTGCACCGCGACCACGACCGATGGTTTCCGGTGTGCGACCAAAATGTCCGTACGCCGCCGTCGCGCGATAGATCGGCTTGCGCAGGTCGAGATCGTTGATGATGCCCTTGGGCGTAAGGTCAAACACATCACGAATGGCTTGTTCAATGTCGCGATTGCTTGCCTCGCCGGTGCCGAACGTGTTTACAAAAATGGACACCGGTTCGGCCACACCAATCGCGTATGCAAGCTGCACTTCACAACGACGCGCCAACTTGGCGGCGACGATGTTCTTGGCCACCCAACGCGCGGCGTAGGTTGCCGAACGATCCACCTTGCTGGCGTCCTTGCCGCTGAACGCACCACCACCGTGCCGCCCCATGCCGCCGTACGTATCCACGATGATCTTGCGACCCGTGAGTCCGGCGTCTCCCTGCGGTCCGCCAATCACAAACCGACCCGTGGGGTTGATGTGCGTGGTGAGACGCTTGGGACGGTAGGCATCGGGAATGGTGTCGTGAATGATGTCATTCAGAATTGCCTTGCGCAGCTTGCTCGTACTCACGGCTTCATCGTGCTGCGTGGACACCACGACGGTGTCGACATGCAACGGACGATCGCCTTCGTATACCACCGACACCTGCGCCTTTCCATCGGGGCGCAACCACGGCAAGTCACCAGACTTGCGATGCGCGGCGAGCGATCGCGTGAGTGCGTGCGCCAGCTGAATGGGCAACGGCATCAGCGCGTCGGTTTCATCGGTGGCGTAGCCGAACATCATACCCTGATCACCCGCTCCGCCCGTATCCACCCCCTGCGCAATGTCCGGTGACTGCCGGCCAATGGTGCTCATGACGGCGCAGGTGTGCGAATCAAAGCCGTAGCGCGCGTCGGTGTAGCCGATTTCCGCGATGGTTTCGCGCACCACATCGGGCAGATGCACATACGCTGACGTCGTGATTTCGCCGGCAATGACGGCCAAACCGGTGGTTACCAGTGTCTCACACGCGACACGCGCCGAGGCATCCTGCGTGAGCAACGCGTCAAGGATTGCGTCGGAGATCTGGTCGGCCACCTTGTCAGGGTGTCCTTCGGTGACGGACTCGGAAGTGAACAGATGACGTTCGGCCACGCATACCTCGCGCGAGAGGAAAAAGAAGTTCAGCCGCATGACGCACGCTGAATGCCGACGCACACATGGCGACGGCCCCGATCTAAGCTAAGCGGTGGTTATGGTTCGCCCAATGCAACACGCAACCGGCGACGCAACAGCAGCTCGATTTCCCGCGCGGTGCCCGATGAGGCCAGTGCCAGAGACACGGCTTCCTGGGCCGCCTGCGCGGTGATACTGCGAATGAGCCGTTTGACAATCGGCACCGCGCGCGGTGACACCGACAGCTGACGTACCCCCAGACCAATCAAGGCAAACACCATCAGGGGCTGCGACGCCATCTCACCGCACACGGCGACCGGCAAATCGGACTTCGCACCGGTGGCTGCCACCTCGCGAATGAGGCGAAGCACCGCCGGATGCAGCGGCGTGAAGCGCGGCGCCAGATTCACGTTGCCGCGGTCCACCGCCAGCGTGTACTGCACGAGGTCATTGGACCCGATGCTCAGGAAGTCCACATCACGCACGAGCGTGTCTACGGCAATGGCGGCAGCCGGTGTTTCCACCATGACACCCAGCGGGACATCCCGCTTGAACGGTACGCGCCGTTCGGCCAGCTCCTGTTCCGCCTCGTCGAGCAACGTACGCGCTTCACGGACCTCGTCGACCGTGACAACGAGCGGCAGCATGATCCGGATGTCACCGTGTACCGCGGCACGCAACAACGCCCGCAACTGCGTTTTGAACAACGCCGGTTCATCAAGGCACATGCGAATGGCGCGCCACCCGAGAAACGGGTTGGCTTCGTGCGGATATCCGCCCACCGGCAGCTTGTCGCCACCGATGTCGAAGGTGCGAATAATCACAGGACGCCCCTTGAACGCTTCCACCACGCGTTTGTACGAGCGGTACTGCTCATCTTCATCGGGCATGTTGGCGCGACCCACGACCAGAAACTCGGTGCGCATTAAGCCAACACCGTCGGCACCGCTCACCGCTGCCAGCTCCGCTTCCTCGGGGATGTCAACGTTTGCGCGCACCACCATGGACACCTTGTCGAGCGTGACGGACGGTGCCTGCGCCGCCTCCAGCAACTCCTCGTCGCGCGCCTGATTGGCTTCGGCGCGCAGTCGCGCATCGGCGACCTCCGCCTCGGTAGGCGACACGGTGAGAGTGCCTTCGGTACCATCGAGAATCGCCAGCTCACCACCGCGCAGTGTGCGCACCGCGGCGCGCAATCCAACCACTGCCGGCAGCCCGAGCGAACGCGCCAGAATGGCGACGTGGGCAGTCGCAGTGCCCGCTTCGGTCGCAATCGCACCAATCGCTTCACGGTCAAGCTGCAGCGTGAGACTGGGGGTCAGGTCATGCGTGACCAGAATCGCGTTGGACCCCTTGGGCACATCAACCGGATCATGGTCGGGCAGGTTGAGCAGAATCGACAGCACACGAATGTGCACGTCGGTCAGGTCGCCCACCCGTTCACGCAACATCGGTGTGGCGTGGCGCGCGAAGTGCTGCTGCCATTCGAGCAGCACGATGTCAAAGGCTTTTTCGGCGCCGAGATTCTGACGGATGAGCGCTTCAATGGCTGTCAGCAGCTCACCGTCGGTGAGCATGGTGAGTTGCACATCAAAAATCGCGGCTTCTTCTGCGCCGGCCTGTGCCTCGGCCCGGGTACGCAGCGTCGTGAGGCGATCGCGTGCGCGGTCTATCGCCGCGTGCAGCCTGGCGATTTCGGCATCGATCTGATCATCGTGAATGAGCCGCTGACGGACCTCGGGTACTTCCCAGCGCAGCAAATGCACCGGGCCCACGACGATACCGGCCGATGCCGGAATGCCGCGGAGTACAGAGTCCACTCAGCTCTCCCCAAAGCGGGATGACACCAGCAGCGCCAGCGCCTCGATGGCCTCGTCGGCATCGGGACCATCGGCTTTGAGCGTAATGCTGGCGCCGTATTCCGCAGCCAGCATCATCACGCCCATGATGCTCTTGCCGTTGACCTCCAGATCATCACGCGAAATGGTGATATCGCTCTGGTACCGCGCTGCGGCTTTGACCATTTCAGCCGCCGGCCGCGCATGCAGGCCGTGCTTGTTCACGATTTGAACCGATCGTTCTGCCATCAGAGGACAACCGTCGAGTAGAGGACAAGAAGAGCGAGCAGCGCGAAGAGCAGCTGCCACCCTTGCACCTTCCCATGCAACCGCACGAGAAGGAGCGCGAGACACGGCATGAGCACGATTACAGCCAGCGGGATCGTGTCGAGAATCGGGCCGCCACCAATAGCCCGATGTGATGCAAAGGGCAACGCGATCCCGGCAATCAGCGCGGCCCCCCGTCCAATGTACTGCGGTCCTTCCTGCAACCAGCGTGCGCTGAGCGCCGACGCAAGCCGGAGCCCATGCGTCCAGCCGGTGCGCAGGCCCCACACACGCAACAGAATGTGCCCTGTGTTGTACAGCACCAGGAAGCCAACCGCCACCCCCAGTGCCCCCCAACCCAGTCCGAAAAGTAGCAGCGCGAGCAGCGAGCACGCTGGCAACCAGGCGGCCCACACCAGCCGGTCACCCAAACTGCCCAGTGGACCGCACAGTGCGGTCCGGAAGCGTGCAATGCGCTCCGGCGGTGTTCCGTCGAGCTCAGTACGTGCGAGCGCGCCAATCGCGAGCGTGGCAAGGTACGGATGGGCGTTGAAATACACACACTGTCGGGCAAGGGCACGCTTGTACGGCTCGCCCTCCGGACCACCCGGCAGATGTCGCAGCGCAGGCTCCACACAAAACCCCATGCCGTTGCCGCCCAGAATCTCGTAGTTCCACGAGCCCTGCACGGCAAACGAGCGCAGCAGCATTGAGGCTTTGGTAAGCGCAGGCAGAGTAGGCGTGACGCTGGTGGAAGCCGTCGGCGACACCGGTGCAGCGTTTGCCGCTGCGTTGAGATCAGCCACGCAACACCACCATCGCCGAACCCAGAGCAAGCCCCACCACAAACAGCCGTCGCGTCACGGAGTAACCATGAAAAATCTTCCACACGGCTGAAGCCGCGACAGCCGCCGCACCAATGATCAGCGCCGCACGCGTTTCCAACGGACCCAGCTGCCACGCGCTGATGGCCCACCCGGTGACGGGCCAGCCAATGATCAGCGCAACGGCGGTCAGCGACGCACCACGCAACAGATCAGATGTCATGCCAAACACCTGCAGCGCCACGACAGTGCGCATGGATCCGGTGGCCAGCACTTCGAGCCGCGGCCGCGCCCAGTTGGCAATCAATCGCCGGTGCAGCACCATCGTGAGTCCACCGGCCCACGCCGTCGCGATGGCCGCCATCACGCCAATCACCCAGGCCGCCGGCTCCGGCAATGCCAGGTCGGCCGCGCCGCGTGTACCGATCACGCCACCCACCACCGAGGCACTGCCCCACTCCGGATACCGCGACGCACCAAACGGCAGTGTTTCAAGCGCCAGACATTCGAGCGCCACACCCACCACAAGTCCGGCCGCCGTTGACCCGGCAAAGGCACCGGCCAGCGTGGCCGCAACGATCGGTCGCGAGATCATGGCTTGCGGAAAACTCACGACATCGAGTCCGAGCACCGCGCCGAGCACCACAAACGGAAAAAACTCCAGCAGAACTTCCGGCACAGCGCCTCAACCGTCCTGACTGGTAGCCAACAGCTCGTTCAGCGGCATGGGCCGTGTGCTCGGCAGATCCTGCGCGGTAACCTCCACGCCGCGCGTTTGCATGTCACGCAGCGTGGCCTCTTCCGACGGCGTGAGAAACACATAGCGCAGCCGCTGCGCACGCCCTTCGGCGTGATGCACGCCGCCCACGTTCACCGTGCGCAACCCGTCATGCGCGGCGACCAGGCGCTGCATGGTGTCAATGCTGCCCACGAGCAGGATGCCGGCGCGCGCGTCACTCTGATACTGCGCCAGACGCGAAGACATGTCGTCTACCGTGTGGAAGTACACGTCCATGCCGGGTGGCACGCCCATGCGATAGAGCTCCTGCTCCCACTCGCTGGTGGCGACATCATCGTCCACCAGCACAATGAACTTGAGTTCAAGCGGCTGTCCCCACCCGACTACGACCTGGCCGTGAATCAAGCGGTCGTCAATGCGATGCAACAGGAGACTCACCGTCAGCCTCCGGTTACGACAAGCGTCTGACGGGCCTTTTCAGCCGCAGCGTTGGCCAGTGCGGCCACATCCGCCACACCACCCACCGACGCCGCCATCGCCGCTTCGGCGGAGAAGAGAAACTCCATGAGCACGCACACGTTAGCGCCGGTGACCAATACCACATCGTTGCGCACGCGCTGAAGACGACGCGTGGCCATGGTGCAACTGCCAGCGGGTAAGTCGGTAAACACTACACGTGCACCGCTTTGATCGAGCGCCAGGTCAACGCGTTTTTCCAGCTCCGCCGGTGCCAATCCCGTATTTGATACCGCGACGAACGCCGCGCCTCGACCGGTGATCTGCTCAACTGCGGAAATCAGGCCGTCAGCAAAGCGGCCGTGACCGGCCACCACTGCCACGACCCCCGGCGTGTCACTCACTCTTCATCCTCCAGCAGATACCGATGCGCCGCACTTTTGCGCGACATGTCCTTGATGAGCATTTCATTGAACGCCGTAGCCGAATCATATCCCCGATGATAGCGCAGGAGATGATTCATGGCGATGACTTCCGCAATCACCGTAATGTTTTTCCCGGGATTGAGATGCACCGTAATGCGCGGCAGTTCGACACCCAGCACGTTGATGGTTTGCACATCAAGACCGGTACGGTCGACGCGTGCATCGGCATCCCACGCTTCGAGTATCACCACCACTTCAAGGCGCTTCTGCTGACGCACGGCCTTCACACCAAAGATCGCGGGCACGTCAATCAGACCAACGCCACGGATCTCCATGAAGTGGCCCTGCCGTTCGTGTCCACGTCCAATGAGCACGTCGCTGCCCTTGCGTGAAACGAACACCAGATCGTCGGCCACCAGTCGATGTCCGCGCTCCACGAGATCGAGCACGCACTCCGATTTGCCGATGCCGCTCTTGCCGGTAAAAAACAATCCCACACCATACACGTCGGCCAGCGAACCGTGCATGGTGGTGCGCGGTGCAAAATGGTCGGCCAGAAACGGTTTGAGAATGCGAAAAAACTCGGCCGTCTTTAAATGCGAGCGGATAGTGGCAATGCCCGCCCGGTCGGCGACTTCCACCATCGGCTCCGGGGGCTCCAGCCCCTTGGTGATGAACGCGCACGGCATGGGGAAATCGAAAAACTTCTCGAGATTCTCCTTGCGCGTGTCATCGCCGAGTGATTGCAGATAGGTGATTTCCGTTTCACCAAGTACCTGAATGCGCTGATACGGAAAACGATTCAGGTACCCGGAGAGCGCGAGCCCCGGGCTGGATGCCTCGGGGCTCGTGATTTCCCGGTCATGTCCTACCGGGTCGCCCATTTCTTCGAGTTGCAACTCATCACGAAGCTGCTCAAGCAGCTTTCCTACGGTCAGGCGATTGCTCACTCCAGCGGGGCCTCGAGCGGATTGTGTATGGGCTCATCCGCGCCATTCATATTGGGCAACCCACCACGCGGGCGCTTGGAACGGCGACTTCGTGCAACCTGCGCCTCGAGTCGATGTACCGCCATCGCGAGCGCCGGTTCATACCGGCGATCAAATGCGCGGGCGACAAGATCGCGCCGGCGTGGTGCTTGCAATACGATCTCGACTCGCTTGCTCGGCCCATCGCCTTCAAAGCGAACGATCGCCGTGACCACGCGTCGGAGTCGTGCCCCGAGTCGTTCAACGGCGCGTTCAGCTTTTGCGCGGAGGGATTCCGTAACTTCGGCGTGGTGCGCGTGCAGGATGATTTCCATTCAGCCATTTCCTCGCCGGCTCACGATCTCGCGAAGGTGAGCCTCAGTGTGTGCGGCTGCCCGCTCCCAGGTAAATCCTGTAGCGAACTGTCGCGCCGCTACGCCCAATCGCTCCACCAGCGAGCGGTCAGCCGCCAGACGGCGCATTGCCTGCGCCATGGCTGCAGTGTCCCCATGCTTCACCAGATATCCGGTGATTTCATGCTGGACTGATTCACGTATGCCCGGTGAGTTCGACGCAATCACCGGCGTTCCGCTGGCTGCAGCCTCGAGATTCGTGATGCCCCATCCCTCCTTTGGAGATGCGAATGCCATGGCCCATGCCCGTCGAAGCAAGGCCTGCTTACCCGCTTCATCAATGCGCCCGAGAAATCGCACCTGCTGCGATACCCCTAGCGATCCCGCCAACCGCTCAAGCTCCGGTCTGAAGTTACCAGCGCCCGCGATCTCCAGCACAGCATCCGTAAGACCACTTTCTGCGAACGCCCTGAGCACCAGATCCACCCCTTTGTAGCGCTGCAGACGACCCAGATACGCAAAGACAGGACGATCTGCACGGACACTCGTATCCGGAGTGTACAGCGAGGTATCGATGCCGGGGAAGATCACCCTGATGAGTTCGCGTGGAATTCCCCGTTCCACCAGGTCATCGCGGGTGCTTTCGCTGATGGCCTCAAAGGGCACATGGCGGTACATCCAGGGCAAGGGACGCTCGGCCAGCCACACCGCCGTGGCCAGCGGAAAGGAGAGCTCCCGGAAGGCGGTGGGGCCAAAAAGATGGGGCACCAGCGCCACTACGGGCACCTCGCCCCAGCGCGGCGTGTACAGCGGCACCTTGTTGATGTCTTCAACCAGCACGTCCGGCTGCCACTCGCGGTGGTGTGCCTTCCAGTAGCCGTACGCCTTGAGCGCAAAGGTCTGGCGTGTGCCCACACGATGCACATCTATGCCATCGAGCGTGGCGCGCGGCGGCGATCCGGGCCAGCCACCGCACAGCAGCGTGACCTGGTGACCGCGCGCCGCGAGGCCACCAAAGATCTCGTGCAAATGAATCTCGGCGCCACCGGCGAGGGGGTTGTCCCGACACTGCCAGTTGACCACCACAATGCGAAGCGGACGATCGCCCGCCTGCTCTGCCACTACAGCACGCCCAGACGACGAGCGTACGCGTCGAGCACACCGTTTACAAAGCGTGCGCTGCGGGCGGTTCCGAACCGTTCGGCCAGATGAATGGCCTCCTGCAGCACAACACGCGGCGGCGTCTCGCCACGCATCAGTTCGGCGGCCGCGAGCCGCAGAACACTGCGTTCAATGGCACCGAGTCGGTCGAGACGCCAGTTCGCCGTGACCGCGACAAGCGACGCATCGACTTCGTCGCCCCGCTCCACCAGCGTGGACACCAGCCGCGACGCGAACTGACGCTCTTCGGGGGTGATGGCAAGGTCGTCCCACACCTGCACGGCCAGCTTGCGCAGCCGGCTGTAGTCACGCAGATCGGCTGCGTATACCGCCTGCAGCGCGCGTGCCCGACCGCGTGTTTCCACACGACCAACACCGCGACGCTTCACGCGCGGCTGTTCACGCCGCGACAGGTCACGCACCGAGGCGTTGGCCGGTGGTGCGCTTCGCGACGGCGCTCCGGGGCGCGACGACGTCTCAGGCGGCACGATGGAGGGTGTGCCGTCCCAGAATGCGTCGTCGCGCAAGTCGTGCGCGTCAGTCTTCGTCACTGGAGAACTCGGTGCTGTCATCATCGTCTGAGAGTGGGTCAAGCTGATCGATCACGTCGAGCAACTCGAGCAACGCCAGTGCAGCGTCCCACCCTTTGTTGCCATGATC
>JAABRT010000093.1 GCA_011390805.1 Gemmatimonas sp. | reverse complement strand
CGCATCACGGCCCTCTGGTCCGCTCGCTAGCTTCCTTCATGTCAAACTCCACTACCATGTCGCGATCAGGTTCGAGTGCAACGGCCAACGAAGCCGCGCTGCAACCGCCGTACGATCTGGGACCCGTGCCTATGGCGCGCCGCCTGGTCACCATCGACGAACAGCTGGTGCGCGCACCGATGGCTCGCATCTTTGAAATCGCGCGGTTGGTGGAGCATTGGCCAGCGTATTTGTCGCATTATCGTTTTGTGCGCTTCCGTTCGCGCACGACAGACGGTGGCGGGCTGGTAGAGATGGCGGCCAACCGCCCGTTCGGCCCGGTGGGCTGGCCCACATGGTGGCTCTCGGAGATGTCGGTTGATCACGACACACCACTTATTCGTTTCCGGCACGTTGGCGGCATCACAACCCGCATGGATGTCGCGTGGGAGTTCAAGGCCGTTGACGGAGGCACACACGTACGCATTGTGCACACGTGGGAAGGACCGCGCTGGCCGGTGATTGGTCCGTTCGCCGCAACCGCCGTGATCGGTCCGGTGTTTGTGCATGGCATTGCGTCGCGCACACTGGCGGGGCTGGCCAAGGCCGCCGAACGCAACGATACGCTGGTCCACATGCGCGACAACATCGCACCGGCCGACAACACACGCGTGGCGACGCCTGAAAACTCCGGACGATCTGCGTGAGGCGCGAACATCGTCGCGTTGCTATCACCGGCATCGGCTGCGTAACGCCGATTGGTACTGGAGTAGACGCACTCTGGAACGGACTGCGCGCGGAAAAGAGTGTGGTAACCGCGATTTCCCGTTTTGACGCATCAATTTTCCGCAGTCAGTGCAACGCCGCCATCGCTGACTTCGACCCGCTTAACTATCTCGACGAACGCCGCGCCAAACGTCTCGATCGATTCGGTGCGCTGAGTGTGGTGTCGGCAATGCTGGCGCTCAAAGACGCGAAGCTGGACCTCGACGCCATTGACCGGGACCGCGTAGGCACGATGATGGGCACGGCGCTCGGTGGCGTTGGGTACGCCGAAGAGCAGGCGGGTCGATTCATGCAGGGCGGATTGCGCGCCGTTGACGCGACACTCGCGCTGGCTGTCTTCGGTGGTGCATCGAGCTGTAACATTGCCATTGAGTTTGGCATTACCGGACCGAACTCCACCAACGCCATGAGCTGTGCGTCGGGGACCATCGCCATTGGCGAAGCATTCCGGCGTGTGCGCGATGGTGAGGTGGACGTCATGCTTGGTGGCGGCGCAGAGGCGCCGCTGGCGACGCTCTGTTTTGGCGCCTTTGCGCTCATCCGCGCCATGAGCACGCGCAACGATGATCCGGCGCGTGCCTCGCGTCCGTTTGACCGCGACCGCGATGGCTTTGTGATGGGTGAAGGCGCTTCGGTACTGGTGCTTGAATCGTGGGACCACGCTGTGGCGCGCGGTGCGCACATTTACGCCGAGTTGGCGGGCTACGGCACCACCAACGATGCGCACCATATGACCGCGCCGCTGCCCGACGGTACGCAAGCAGCGCGCTGCATCTCACTGGCCCTGAGCGACGCCGACGTGGCGACCACCGATGTGAGTTACATCAACGCGCACGGCAGCTCCACACCGCTCAACGATCCCACCGAAACGCTGGCAATCAAGCGGGCACTGGGCGCACATGCGAACAGGATTCCCGTGTCGAGCACCAAGGGCTATTACGGGCATGCCCTTGGCGCGTCGGGCGCCATAGAAGCTGCGATCAGTGCGCTGGCACTCGACCGCGGCTGGATTCCACCAACGGTAAATCTGGAAAACCCCGACCCGGCGTGCGATCTCGATCACGTGCAGCACACCGGACGTCAGACATCGCCCGATGTGGTACTGAGTAACTCGTTCGGTTTTGGAGGCATCAACGCGTCGCTGGTGCTCAAGCGGGCGTAAGAGACCACGTGCGGCGCGGCAGCGCTCACCGCAGCTTGGTCACACTCGCCAGATCGGTTTTGGCACCAGACACAAACAGTGTATCGGAATCCTTGAGCCGCGCATCAGGATCGGGGACTCCGATAATCGTGCCGGTGAGCATGTCACGGACGGCCACCACTGTGATGTTGAAGCGGCCGCGCATCTCAAGCTCCTTGAGCGAGCGACCGAGCCAGCTGTCGGGCACGGCCATCTCCTGGAGCGCGAAGTCATCGCCGAGCGGGAAGTAGCTGAGGATTTCGGTACTGGAGACCGCCTCCGCGAGGCGGCGTCCGGAATCACGTTCGGGAAACACGGTGCTGGTAACGCCGATCTTCTCCACAACACGTGAGTGCGCCTCGGAAATCACTTTGACGTGAATCTCCTTTACGCCGGTATCCTTGAGCGCCATGACGGCCAGCATGCACGCCGTGATATCGTCGCCGGTGGCCACGATTCCAACGTCGGCCGTCTTGCAGCCCACGTCGCGCAGCACTTCCGGGTCGGTACCGTCTCCCACGACGGCGCGCGCGGCGCGATGTGCAATGCGGTCAACCAACTCCTGGCGTCGGTCTACCGCAATCACATCGATCCCTTTCTTGGACAGACTTTCGGCCACGGCCATGCCGAAGTTGCCCAGACCGATGACTACGATGCGCTGCATGTGCAACTCCGCTGAAGTACGTCAACCAATGGACACATCTTCCCGGGCGAACGAATAATGATGGCGCGTTTCGCGCGCCCGTAGTGCGAGGGCAGCCGCGAAGGAGAGCGGCCCGATGCGTCCGATGAACATGAGAATGGTGGTGAGCACGCGTGACGGCACGGTGAGTTCACCAGTCGCTCCCAACGAAAGCCCCACCGTATTGAAGGCGCTCACCGCTTCGAACACCACGCGCAAAAAATCTGCGCCTGGCGATGCAGGCTCTTCGAACGCGGTGTACAGAAAAATGGCCAAGGCCACACAGGAAAAGGCAAACACGCCCACACCGATTGCACGCTGTACGGTTTCGTCAGGAATCGTGCGGTGCCACACCGAAACGCTCGTGCTGCCGCGCAACCGGGCCCAGGCCAGCAGGCCGATAACGGCGATCGTGGTGATCTTGAGTCCACCGGCTGTGGAGCCCGGCGCTCCACCCACCGTCATGAGCAGGATGGTGAGAAAGTTTGTCTCGTCGCCCGCGTCGGCGTAGGCAATGGAGTTGAACCCCGCGGTAC
This sequence comes from Gemmatimonas sp., assembly GCA_011390805.1. Lineage (GTDB taxonomy): Bacteria > Gemmatimonadota > Gemmatimonadetes > Gemmatimonadales > Gemmatimonadaceae > JAABRT01. Next base: position 7,555 of record JAABRT010000093.1, on the reverse strand, counting down.
GTGCCGTGACGCTCATGAACAAACCGTTCATGACACGCGCCGCCGGCGTGAGCTCCTGCAGCACGCCTTTCCACTCGAAGGCGGTGAAGAGCACCCAGCCACCAGCCAGTGCGATGGCGGTTGACGCGAATACAACCCGCGTATGCAGCGACAATCGAATGCGTCGTTTCGCGTCGCCGCGACGCAAATGGATTGCCACTTCCTCGAGCGTAAGGAATCCGAGCCCACCCACGACAACCAACAGCATGATCGTGAACAGAACCGGCGCACTCGATGACCACGGCATCAAGGAATCGGTGAACGTGGAGAAGCCGGCGTTGCAAAAGGCACTCACCGACTGAAACACCGCGTGCCAGAGCGCGTCACCGGTGTCCATATGCGGGCTGAACGCGCCGAAGAGCACAAGGCTGCCCAACAGCTCGACAAGCAGCGTAAACACCACCACGTCGCGTGCGAGCTGAAACGCGTTGACCCCTCGCAGCGTGGAGGCGAGGCTCGTGGTCACGGATTCTGCGCGCACCGAAAGTCTGCCGCCGAGTCCCAGGATCACCAACGAGGTAATGGTGATCATGCCGAGCCCGCCGAGCTGAATCAGCAGCAGCAGAAAACCCTGCCCGAGGCGCGTGAAATGCGTGGCGGTGTCCACCACAATCAGACCGGTTACGCAGATTGCACTGGTGGCCGTGAACAGTGCGTCAATCCAGCCGAGCGGTACACCGTCGGTGTAAAAGGCGGGCACAAAATGCAGCCCCAGCGTGCCAGCCAGAATCGCGATGAAAAACGTACCGGCCGTGAGTCGCGAAGGGCTGGCGCGGCGCCAGAAGGCCCAGCCTTTCATTCAGCGTTCACCGCTTTTACCTCGGCCAACGCCCGCTGCACACAATCCGCGGTCACCGCGGGTACTTGTCCTCGTAGCGCTGGATGCACTGCTGAATAACCGTCATGGCCACCGTGCTCTGGCGCCAGCCTTCAATCTCAACACGCTTACCTTCAAGGTCTTTGTACACGTGGAAGAAGTGCTCCACTTCCTTGAGGTAGTGCTGCGGCAGATCCGCAATGTCGAAGTATTCCTGATGGTACGGATCTTCACTCGGCACAGCGAGGATTTTTTCGTCAGGCTCACCGCGGTCAGTCATGAGCAGCACACCAACCGGGCGCACGGTAATGAGGCAGCCCGGAAAGGTGGGCTCATTGATGAGCACCAGCACGTCCAGCGGATCGCTGTCTTCGGCCAGTGTGCCGGGAATGAACCCGTAGTCGCCGGGATACTGTACGGCGGAGTACAGCACACGATCGAGTTTGAGCAGACCGGTAACCTTGTCGAGCTCGTACTTGTTGCGGCTACCGGACGGAATTTCGATAACGGCGGTGACCTGCTCCGGGGGCTGGGGGCCGGGCGGGATGTCGTGCCAGAAGTTGGACATGCGGAGACGGGAGCAAGAGAAAGCGCAGTCGGAAGCTGCGGGGTAGACGGAGTGTTGGAGTGCTAACGGAAAAGCGCGTTTTCGGTGTACGGATAACTGCCGTTTGACTGCGTTTTGAGTGAGGGTTTGCGGTGGACGGTGTGCGGTGAACTGCAACGGCGTTTTCTGTTAACGGTTGTTAGAGACCGCAAACCGTTCACTGTTTACTGTCACCGAAAACGCAGTCAAACGGCTGTTCACTGTTGCCGGTTCAGAACTGCCGCCGCCTCAGTTGCAAAGTACGTAATAACCATATCCGCCCCCGCCCGAGTAATGGACAGCAGCGACTCCATCATGGCCCGCTCACCATCAATCCAGCCGCGCTCGGCAGCTGCACGAATCATCGCGAACTCACCGCTCACCTGATAGGCGCACAGTGGCACGCCTGTGTCACGCTTTACGGCCTGTATCACATCAAGATACGCACCGGCGGGCTTCACCATGAGAATATCGGCGCCTTCCGCGAGATCGAGTCGGGCTTCCTTGATTCCTTCGAGAATATTGGCCGGATCCATCTGATAGCTGCGACGGTCGCCGAATGTCGGCGTGCTTTCCGCCGCCTCGCGGAACGGGCCGTAAAACGCCGACGCATACTTCACGGCGTAGCTCATGATCGGTGTCTGCTCAAAGCCGCTGGCGTCAAGCGTATCGCGCATGTGAGCGATTCGGCCGTCCATCATGTCGCTGGGTGCCACGATATCTGCACCGGCCTCTGCGTGCGACAGCGCTTCGCGTGACAACAGTTCCAGCGTCGCGTCGTTGTCTACTTCGCCGTGTTTGGTGAGCACACCGCAGTGTCCGTGATCGGTGTATTCGCACATGCACACATCGGTGATCACCAGCAACTCGGGATACTCGCGCTTGATCGCGCGCACCGCCTCCTGCACCGGGCCGTGTTCGTGCCAGCCGCTTGAACCTGTCGCGTCCTTTTCATCAGGAATACCGAACAGCAGCACTCCACCAATGCCTGCTTTGGCGGCCGCTTCGGCGTCGCGCAGCATCTCGTCGATTGACGTTTGCGACACACCGGGCATGGAGCCAATGGGACTGCGCAGCCCTTTGCCGTTGCGTACAAACAGCGGCAGGATGAACTGCCCCGCATGCAAGTGTGTCTCGCGTACCAGCTGTCTGATGGCGGCAGTGCGACGCAGTCTGCGTGGACGCACGCGCGGGAACGCACCGAACGCGCTGGCCTCGTGCGCGTGCTGTGTGGCGCGCAGAAACGGATCGGTGCCGCTGCTCATGCTCGGCCTCCGCCGGTTGCCCGCAGTTGATCAAGAATTTCGCCGGCGCCTTGCGACAGCAGTTCTTCAGCCAACGCCCGACCGGTTGCAGCCGGCGACAGTGCGTCGACCTCACGTGCTCCGCGCAGCACTGTTTGTCCGCTCAGGTCGGCAATGCAGGCGTGCAACGTGAGTGCGTCGCCGTCTCTCACAACCGCTGCTCCAATCGGTACCTGACATCCACCTTCAAGCGCTGCCAGCAGCGCACGTTCGGCGGTGATAGCCTGGCGTGTAGGCGCATGGTCAAGCTGTTCAAGCAGCGCGCGCATGGGCTCGTCGTTGGTGCGCGACTGCACAGCAATCGCGCCCTGCCCCGGCGCACTCAGCCACTGTGGTGCGTCGAGCAGACTCACAATGCGCTCACCCAGCCCCAGCCGCTTGAGTCCCGCGGCGGCGAGCAGTGCGGCGTCCACCTGTCCTTCGTCGATCTTGCGCAGTCGCGTGCCCACATTGCCGCGCAACTCCTGCACGTTGAGATCGGGACGCAGTGCCAGTAGCTGTGCGCGTCGGCGCAAACTCGAGGTGCCAATGCGCGCGCCATTCGGCAAGTCGGCCAGCGAACGCACCGAGCTTCCCGCCGTCACCACGAGTGCATCGCGCGGATCTTCGCGCTCGAGCAGCGCCACAACGGTGAGTCCGTCAGGATCTGCCGTGGGCAGGTCCTTGAGCGAATGCACGGCGCAATCGGTGCGGTTGTCGCGCAGGTCGGCCTCGAGTTCGGCCGTAAAAAGTCCCTTTTCGCCAATGGCCGACAGCGGCCGGTCGAGAATGCGGTCACCGATGGTGGTGTATTCGGTGAGCGTGGACTCCACGCCGTGGCGCGCGAGCAGGGCAGCAACCTGGTGTGCCTGGGCCATTGCCAAGGCCGACGAACGGGTTCCGATGCGGACTACGTGAGTCATACGAGCGGGAAGAGTGTCAGGAATGGTTGACAGGCAAGTTATCCGCTCGACCGGCGCACGTCGATGCATGCGGGTCCATCCCCTTGCGTCACCGCCCCCGCCGAGGCGACACCATGGTCATGCCAGCATCCGTTTCGTATTACACCGTGGACGAAGTGCTCGCTTTTCCCGACGACGGTAAGCGATACGAACTGGTGTTCGGTGAACTGCTGGTGAGCCCGACACCACGGCTACGGCACCAGCGTGTCGTAAATCGGCTGGCCGACGCGCTGAAACCGTACTGCGAGCGTGAGCGACTCGGTGAGGTGTTCGCTGTACCAGCGGACCTTTCGTGGGGCCGGTCTGATGTGCTCACGCAGCCTGATGTGTTTGTGCTGCCACCAGAGTATCGCAACGGCGCCGAGTGGGTGGATGTGCGGCACGTGCCTCTGGTTGCCGAAGTACTGAGCCCGTCTACCGCGCGCTACGATCGATTCAACAAGCGCCTCGCTTACCGAGACGTCGGCATTCCAGCGTACTGGATTCTTGACGCCGATGAGTGCTTCGCGGAGGTGTGGACGCCAGACGCGAGATTCCCGCGCATCGAGCGCGAAACGCTGCTCTGGCATCCATCGCAGGCTTCAGAGCCGCTACCGGTGGACCTCGCAACTCTCTTCGCCGAGTAGCGGGCGCGCTTCTCAGCGTGTTCAGCCCTTGGTTCGCCACTCCACAATCGCGCGCACCAACCCTTCGGCCGTGTACGGATTCGCCTCCACCACCACACGGAATCCGGCCTGACGCGCGGCCTTTGATGTGATCGGTCCGATGCTCGCCAACGCTACACGTCCCGCGTGCTCGGGTGGCAGTGCTTCGGCCAGTGCGTCTACGGCGCTTGGTGCGGCGACAGTGATCAGATCCAGTTCACCGGCGGCCAGCATGCGGCCGAGGTCACGTTGACCGTCGGGATCGGGCACGCTCTCGTAGCACGGCACCACCTGCACGGTCGCACCCAGCGCGCGCAGTCCGTCGGGCAGGACATCGCGCGCGCCCGCAGCGCAAGGATAGAGCGCGGTTGTGCCGGCTACATCACCGCGTGTGGCGAATGCGTCGAGCAAGCCTTCCGCGGAGAACTGCGCGGGCACCATGTCAGCACGCCAACCGTGCGCTTCGGCGGCTTGTGCCGTGACTTCGCCAACAACGGCGATATATCGATCGGCTATTTGCTCGTGCGTGTTTGTGTCACCCGCGGCGTCGGCCAGACATTCAACGGCGTTGGCACTGGTGAGCAGAATCCATCGCACGTCATCGAGCGCACGCAACGCATCGTGCAGCGCTGATTGATCGAGCCTGGCGATGCGTGTAAGGGGGACTTCGTAAATCTGCGCACCGGCAGCAATCAGTCGTGATGAGAGCGATTCGGCTTTGCCCGCCGCGCGCGTGACGGCGACGCGCAGGGCGGTCACGTGAAACTCATTGTGATGTGAGCGCGCGTGGCATTTGCGGCCCGCGATGTATCGGTAAACGGACGCTCGTGCCCGTCACGACGGTTTGCGCACCGACGCCACCCGGCGCATGAGCAATACGATGTAGGCGAGGAAGATCGTGAGTGCCACGACGTAGCCCGTCTTCATTGACGACACCGTGTCGGGCGGGCCCGTGCGTTCGGGTGCCGGTACCGATGTCTGCGGTGGCGGCACCGCACCGGATTCCTGCGACTCCAGCGCGGGCGGTGCGGCAGATTCCTGCGTTTGATACACGGCCACCGTTACTGACGCCTGCTGCAGTGCGAGTCGCATCACGCCTGCTCCAACTCGGCACGCGCGTCACGCGCGGTCGCCCACTGATAACGCAGACGGATCATGGCAAAAAACAGCAGCCCGAAGGCAAGCATCGCAAAGCCGAACGTGCTCAACATTTCAGGCGACATCGCCGGCTTCTCCGGTTTGAGCACGATCGGTTCCGGATGCAGACCGCGAAACAGATACACCGTCATGTGAATAAACGGCACCAGCAGCAAGGCCAACACACCAAGCACCGCCGAAAGTCGTGCGCGCGCTTCACGATTCTCAATGGCGTCGCGCAGCACCAGGTATGACAACACGAGGAACCACAGGAATAGCGCCGAGGTAAGCCGCGGCTCCCACGCCCAGTAGGTGCCCCATGAGGCTTTACCCCAGATGGATCCGGTCACCAGAACAACGGTCAGAAAAACGAAGCCGACTTCGGCAGCCGATTCGGCGATGCGGTCGAGCCGGTCGTCCTTGATCCACAAATACAGACCGCCGGCAATCGCCATCACACTGCAGGCGACATACATGCCAAGAATGGCTGACGGCACGTGTACGTAGAACAGGCGCTGCACCGCACCCAGCATCGCGTCGGCCGGCGTGTAGAGCGTGGCCCGTGCCACCACCCCGGCCACAGCCAGCGCGGACAGCACCAGGAGCCAATCTACCGGTGGCAAGCGTCGGACCGGCGTGGCACGCGCATCAAGCGCTGACGCGGTTGTCATGATTCTATCCCCACCTATTCCTCAAGCGTAAACGGGAAGGCAAGCGCACACGCCGCCATAAAGACAATGTCGAACGCGCCCAGGATCTTCAACTCCGGGAGCACTTCGGAAATCGGCCGGCCGGCCAGCAACGACGACGTGGCCTGCGCCGCCGGAATCAATACCGGCACAAAAAACGGCAGTGCCAGCATCGGCAGCAGCATCTCGGCCAGTCTTGTATTCGACGCCACCGCCGCAAACAGGGTTCCCACGGCCACAAAACCGGCTCCCGCCAGCAACGCGACGGCCAGCACACCCCACCATTCCGGACCCACCGGCAGACCGAAAAAGAGCGCCAGCGTGGGCAGCGCGAGCAGTTGTACAGCCATCACAAAGACAAAGTTGCCGAGCGCCTTGCCGGCAAACACCGCTTCCCGAGACACCGGCGACGCGAGCAGCGCATCCATCGCGCGATCCACCTGCTCCACGTTAAACGACCGGTTGAGCCCCAGCAGTCCGGCAAAGGTGAAAATCACCCACAGAATGCCGGGTGCCAAAAGGGTGGAGCGCACCGCTGTGGGGTCCCACGAAAAGCGGAAAATCGCCAGCGACAGCAGTGCAAAGACAACGGCCGAGAGAAAGCCGCTGCGCGACCGGAACTCGATGAGCAGATCCTTGCGTGCAATGCGGATGGCATCGGCGATGAACGACGGTTCGCGGAATGCGAGGTTGCTCATGCGAGTGCCCGATTAATGCGGGTGGGAAGTTCGCGTGGTGCGCTCACCATCACTCCACACCCGCCACCAGTTCGCGATACATCGTTGCGTACTCCGTCACGACATAATCCTGCTCCGGACGCGCCATCTGATGCACAAACACACCATCGCGCATGATCGCGGTTTCGGTAGCCAGCGCGAGTCCCTCGCTCAGATTGTGCGTGATCAGCACAACCGTCGCACCATTTGACTTAAGCGCGCGCAACGCATCAGTGAGCGCGCGCGCACCGGTCTCATCCAGTCCTGTATACGGTTCATCAAGCAGCACCAATCGCGGACCATGAACCAACGCGCGCGCAATCGACACGCGCTGCTGCAAACCACGACTCAACGCACGCACCGGCGTGTTCGCGCGGTCATGCACGAGCAGTTGTTCAAGCACGGCATCGGTGGCTGCAGCCGCATGCACCAATCCCTGACATTCCGCCGCAAACATCACGTTCTCCCGCACCGTGAGCGCATCGTACAACATGGAGCGATGCGAAATCACGCCCAGCAGTCGCCGCGTTGACGCTTCGCCCGGCAGCTCCTGGCCGAGCAGTGTCACACGTCCCTTATGTGGCTTGAGCAGACCGCCCAGCATGCGCAGCAGCGTGGTTTTGCCCGCGCCGTTGGGGCCAAAGAGTGCCAGACAGTCGCCGGCGTTGAGCTGCAGCGACAC
>JAABRT010000092.1:7949-10845 GCA_011390805.1 Gemmatimonas sp. | reverse complement strand
AGTCACGGTGCAAGCACCGGCGTTGACTCCGTCAAGCGCACCAACGATCGGGTACGTCGTGCCAAGTACACCAGAGATGGCAACCGGCGCACCACAGTTCACGGAAACGCTCGCTGTCAGACCCGTCGGACCGACGGTCGTAACCGCAAGACGCTGGTTCTGCTGCGAGTAGACCGTGGCGAACGTAGCGGGGTTACCAACCGCTGCCGTTTCGACATCGCTCAAGCCGGCGCCATTGACGTTCGGCGTGTAGCGGAGCGTGCCCGTGGTGTACGACGCCGCGGGTGTGAACGTGTAGTCGTCAGCCGCAACGTTGAAGTTCAACGTGGTCGGCGTGTTACCCAGGTTCGGGCTGGCCGCAAAGCCAAGCGCACCAGTCAGCGAGTGCGTGAGCACTACACCCGTCGGCAAGCCAGAGATGTTCAGCTGGACCTGCGGCGGAGCGTTGTACGTCACGGTCACCGTCGGCGAATCACCGTCGTTCGGCACATTCACACTGCCCGGGACAACCGAGGCAGCCGTGTACGTCACGCTGGAGATGGTCACGTTGTTGGCCGTGATGAAGAACTGGCCAGCAGCCGGCACCGTCACGAAGCCACCGTTGGCGACAGTCGTGGTGAGGTTGAAGCCGAGACCGTCGGTGATGTTGACTTCAGCCGTGCCACCCGTCGGCAAGCCGACAACCGTGAACGGGATACGCTCGGGGATAGCAACCGGACCACCGATCGTGGTGCCAGCGGTGATGAAGCCAGCGCCGCCGTCACGGATACCGATGGCAACGACCACGTCACCGTCCGTAGCCGGATCCTGGATCGTCTCGAACTCGTTCGGCAAGCCGGCGTAGTTCGCATCGGCCAGCACGTACGTCCAGTAGCGCGTCGCGCCCTGGTCGGCCGGGATGGCGGTAGCGGTGGAACCGAGGTACTGCCACGTGCCAGCCGTCAGGCGATAGAACTCAACTCGGCCAAACGGCGAGTTGCTGACGTTTGTGTTGGCGATGAGCTGTGCCTTCAGGCCCTCTGGGGCGTTGAAGCCAGCGTCACGCGTCTCACTGACGGCCCATGACGTGTAGTTGCCGTTACCAGCCAAGGCACCGCCGAGGTTCGGCAGACCCTGTGACAGGAAGCCGCCCGACAGCGAGTTCGTAGCGCGGTTGGCTACGTCGAAGCCGGTGAGCTGTACCGTGTTCAAGCGCTCGAACACCGGCGTCGCAGCGTTCACATTGCCCGTGAGGCCAATCAGAACCGGCGTCGGGGTGTTGAGGCTCGTCTGCGCCTGACCGATCGGGCTGTTGATGTTGTCGTTGAAACGAGCATCAACCAGCACCTGCGGGTAAGCGAGCGGCAGACCACCGGTCAGCACGCTGGGAGCACCGCCAGCCGTCGCGAAGCTGTTACGGATGTTCGTAGCACGGACTTCAACGTTGTCCTGCGCGTTGTACGTCAACACCGGGTTGGCCGAAGCGCTGACCTGAGCCGGGACGGACAGGTTGGCGATCAAACCAGGCGTTTGGTCAACCGCAATGCGACGACGGAGGATTTCCGACTCGTTACCGGCGCGGTCATACACGCGGGTCGCATAGTGGTAGATGCCTTCACGCGAAGCCAATGTCGCACCGATACCGGCGCGGTAGCCGTCACCCTCTGGCGCGAGGCCGAGGTTGCCCTGGAAAGGAACAGGGCGGAAGATGCAGCTCGGATTCGTCTGGAACGCGCTGCCTGCAGCTGAGGCAACGGTGGTCGAACCAGAAGAAGAACCCGACGACGTGTTGGCGATCGGCGTACCGCTGTTCGGATTCACACAGAACGCCTTCGTGGTCGGGCTGATGGTGATCGAGTCACCCAAGGCACGCGAGGCGAAGTGGTACTGCGAACCGTCGGTTACGCTGATTGCGCCGCCAGTCTTGGCAACCTGACCAACGTCGTTGTTGTCGATGAATCCACCGCGTTCGTCAATGAACTCGGCCTGGAAGATCACATCGCCATTCGTCGCGTCGAATACGGTCGTGTCTTCCTCAGACGCGGCCGACCAACGGATGAACGGAGCCGTCTTGTCAACACCAAAGCGGGCCGAAAGCGGGCCGTTGGTGCTGTTCTCGAGCTTGTCTTCTTCAACGATGCGGACACGGTACGGACCACGCGTGAGCGCGCCATAGTTGTCGGCAGTTGCCGAGGCATCATATCCACCAGTTGCATCAGCCGCACACTCAGCGATCGGAGCGGCAGTGCCGTCGATGGCCGTGTAGCTCGTGGTGCCGCAACCAGTCACCTGCCACGTGCGGCCATCAGCCAAGCCAACGCCGGCGTCAGATGACGATCCCGTGTTGTCTTCGAAGTCAAACGAACCATTCACCCAACCAGTGACGGCCGGACGACGGTTACGGATGTCAGGCTGCACAACGCTCGGGCCAACGTAGTCAACACGGATCGAAGCCGGCGTCAGGACGGCCGGGCTGTTCGAGGTGCTGATACGGAAGGCCGAAGGCATCGAAGCCACCGGGCCCGCGTTCTGCGAGTTGTCGATGGACGAGATGACACGCGGCGCAATGTCAGGATCAACGGATCCGTCTGACTGCGACAGGCAGGCAATGTTGTACGCCGCATCGTCCGCCGCATTACGCGTGGTCGAGCTGCTGGACGTGGAAACAGAGTAGCCGTACGTGTACTGCCACGGGCGAGCGTCTTCACCGGTGACGAACGTCAGGTTACGTGAACCCGCGCACACACCCGTGAGGCCAACCGTGACACGGTTGATCGAGCGGCCTTCGGTGTAGATAACGGGCACAACCGTGATTGAACCACGGCCTTCTTCACCCGGGCCACCAAAGAACGTGGTGTTCGTGCTCTCGTTGATCGCACGACGCGTCGGCGGCGTGTGGCTGGCCGCGAATCCGTCG
>JAABRT010000092.1:0-7939 GCA_011390805.1 Gemmatimonas sp. | reverse complement strand
GATGGACGAGATAACGCGCGGAGCGATGTCGGGATCAAGGCTGCCATCCGACTGCGCGCTGCAGGCGATGTTGCGGGCAGCATTGTCGGCCGCCAGACGCGTGCTCGAGCTGCTCGACGTGGAAACCGAGTAGCCGTACGTGTACTTCCACGGACGAGCGTCGGTGCCGGTGACAAACGTCAGCGAACCGCCACAGACGCCAGTCAAGCCGGCAGTGACGCGCTGGATCGTGCGGCCTTCGGTGTAGATGACCGGCACAACCGTGACGGAGCCACGGCCTTCTTCGCCCGGGCCACCAAAGAAGGTGGTGTTGGTCGAAGTGTTGATGTCCGAACGCGTCGGCGGCGTGTGGCTGGCCGCGAAGCCGTCGGTGTTGTTGAAGTTCAGGATCGACAGGTTGTTGTTGGCAACCGTGGCCTGACCGGCAACGGTGAGCGTGGCAACAATCGTCTTCTGACCGTTCGTGTGCTTGACTTCAGCGTTCGTGAACGCGGCGTCCGTCGTGAACTCGGCCGTGTTGATGAACAGGTTCACCGTGCCCGAGTTGGCACCAGCGGCGCCAAACGTCTGCTGCGCAGCCGGTCCGCCGCTGCGGGCGGCACAATCGGCGACAGCTTCACCAACCAGACATACCCACAACTGCACAGACTGAACATTCTGGCCGTTGGTGGTGATGTTGACCGGGACCTGGATCTGACCCTGGACATTCGTGATGTCGACCGGGTTGTTGGTCTGGCCAGTGGTGATGTTACCAATGGAGACCTGAGCAGCCGGAGCAACCGTCACCGAGACGAGCTGGGTGAGCGTGCTGGCCGAGAAGCCCTGACCGGCCGGCGACGTGGCCGTAACGGTGATCGTGGCCGTGCCCTGCGAAACGGCCGTAACCGTGGCGAGGTTGGCGTTGTTGGCATCAACCGCAACCGTGGCAACTGCCGGGTTGGTGGTGCCGAACGTGATCACGGCAGCCGGAGCGCCGTTGGGCTGCTGCACTGAAGCAGCAACTGAACCCGTGCCTGACGTCGCGAGCGCCAACGAGGTCGGCGAAGCGGTCAGCGCGCTGATACCGGCCGGAGCCGACAACACGTTGATCGTGGCCGTCGTGGTGCGCGTGGCTGACGAGAAGCCCGTGCCCGTGCCCGTTGCCTGAACGGTGATAACTGCGCTACCAACCGAACCGGCCGTCACCAAACCTGACGCGTTCACCGAAGCGACCGACGGGCTGGAAGACGTGTACTGATATGCTACAGTGACGCCCGTGCTGGCCGCGTTTGCGTTCGGCACAAGCTGCAGCGTCTGACCGCCAACCAGGTTGGACGTCGACGGCGAAACCGTCAACTCACCCAACGCGGCCGGCAACTGATTCACCGTCACGGCGGCCGAAGCCGACTGACCGGTGGACGTGGTGGCCGTCACCGTCGTGTTGCCCGACGCCACTGCCGTCACCGTACACGTGTTGCCGGCGGCTACAGCGGTCGCAACCGCTGCGCTGGCCGACTGACACGCCTGCAACGTCGGCGTGGGGTCACCACCAGTGATCTGCACCGAAAGCGTGCCCGTCTGGCCCGGATTCAACGTCACCGCCTGCGGCGTGATGCTGATCGAGACAGGAGTAGGCGGCGCGATGGGCACCGTAACGTCGTCGCCGCAAGCAGCCAGGACGCCAACGGCGGCCAGGCTCAACGCGAGCGACGCGTTTCTCCGAGAAAAGAAGGTCATTCGTCCTCCCTCTTGCGAGGTCGTATAAAGGTCTGTTGCCCACGCCGGACTGGGAAACCGGCCGCGAACGGTACTACTGAGAGTTTGAGCAACACACGCGACACCATGTCTGGCCCCTCGTGCATCACCGTCACAGGCCCGCCTGGTACTGCGAATGAACATCTCCGGGAAGCGGCCGGCCGACATTCACAAACAGCGCTCCAGACACCTGCGCCCAAAAACTGCTACCAACACCTGCGCCTGCGTACTGCACCTGCGTACCAACTTCGTTACTACCTGCAACACTGCGCACATCACCAGGTGGAACGTCTGTCTTTCCCCAGAGTACAGGCAAAAAGACCTGTGCACCTACATACGCACGACGCCCACACCACGCGGACGTAGTGCTGGCGATGATACCAAGCGCCGAAGATAGGGGCCCCACGCGCTGCGGTCAAGCATGCGTTTGAGGTTCCCCATCGTTACGGCTATCACATTTTCGAAAGATGGGCGATAACGCAGCGCTTGTCCACATTCAGCGCCGCACCATCGTCTATCCCCCGTCAAGGCAACAGACGACGGACCCCGCCTACCGTCACCACTCGGGCATCGCCCTGCCCTCCCGCACGGAGCCCCGCGGGCCCATACTCCCACGATGGCTGATTCAGAACGCGCGGCGCTGCAGGTGCGCTCAACCCGACCCCCCTCCGCGCCCGTAGACCCGCTCTCCACCAATCCCGCCGGCCGCGATCCCGGCCAGCACGAGCCACAACCCGACGGGCCGGCGCTCAACGCCGCCCAGGCCGCCGCTGCCTCGCACGGCGATTCCCCGCTCCTTATAGTGGCCGGCGCCGGATCGGGGAAAACACGCACCCTCGTACATCGCGTGGCCGCCCTCGTAGACCGCGGCGTGCGGCCGGATCGCATTCTGCTGCTCACCTTCACGCGCCGGGCCGCCCAGGAAATGCTCGATCGCGCCGAACGGCTGGCCGGCGGCAGCACCAAACGGGCCCAGGGAGGCACCTTTCACGGCACCGCCCATCGCATTCTGCGCCGATACGGCCCGTCGGCGGGGCTGCCACGCGACTTTACCATCATGGATTCCGCCGATGCGGCCGATCTCATGAGCCTCTCCCGCACCTCGCTGGGGTACGGTGAACCGCGCGGCAAACAGTATGGAGGCGCACTGGAGCAGCCGGCCCGCCGGTTCCCCAAAGCTGAAACGTGCGTCACCCTGTACTCACGTCAGGTCAACACCGACCGGCCGGTTGCGGAACTGCTTGAAGAAGGGTGGCCTCACTTCCTGGCGTGGGCCGGTGACCTGGAGCAGGTCTTTACCGACTACGTGCGCCGCAAAACCGACGCGAACCTGCTCGACTACGATGATCTGCTGTTGTCGCTGGCGCTGCTGCTTGAACAGGGCGGCGATGTCGGCGACCGCATTCGCGGCGATTACGATCACGTGCTGGTTGATGAATATCAGGATACCAACCCGCTGCAGGCACGCATTCTGCGCGGGCTCTGTCATCACGGACGCATTACCGTGGTGGGCGACGACGCACAGTCCATCTATGCCTTTCGTGGTGCGACCATCGACAACATCATGTCGTTTCCGTCGCAGTTCACCGGCACAAGCATCGTCACCCTCGAACAGAACTACCGGTCAACGGCACCAATCCTCGCCAGCAGCAATACGCTGATCTCGCGCGCCACGTATCGCTACACTAAACAGCTGTGGACAGAACGCGCGGGCGGTGAAGCCCCATGGCTGGTCACGGTGCGTGATGAACGTGAGCAGACCCGATTCATTGTAGACCGTCTGCTTGAGTTGCACGAAGAAGGCACACCGCTGCGCGAAATGGCGGTGCTGGTGCGCGCGGGCTACCTGTCGGCCGATCTCGAAATCGAACTGGCCAACCGTCGCATTCCCTACGAGAAGTGGGGAGGACTCAAGTTTCTCGAAGCGGCGCACATCAAAGACATGTTGGCATTCTTGCGCGTGCTGGAGAATCCGCAGGACGAAGTCAGCTGGTATCGTTTGCTGCGCTTGCTGCCGGGTGTAGGTGACACAACAGCGCGATCGGCAGTCGAAGCGCTGGCCGCGCACGGTTGGCAACCGCTGGCGTTAACGAGCGCACGTGCGTCGTCACGCGCCACGCCGGGATTGCGTGCACTGGCCGCCTTGCTCGAGGGACTGCGTTCGGCCGCAACTCCGGCCACCACCAGCCAGGAGATCGCGCTCATCAGGCAGCTGTACGATCGCCTGCTCAAAGAAACGTATGACGATCCGGTGCCTCGCCTGGCCGACCTCGACCAACTCGAGATCATTGCGGTGAGCTACGCGTCCCGCTCCGACTTTCTGTCCGCATTGGCGCTCGAACCACCAGCGGCTACGCAGGATCTCGCCGTTGGCGGCGACGATGATTCAGACGCGCTCATTATCAGCACCATTCACTCGGCCAAAGGACGCGAGTGGGATGCCGTGTTCATTCCGTGGACACTTGACGGTGTGTATCCCATGGCGCGCAGCGCCGGCAATGACGACAGCATTGAAGAAGAGCGACGTCTGCTCTACGTCGCGATGACACGCGCCCGCGATCATCTCTGCCTGGTGTATCCGCTGCAGTCGTACCCATCACGCATGGGTGCCGACTTTTCGTACGGACAACTCTCACGCTTTCTCGACGAAGGCGTGCGACGCACCATGCAGCGCATCGCGCTGGGCCCCGATGGTGGCGTTCCGTCGCTGCTGCAAAATGCGCCGTTACCGCCACGCGCAGAGAGGCCTGAGGTAGATCTTCGCGCTTTGTTGCGCGGCCGGGTAGGGCTGCCGCCATCGAAACCTGCCGATGGCGATAACGTTTGAGTTAGAGTTCCCGCGGCGCCACCTGGCGCGCGCTGTTGCACACCTTCTGAGTCTCTGATACCAAGCCCATGCGTCTGATGAACCCGTTCTGTGAGCGCCGCCGAGTGACCGCCGGCTCACTGACAATCTCCGCTCGATCGGCACTCGTGACCACAGCTTCGCTTGTGCTCGCCATGAGCGGCGTGCCTGGCACCGCGCGGTCTGCGTTGGCGCAAGAAACGCTGCCGCCCGCCAGCACGCCGTTGCCGGTTGATTCAAGCGTGCGTACCGGTACGCTCCCCAACGGGCTGCGCTGGTACATCAAAACAAATACGCGCCCGGAAAACCGTGCCGAGCTGCGGCTGGCAGTGAATGCCGGCGCGGTGCTCGAAGACAACGATCAGCGCGGTCTCGCACATTTTCTCGAACACATGGCGTTTAACGGCACACGTCGCTTTGCCAAGAACGACATTGTGAAATATCTCGAGTCCATCGGCGTGCGCTTTGGTGCAGACCTGAATGCGTACACGAGCTTTGACGAGACGGTCTACATTTTGCCCGTGCCCACTGATTCGGCGGGCTTGCTGGCGCGCAGTATGGACATTCTCGAAGACTGGGCGTCTGCTGTCACGCTTGACAGCATGGATGTGGTGGAAGAGCGCGGCGTGGTACTCGAAGAATGGCGCGGCTCACGTGGCGCACAATCGCGCATTCTTGATAAACACTTCCCCGTGTTGCTGGCCGGTTCAAAGTACGCCGAACGTCTGCCCATTGGAGACACGGCGATCATTCGTTCGGCCACGCCCGCACCACTTCGCAGGTTTTATCAGGATTGGTATCGCCCCAACAACATGGCGGTGATTGCCGTTGGCGATTTCAACGCCGATTCCGTGCAGGCGATGATTGTATCGCGCTTTGGCAAGCTGACGAACCCTGCGTCACCGCGACCGCGTGACAGTGTGGTGGTATCGGCCAATGCAGGAACGCGCGTCTCGATTGCCAGCGATGAGGAGCTGCCGATTTCCTCGGTGGAAGTCACGTGGGCGTTGCCGCGTCGCAGCACGACCACGGTTGGTGAATGGCGGCAGCGTCTGGTTGAAGACATTTACAACGCGGCATTCAACCGTCGCCTCGCCGAAATCACGCAGCGTCCCGATGCGGCGTGGGTTGGTGCATCGTCAAGTGTGAACGAGTTTACGCGCGCTGCCGCTTCGTACTCGCTCAGCCTGGCCGCGCAGGAAGGCAAACTCACAACAGCACTCACGGAAATTCTCCGCGAAGCGCGCCGCGTTGATGAGTTCGGGTTTTTGCAGTCGGAGATTGATCGCGTCAAGACCGACATTCAGCGCAGTTACGAGCGCGCGTACGCAGAGCGTGACAAGTCGGAGTCGGGTGGGTTTGCCGATGCCTATGTAGGTCACTTCCTGTCGGCTGCGCCGATTCCCGGCATTGCCTTCTACAACAAGTGGGCCCCTGTCGCGCTGGCCTCGATCACGCGCGACGAAGTCAACGCGGTAGGCAAGGCGTGGATTGGTGATGATGATCGCGCCATTCTGGCATCGGTCGCGCGCAAGGCAGGCGTTCCGGTGCCCACCGAGGCGCAGCTGCTCGCCGCCGTTGAAGCAGCCAACTCCACACCGGTCACCGCCTGGACGGAAACGCTCTCCGAGGGTGGTTTGGTGGCAACGGTCCCGGCACCGGGCACGATCGTTTCGCGCACGCGCATTGAGGAACTCGATGCGACTGAGTGGAAGCTCGCGAACGGTGTGCGCGTCCTGCTCAAGACCACCGACTTCAAGGCCGACGAAGTTCTGCTGTCGGGCTTTGCTCCGGGCGGCGCCAGTCTGTTGCCCGACAGCATGGCCACCGCCGGCGAACTGGCGGCGCTGTTCGTAGAGCGTGGCGGCGCGGGTGATCTGTCGGTGATTGACCTGCAGAAGAAACTCACCGGCAAGGTGGCGCAGGTTGGCACGGCGATCACCGATCTCAGTCAGGATGTAAGCGGTCGCGCATCACCCAAGGATCTGGAAACGCTGTTCCAGCTGGTGTGGCTCAAGTTCACCGCTCCGCGCGCCGACTCGGCGGCCGTGCAGGCATTCCGTCAGCAGATTGGCGCGGTGCTCGCCAATCGCGGACGGGCGCCGGAAGCGCGATTCAGCGACACGCTTTCGCTCACGCTCGCCAACTACCACCCGCGTGTGCAGTTGCCCACTGCGGAGTTGTTCAACAGCGTGACGCTCGACGATGCGATGCGCATTTATCGCGACCGTTTCTCAGACGCCAACGGATTCACGTTTGTTTTTGTAGGCAATGTGACCGCCGAAACGCTGGAGCCGTATGTGCAGCAGTGGCTGGCCGCCCTGCCGTCAGCGGGTCGCACCGAAAGCTGGCGTGACACCGGCATCCGTCCGCCATCGGGCATCGTGGAGAAAACGGTGCGCGCCGGACTCGAGCCCAAGGCCAGCACGGTGCTCGTGTATCACAACGCTGTGGCCAGCGACGTCGCATCGCGTCAGGCCTTCCGCACGCTGGGCGACATTCTTGAAACACGTCTTATCGAACAGCTGCGTGAAGCGCTTGGCGGCACCTACTCCGCCAGTGTATCGGCCAGCGTCTCCATGCAGCCACGTGATGCACAGCAGTTGGTGGTGCAGTACGGCTCGGCGCCGGAAAATGTAGACACACTTTTTGCCACTGTCGTGCGGGAAGTGACCGCGCTGCGTACCGCCGGCCCCACCGCTGAAGAACTCGCCAACGCGCTCGAGAAGCAGCGTCGTGAACGGGAAGTGGCGCTGCGCGAAAACGGCTACTGGGTGTCGAGCATTGTTTCGCGACTGCGTTCCGGTACCGATCCGCGTCAGATGCTCGAAGCGGAGTCGGTGATTAACGGCACCACGCTCGAGTCGGTGAAGGCCGCCGCAATGACGTTCATTGATCCGGCGCAGTACGTGAAGGTGGTGCTGCTTCCCGAAGAGCCCAAAGTCACGCCGTAACCGCGGAGAAACGGCGGGAACAGCAACCGCAACGGCAACGGCAACAGCTGACCACAGAGTCTCAGAGGCTCAGAGGAACTGCAAAGGATTTTGGGGAGTGTTCCTCCCCCATCACTCTTTTTTCTCTGCGCCTCTGCGCCTCTGCGCCTCTGCGATGTGCGTTGACCATTGCAGCACCAGCGGCACAAACCACGAGGCCCGCCTCACCAACGCCCCCACCAAAGTTTTTCTCTGCGTCTCAGCGGCTCTGCGGTCCCTTCTGTATCCACCGCGACAGACAACACCACAGAGTCTCCGAGACACAGAGGAACTGTGGAGGATTTTGGGGAGTGTTCCTCCCCATCAATCTTTTTCCTCTGCGTCTCAGCGGCTCTGCGGTCACTTCTGTATCCACCGCAACAGACTG
>JAABRT010000091.1 GCA_011390805.1 Gemmatimonas sp. | reverse complement strand
CGTGGATGGCGACGCGCTGTACGTGTCACCATTCAGCGTGACATCATTGGCACTCAGCACCCATGTGCCGATAGCCAGGTTGCCCAGCACTGACGTCTGCGACAATGACATCCAGGCGCTGTTCGGTCCGTTCAATGTGACCGCAGCGGCTACCTGCGTGGGCAGGCCGCTGATCATGACACGCATGCCACCAAACGCCGCACCATACGAAATCGGTGCTGCAGCGGCGGTGATGGACGCGGTCACGGTCACCGTACGCGACGCGGGGGATGCAGTGAATGTGCTGCCGTTGGCGCTGATGTTCTGCGCCGCCACCGTGTACGTGCCGGGCGCAAGCTTGATCAGCGTCTCGGAGCCGGTCACCGTGCGCGAATAGTTGTTGGGTCCCGTGACGGTGACGGCCGCGTTCACACCACTCGGCAATCCCGCCACGCTGATGGCCAGCGAGCCGGTAGACAACGTGTACGCAATCTGTTGTGATTTGCGATTGCCTGCGCTCAGCGAGACATCAACCACGCTCGGCGACGCCGCGTACACCGCCGTGGAAGTGGTGACGCTGGACGACGCGATGCGATAGGTACCCACCGCAAGGTTTTCGAGTACGCGCGAAGCCGTGAGCGACGCGCTGTAGCCGTTTGGTCCCGTGACAACAGCGTTGGGCGACGTGCCACCGGGCAGGCCGCTGAAGTTCACCGTGAGCGCCGTGCTCTGGCCGCCGTAGCTGACCGTGTGCGGTGTGGTGACGCCACGCGTGACAGATACTGATGCTGATGCAGGCGACGCGACGTACTGTGTGCCGCCGCTGACCACGTTGGCTGCAGTCACGGTGTACGAACCAACCGCGAGGTTCATGAGCGTGCCTGACGTCGTGAACACCGTATCAGTGCCGGCACCGGTTACACGTACCGAAGCCGATACACCAGAAGGCAGTCCCAACACTGACACACTGATGCCACCGGTGCGCGGTGAATAGCGCACTGACGTTTCGACGGTCTCGTCTTTACGCAGCTGCACTTTGCGTGAGCTGACATCGGGGTCGTAGCTGTCTTTCGGTCCCTTCACGACCTGTGGTTCGATTGTGTATGTGCCGATCGGCAGATCGTTCACCGTTTCGGAACCGGTAAGCCAGAACGACGTGCCATTGGGGCGAATGACTTTCACCGAGGCATCCAACGACGGTGGCAAACCTTCAACACGCAGTGCCATGGCACCCATGCTGCCGCCGTACTGAATAGCCGCGGGTACAGCCACCATTGAAGCAGTGACAGTGACATCGAGCGTGCCCGGCGTGGCCGTGTAGTTCACGCCGCTGGCCGTAACTGCGGCGGCGGTGACGCGATACACGCCCGGTGCCAGATTGATCAGCGTTTCCGTTGATGTCACGGTGCGTGCGTAGCCGGACGGGCCGGTGACGCTCACACTGCCGCTTACGCCGCTTGGCAATCCGCCAATGGTCACCGCAATGGCGCCGGTGGCCAGCGAGTAGTTGAAGTCCATACTGCGTGACTGTGTACCGCTGATCACCACGTCTGCAGATGTCCGGTTCGGATCGTACGAAAAACCACCCGCCTGCACGCGTGCAGCGGTGGCGCGGTACGTGCCTGCTTCGAGTCCATCAAAGCGCTGCGTGGCATCGGCACGTTCGCTGAAACCGGCCGGTCCCGTAATGCGGATGCCCGCCAGTGCGCCGTTGGGCAGGCCGTTGGCTGTGATCGTGAGCGAGCCCTTGGCGAGAACGAAGTTGAAGTTCGCCGTTCCAACCTGGTTGCCATTGATCCTGACGGCCACCGTTTCCGGTGAAGGCACAAACCGACCATCCGTTGTTTCAACCGGATCGGCGGTGAGCGTGTATTCACCGGCGGGCAACAGGCGCACGGTGTCATTGGTGAGTGCCGTGCGCGTCACACCGTCGGGTCCGCTCAGGCGAACCGTAGCGCGCGCATACGACGGCAATCCGGTGGATGTGATGTTGATGGCCGCACCGGCGCGCTGAAAACGCACCTTGGCTCGCGGCGCCGTCTTGTTGGCCAGTACCTGTACCGACTGTGTTGACGGTTCCGGTGCATAACGCACGGAGTCAATCACAATGTCGTCGGCCTTTACTTCGTAAATGCCGGGCGGCAGCGAATCAACGGTGCGGGACTGACGCACGATGCGCTGAATGCCACCTGACGATACGCTCACGTTCGGCTGAGCGCCGGTTGGCACATCAGTGAGCTCAATGACGAGCGCGCCGAGTGTCGGCGCGGGCGGCGGTGTTTCCGGATTCTGCACCGGCGGTGGTGTCACCGGCGGTGCGGGTGGCTGCGTTGGCGCATCTCCGCCAGCACATGCGGCCAATGAAACGGCTGCCACAACTGAGGTGAAAGCGACGCGGAGTCGCAGGAGTCGGCGTGCCCAGAACCGAACGTGCGCAACACTGGCCGGAGCTTCAGTGTGCAGGCGCGATGACGTGAATGAGTGTGACATACGCGAGAACGACGAACCGCAGGGCTGAGAGGAACCGAGAATGACGGCATTTTCCGTACTTCCTGAGAGACGGTGCCGCCAGCGTGACACCCAAAAGTGTCGACCGGAACCTCATGGACTTCACCAAGCTCTGCAGTGACAGAGGAAGTAGTCGCGTATGTGACACAAAACACGAAAGTCGATTCTTATAGCACGTGTGTGATAGTTGTGCCGGGAGTGTGACAGTTTGGGGTGAATTTCGCGGCTGTTTTGCCGAAAAAAATCGAAATATTTTTTCGTTTTTTCACTCGATCAGGAGCTGCGGACTTCGCGTGCGATGTGTGGCGGGTGTGTGGGCGTTTCACTGCTGGCTCGATCATCACGCTCGCACGTTCATCACGTTCATCACGCTCACACGCTCACACGCTCAACGCTCATCACGCTCATCACGCTCACGAGCTCATCACGCTCACGCGATGTTGCCCTGGAGGAGACAAGACTCCCACGCGAAGTTGCCCTGAGAGGAGACAACACTCCCACGCGAAGGTGCCCGCGAAGAGACACAACGCACAAAAGCCATCCGCGCGGAGCGAGCTGCTCTCCGCGCGAATGGCTTGATTGTCTGTGGCTGTGTGTTGCTGTGTGTTGCTCTCCGTCGCTGTCTGTTGCTGCGCGCTACGGCGTGATACGCTCCACCTGAGAGCGCACACCGTCGCTGAGCACAACGTCCACCTCGCCGCCGCGCCATGTGAAACTGTTTGTGGCGCTGTTCAGAAATCCGATAATGCGTCCGGTTGACGCATCGCGCAGCAACGCCCGCGGATACGCACTGCTGTTCCAGTTCAGCTGTACGCGTGATGCACCGCTGCGTGATGCGGTGAGCGCTGTCTGCGGGCGCGCACCCTGAGCTGCGGCAACTGCTGCTTGCACTGAGCGCGCACGTGAACCTTGCACTGATGCCGCGCGCACATCACGCACGCGCACGGTGTGCAGCTGCTCCTGTTGCGCAACTGTGAGGGGAAGTGTTGCGGCAAACGATCGTGTGCCGTTGATGTTGTGATCAATCTCTGATGCGTTGGCGAGCTTGGACGCCAGCACCTGTCCGCTCGCCGAAAGTGCCTCAATGCGGACCGCACGGGTTGCATCAGTAACCGCTTCGTCTACACCACCGGGTGCATTACCGCTGTTGTTGGTGAGCAGGAAGGCCGGCTCCACCTGCACGCCCTGTGCGTCGAGCGTACCCCACACAAGCAGCCTGTCGGATGTAGCGCTCCCCGGCGTAGCGCTGGCCGACGTCGCAGACGCGACAACGCCGTTGGTCACGGAGCTGCGATAGTTGAGCATGGCAGTCCAGTTGTAGCTGCTGATCCACTGGTTGCCGCAATAGCCCATCAGGTCCGTTGCCGTCGGCGGAATCAGCGCGTTGTTCGCCGAGTTCCAGCCCCATGAACCAATCACGCCGCCGGTAAACGGAAACCCGCCATCCGCGCCGCCTACGTTGCCGCACGGCGCATGGCGGCGGCTCATATTGTGTCCCCATTCATGCGCGGCAACGCGGGCGCCACCGGGCAGATAGTCCCAGCCCACACCCGTGCGTCCGGGAACGTATCCGTAGCCGGCAATACCACTGCGGTAGTTCACCTTTACCACACCGTACCAGTATTCACCGGGCTGTCCTTCGGCCACGCGCGCGGCGTTGAGCTCGCTGAGCAACTGCGTCCACGCGTTGTTACCATCGTTGGACTGCAGCGCCGCTACGCCGGAGGTAAAGGTCGCACGCACACGAACTTCCACCGAGTCTACCGGCAGTAACTGTCGGGCCACGGTCATGAATGCTTCACTGTTGGCATCACTCACATCACCAGTGAGTTCGGCTGGTGTGTTCTCGATTGGCACCAGCACCACACGCCATGGTTGCATGGCCTGCACTGTGACCGGCTGCGTTGTTCCATCGCGTGGCCAGCTGTTGTCGTCCGGATCTTCATCATCCGTAATGCTTCGCTCGGGGTCAACCTCAACGCGAAAGCGCAGCCCAGGAACTACCAGCGCGCCCGGAATGCGCAAGTTCCAGCTGCCTGACGGCACGCCTTCATTCACGACCGAATCAATGCCCGACCCGCCGTAGGTCGCGCTGAGCGTTGCAAGCAAGCTGTTGTTGCGGAACAGCTGCACACGGGCAAGCGGTCGCCAGCTGTTGGGTTCATTGGCCCGTGCAAACACGCGCAGCAGCGCGTCACGTCCGGCCACCAGCGGTACCGAGCCGTCGGGCAGCTGCACCGATTGCGACAGATAGGCGCCTTCCACCGCGAAGTTTCTCCGGATCGGCTCCGACGCATACGGGATGGTGGCCTGTGCAACAGAACCGAGCGATACCGTGACTTCAACGGCCGACATGCTCGGTGAATAACGCACACCGCTGGCCGTTCCCGATGTCGCCGTCACCTGCCAGATACCGGGCTCGAGGTCGGGAATCACACCCGGTCCAACGCGCGAGGCGGTCTTCACGCCGTTGGTCACCGTGATCGTGGGAGTGAGTTCGGTGGACAATCCGGTGGGTTGCACAAGGATTGCGCCGCTGCTCACCACGTAGGGCAACGACAGGCGTGCGGTATCACCTGGCAGCACATTACTGGTAAGCTCCGCAATCTGTGGCGTCCACATGAAGTTGTCGGCGCTCACCGGCTCACCACGAATACTCCATGCTCCCACAATCTGTGTCGTAAACGGCGTATTGGCCGCAGCGGCAAACCAGCGGAGATCGGGAGCGGTGAACCGCACCAGTGGTTGTGCACTCTCGGGGAGCCCCGACGTCTCCGCAATGAGCACAACAGATGCCGGTTCAAAGGGCACCAACTGGCGTGACGTTTCGCCGATGCGGATGTTCACCATATACTGCACGCCCACAGGGGTGAATCGGCCAACCCCGCTGGCACTGACATCGCGCGGTGTAATCGTCAGCGCGCCCGGTTGCAGGTTCCGGATGGTGTCGTACGCACTCACAATACGCGGTTCGTTCTCGGGCCCGCTGATGGTAAACCGCGGGCTGAGTTCGGGTGGGATTTCATTGGTGCTCAAAAACAGCTTGCCCGTGGTGACGGGCTCCGTGGCGTCTCCGCCGCAGGCACCCACGGCAATCACGCACGTCAACGCAACCAGGCGCGGGAGACGGGACGCAGCGACAGGTACCCGCCGCCCGGACAAGCATTGCATGGTAGACACTCCATGGGGAACGCCGCATCGGTTACCGCATGGCGCGGTATCTACCGAAGCGACGCTGCTCCGGCTCCTGCAAGCACGCCGGACAGTAAGGTTGGTGATTTATATCTCATAACCTGTCCGGCGGTTCGCGGTTCCGTCAATACAACATGAGGAACGGGTTTTCGATCAGGTGCTTGAGCGTTTGCAGGAATCGCGCCCCCACAGCGCCATCAATGACGCGATGGTCGCAGCTCATGGTCACACGCATGCGCTGTTTGGGCACAAACGCACCGTCTTCCCACACCGGCTTGGTTTCGCTGGAACCGATGGCCAGAATGCCGACTTCGGGCGGATTGATAATCGCCGTGAACTGATCGATGCCGAACATGCCGAGGTTGCTCACGGAGAATGTTGAGCCCGTGTACTCCTCAGGCTTGAGCTTGCGCTCACGTGCACGTCCGGCGAGTTCACGCGCCTCACGTCCGATCTGCCCAAGGCCTTTGGTATCGGCGTCACGGATCACGGGAACGATGAGACCATCATCAGTGGCCACAGCCATGCCCAGGTGCACACGCGCGTGATAGCGAATGCTGTCACCCAGCCAGTGCGCGTTGCATTCCGGATGTTTGGCCAACGCCACGGCTGTTGCCTTCATGATGATGTCGTTCACACTCACCTTGAACGCATCACCAGCCGATGCCATCTGCGTGCGCAGTGACGCAACAGTGGTCGTATCGAACTCGGCGGTGAGATAGAACGTCGGTACCGGCCCGATCGATTCGCTCAGACGACGCGCGATGGTTTTGCGCATCTGCGTAAGCGGCACATCGCGCGCATCGCCGTCGATTTGCATGGACGGTGCAAGCGGAATCGCGGGTGGCTTGCCCTGCGGTTTTGCCTGCGCTGCGGCGGGTGCGGACGCGCCTGCGTTGGCACTTGTGCTTGATGACGATGCCGCGGCTTTTGCCGACGACGCCGGTGCAGATGCGGCCTGACTGGCAGCCGCTTCTATGTCACGACGCACAACACGACCACCGGGGCCGCTGCCTTGCACGTTGCTCAAGCTGACGCCCTGTTCGCTGGCCATGCGGCGTGCGAGTGGAGAGGCGAGCACGCGACCGTCAGCATCGCTCTGCGCCGGCTTCTCGCTCGGCGCGCTTGTCGCTGATGCTGCTGCAGGTGCATCCGCTTTGTTCGCCGGCGCTTCACTCGATGCTTCCGCCTCAGACGGCTTGGCTGCGCCTTCGCTGCTCGGCTTTGCAGCTGCCGATGCAGCGTCGTCGCTTGCTGCGTCCTTGGCTTCGCCTTTCGCGTTGCTTTTCGCCTCACTCGCGCCTGCATCACCACCACCCGCACCAGCGAGCATCGCACTGATGTCCTCATCAGCGCCGGCAATAATGCCAATCAGGTCACCCACGGGTGCGGTGGTGTCTTCACCAATCAGTCGCTTGCGCAGCACACCATCACCGCGCGCCACCAACTCCATGATCGCCTTGTCGGTCTCCACTTCGGCCAACACATCACCGTTGGCAACCGTGTCGCCTTCGTTTTTCAACCACTTGGCCAATCGCCCTTCTTCCATCGTGGGCGACAGCGCTTCCATCATCACTTTGGTGGCCATAACTCAGTCGTCGATATAGAGAACTTTCTTCACGGCCGCGATCGTCTTGGGCACGTCGGGCTTGGCGGCTTTCTCAATGGCCTTGGCGTACGGCATGGGCGTATCGGCCTGATGCACGCGCAACACCGGTGCGTCGAGATAGTCAAAGCAGTTGCGCTGCACATAGTCAACAACCTGCGCACCAACGCCGCAGATCTCCCACCCTTCTTCAACCACCACAGCGCGGTTGGTTTTCTTTACCGATGCAACAATGGCGTCAACGTCCATCGGACGCACAGTACGCAAATCCACCACATCGCACTGAATGCCTTCCTTGGCGAGCTGTTCCGCGGCCTGCAGTGCAACGAGCACCATCTTGCCGTGCGTGATGAGTGAACAATGATCACCCTCGCGCTTGAGGTCGGCCTTGCCGAGTGGGATGACGTACTCTTCGTCGGGCACTTCGCCCTTGGTGTTGTACAGCATCTCGCCTTCAAGAAAGCACACCGGATTGTCGTCGCGAATGGCGGCCTTGAGCAATCCTTTGGCGTCGTACGGTGTGCCGGGCACCACAACTTTCAGACCGGGAATGTGGGCCAACCACGATTCCCACGCCTGGCTATGCTGTGCGGCCAGCTGCAACGCTGATCCATTCGGACCGCGGAACACCATGGGCATGGGAAACTGACCGTTGGTCATGTACAACATTTTCGCGGCGGCGTTTACCACCTGATCAAGCGCGAGCAGCGAAAAATTCCACGTCATGAACTCAATGATCGGGCGCAGGCCAACCATGGCCGCGCCAACACCAACACCGGCAAAGCCAAGTTCGGTGATGGGTGTGTCAACGACACGCATCTCACCAAACTCCTGCAGCAATCCCTTCGATACTTTGTACGCGCCCTGATACACCGCGACTTCCTCTCCCATGAGGAACACACGATCATCACGCGCCATCTCTTCCCGGAGCGCCTGATTGAGCGCTTCACGATATGTAATTACGGCCATGTGCGGGTCAGTCCGAGGTGGTGTCTACGAGCACATGCTCGTACAACGTTTCGAGCGCGGGCTCCGGACTGTTTTCGGCAAAGTCGATAGAGTCCTGCACCACAGCTTTGATCTCTTCATCCATGGCAGTCCATTCGGCTTCGCTCAGATCGCCGTTCTCTTCCATCTGTGAGCGCAGCAGCAAAATGGGATCGCGCTTGAGATACTTCTCAAGTTCTTCCTTGGTGCGATACGTACCGCTCACCGCGTCGGACATGGAGTGACCCATGAAGCGGTAGGTGCGGATCTCCAGCAGCGTGGGCATGGATTCGGTGCGTGCGCGTGCTATGGCTTCTTCGGCGGCAGCGCGCACTGCAAATACATCCTGCCCGTCTACCACATCACGCGGCATGTCATACGATGCGCCGCGCTTGTAGATGTCGTTAATCGCCGACGCGCGTTCCACCGCCGTGCCCATGCCGTAGCGATTGTTTTCAATGACAAACAGACACGGCAGCTTCCACAGCGCCGCCATGTTGAGCGCTTCGTGAAACGCACCGTTGTTGACAGCCGCTTCACCCATGAAGCACACAATCACCTGGTCGCCACCGCGATACTTGATGGCAAAGCCCACGCCGGCAGCAATGGGAATGTGTCCGCCTACGATGCCGTGTCCGCCCAGGAAACCCAGCGACTTGTCGAACAGGTGCATGGAGCCGCCCTTGCCGCCCACACATCCGTCCACGCGCCCAAACAGTTCAGCCATCACGGCGCGCGGTGTCATACCGCGTGCCAGCGCCTGTCCATGATCGCGATAGGTGGTGATGATGTAATCGTCGTCGCGCAGCAGTGAAATAAAGCCCGTGCTCACTGCTTCCTGTCCGATGTACAAATGACAGAAGCCGCCGATCTTTCCAATCGCATACATCTCGGCGGTTCGCTCTTCAAAGCGTCGCTGCAACAGCATGGTGTGCAGCAGACTCGTGTGCAGCGCTTTGCGGTTTTCGGTCGATGACGGGCTGTTCGCTTTGCTCGCAGCCGACTTGGTACCCGACTTGGCCGCAGCCTTCTCGCTGACCTTTGGATCAGGCTTCGCGTCTGTCTTTGCGACAGTCTTGTCCGCCGATTTCGCGCCGGCTTTGCCGCTGGTCTTGCCGCCGGCGGCGGTGCGACTCGCTGGTGACTTGCTTGGGGTCATCTCAATAGGGGAGTGGGCAACTGCGTCGCGGCCCGGATCATCACGCGCGACGCACAGTGTGTAGCGGTAAGTAGCGGTGGTGTGAATGCGTACCGGCGTTGCGTCAGACGCCAGCCGCCTGAACCTGCTCCCACGCGTGATAGCTCGACCGCACCAGCGGTCCGCTCTCTACATGTCGGAAGCCCATTTCCATGCCAACCTTGCGGAACCACGCAAACTCATCAGGGGTGACAAACCGGTCGAGCGTAATGTGTCCGTCGGACGGACGCAGATACTGGCCAAGTGTGAGGATGTCGACGTCAACGGCACGCAAGTCGCGCATGACTTCAACTACTTCTTCATTGGTCTCACCCATGCCCAGAATGATGCCCGTTTTGGTGGGGATATCCGGGGCAATGCGCTTGGCCGTGCGGAAAATGTTCATCACACGTTCGTAGCGGCCGCCGGGACGCGCTTTTTTGTACAGACGCGGCACCGTTTCGGTGTTGTGATTGTAGATCTCCGGACGCGCTTCGAGCACTGCGCGAATGGAGTCTTCGTTGCCCTGAAAGTCGGGCACCAGCACCTCAACCGAACAGCCGGGCAGGCGCGCGTGGATCTGCCTGATGGTTTCGGCAAAGATGTACGCACCAAAGTCGGGCAGGTCGTCGCGATCAACGCTGGTAATGACCGCGTGCTGCAACCCGAGCTGCGCCACGGCTTCACCCACGCGATCCGGTTCCGATATGTCGTATTCCGGCGGACGTCCGTGCGAGACGGCGCAGTACGCGCAGTTACGCGTGCAGACGCTGCCCAGAATCATGAACGTGGCGGTGCCGTGCTCCCAGCATTCACCGATGTTGGGGCAATGCGCTTCCTGACACACCGTGTGCAGATTCATTTCCTTCATCATCTGCGTGAGGCGCAGGTAGTTGGCACCTCCGGGCGCCTTCACCTTGAGCCACGACGGCTTGCGTTCCGGGAGCGGATCGCGGCGATGCCGTCCCATGATCTGATAGAGCTGCTCGGCCATACGTGTGTTCACAAAAAGGGGACGCTACGCGGTCAGGTTGAGCCGATTGGGCTCATTCCGGGTCGCGAGGGCAAGGTAGTGCGGGGGACAGAGGCCAACCAGCCAGCGTAACCCCCAAACGCCATCTTGAAGGTTAAGCGGTTGCGCGGGCGGGTGCGAAACTCCAGCCATCTGATATACGTACGCCCCTTAACGGCGGTTAGTTCAGGAATACTTTGTAGAGGATTGGTTCACATGCTGCGCACCATTTTCGCAGTCGGCGCCCTGGCGTTGCTTGGTCTTGTGGCGCTCAAGCTCGTGTTCGGGATTATGGGTCCGCTGGTGGTCCTGCTCTTCTGGCTGGCCGGGCTGGCGCTCAAGGTGGCGGTGCTCGGCCTGGTGGGCTATTTCGCGCTTCGGCTGGTGAGCCCCAACACGGCGCAGCGGCTCAAGGAG
>JAABRT010000090.1:10852-11265 GCA_011390805.1 Gemmatimonas sp. | reverse complement strand
CTTGTTGGTGTTGCCGTGGCCTTAAGTGTTGTTGGTCAGATCGGTGACCTCGTGGAATCGCAGTTCAAACGTGAAGGACATGTGAAAGATTCGTCTAACCTGCTGCCCGGTCACGGCGGCGTGCTCGATCGCGTAGATGCGTTGCTGTTCACCTTTCCGGTGGCGTTCGTCCTGCTGCGATGGCTGGTGATCGCGGTGCCTACGCGATGAGCCACAACGTCACCGATCCCGCACCGCTATTGCAACACGTATCGCGCCCCGAGTCTGCAACTGAGGCCGATGCGCGACCATTGGGTGTTGCGCTGCTGGGATCGACCGGATCAATCGGCACCAGCACGCTGCGTGTGCTCGAGCGACACGCCGGCCGTTTTGTGCCCGTCGCGCTCACGGCCAACGGCAATGTGAAAGCACTC
>JAABRT010000090.1:0-10842 GCA_011390805.1 Gemmatimonas sp. | reverse complement strand
GCACTCAGCGCTCAGGTGGAGCGTTGGAATCCTGCGTTCGTCGGCATGGTAAGCGGCGAGCCGCCGGCCGGAGCCGGTTGGCACACGGGCACGTCGTGTCTTGTGGACGCGGTCTCGCGCGACGACGTAGACATCGTGCTGAACGCCGTGGTTGGGGCCGCCGGACTCGAGGCCACGCTGGCCGCGCTGCGTGCCGGCAAGCGAGTGGCGCTGGCCAACAAGGAAACGCTGGTCGTGGCCGGCGAAGTGGTGATGGCCGCCGCCCGTGATGGCAACGGATCGCTCGTGCCGGTAGACAGCGAGCACTCGGCCATTCTGCAGTGTCTGGCCGGCCGTCGGGCAAGCGATGTGCGGCGACTGGTGATTACAGCGTCGGGTGGGCCGTTTCGCACGTGGCCCTCGGAGCGCATTGCGTCGGCCACGGTTGCTGACGCACTCAATCATCCCACTTGGCGCATGGGCAACAAGATCTCAATCGACAGCGCGACGCTGGCCAACAAAGCGCTCGAAGTGATTGAGGCGCACCATCTGTTTGGTATTCCCTACGAGCGCATTGACGTGGTCGTGCACCCGCAAAGCATCGTGCATTCGTTCGTGGAGTTTGTGGACGGCAGCATGCTGGCACAGTTGGGCGTGCCGAGCATGGAGCTGCCCATTTTGTACGCCCTCACCCACCCGGAACGCCTGCCGGACAACGGCGTACCACGCTTTGATCCCGTGGCAGCCGGCACGCTCGATTTTGAGCCGGTCCGCCACGCCGATTTTCCCGCGCTGGGACTGGGCATTGGTGCGGGCAAACGGGGCGGGGCGGCGCCGGCAGTGTTTAACGCCGCCAATGAAGAAGCGGTGGCCGCGTTCCTCGCGGGTACCCTTACGTTTGGTCAGATTGCAGAACGCATAGCTCACGCGCTCGACGATCTGTCCGACCGACCCGGCGACACCCTCGAGGCTCTTCTCGCGGTGGACGCCGAGGCGCGTCGTCACGTTTTATCCCGGCTCTCGTGCTAAGTACCCTTGGTTCCATTGCGGCTCCGCTGTTTGTGTTCGGTATCGTGGTGTTCATTCACGAGCTCGGACATTTTCTGGCGGCCAAATCGGTTGGCGTGTACGCTCCCATCTTTTCACTCGGATGGGGAAAACGCTTGTTTGGCATCAAGTCAGGCGAGACCGATTATCGCATCTCCATGTTTCCCCTTGGCGGATTCGTTCGCATGGCGTCGCGTGAAGATGAAGCCATGGCCGGCATTGAAGGCGGTGGCAACTTCGACGCGGCATCGGCCGAAGCCACTGAAGCGCACGCGCAGGCGAAACAGTCGGCGGGCGAGCTGTGGGATGACAATGCAATGGTCCCCTTTGGTCCGCGCGCTGTGCCCGCCGAACGGTGGGTGGAGTCCAAACCTATTTGGGCCCGACTGTTCATTCTGTCAGCCGGTGTGATTGCCAATATCCTGCTGGCTATCGTTGTGACCACCGGAGTGTTTCTGGGCTACGGTCGCGCGTATGTACCGGCCGTGGTAGACTCGGTGATTGCCGCCGGACCGGCGCAGGCAGCCGGCGTAATGGCCGGCGATACCATCGTGATGATTGATGGCGTACCGGTCACCGCGTGGGACGAAGTGCTTACGCGTGTATCGGCTGTGACCTCTGGCTCGCTGTCCATTGAAGTCGGACGCGCGAGTGGTCGGCAGTCCATGACGCTCACGCCTACCTTGGCCGACGGTATCAATCCGGCCACCGGCGCTCCGCGCAAGGTTGGTCGCATCGGTATTGCCGTACGGAATGACGTCGTGCAGGAGTCCATGGGACTGGGCGAAGCGGTGAACGCATCGCTCGCGCGCACCTGGCAGATGACCACCAGCGTTGGCGAAGTGCTCAAGGGGCTTGTCTCGCGCGAAGTGCCAATGAGCAATCTGGGCGGACCGATTGAGATTGCGCGCGCATCGGTGGCCGCATCCAGCGGCGGTGCGCAGTCGTTGTGGTCGTTAATCGCCTTCCTCAGCCTCAACATCGCGATTGTGAATCTCATTCCGATACCGGTGCTCGATGGCGGGCAGATGTTGGTGACCATCGCCGAGGGCATCAAGGGCAAGGCGCTCAGTGTGCGCACGCGGGAGGTGCTGGCGCGCGTTGGCGTGTTCTCTGTATTGCTGCTCATCGTGCTGGTCACCTTTAACGACATCAAGCGACTGCTCGTCGGCTGAGCGTGATTCGCAACGCATCGCGATGGGCTGGTAAGTCGGTGCCGCGCGCTCATGCGATTGCGGTGACAATGGTATTGTGCGGCGCAGTCATGACAGGGTGCGCACGTTTGCCGCTGGGTGAAAGCGCCGGTGCCGCACCGTCGTCGGGCACAACGGTGCGTTTCCCCCGCGATGCCGCCCGGTTTACGCTGTTGCCACTCACCGACAGCACCGTGTCGTTTCTGCCTGCCGAAGCGGCCTGGGTACGCACCGGTGCTGAAGGAGTCGCGGTTGATCCGGCGCGCGGCGACGCGCTGATTGCGCGGGTGCGCGTGATGACCGTTTCCGATACCGCCGCTGTGGCGCTGGTTACCGGACAGACATCCCGCATTGACGCCAGTCACGTGTTGCTGCTCGTTCCACCGCCGGTGCCGCTGTGGCGTGAACGCACATTCTGGTGGGGCGTGCTGAGTGGTGTCGCATCCGTGGCCACGTTCATCGCGCTGTTCTAGCAGCGCTGTTCTCGCAGTGCCGTTCCAGCAGCGCGGGTCGGCGGCGCGCGGTACAATGCGGCGCGCGATTCTAACGTGGTGCACGGTGGTCTGACCGCTCACTGCCGTCGCTGCTCTGATACTCTCAGCTTCGCGGCTCCGCACGTACCGATCGACCGGGCGTCAGTCCATACCGTTGCAGCCGCCGGTACAACGTGCTGCGTGTAATGCCCAGTGCGGCTGCCGCCTGCGCCATGGTGGGATGCGCCGACACGACGTGTTCCAGGTGAGCGCGGGCCGCGTCAACCGGGTCGCACTGTGCCGGACGCTGTGCGACAGCGCGCGGTAAAGGCGACGCACCTGCTGCACTCGCCACATGCTGCGCATGCTGTCGGAGCGACGCCGGCAAATCAAAAACA
This sequence comes from Gemmatimonas sp., assembly GCA_011390805.1. Taxonomy (GTDB): domain Bacteria; phylum Gemmatimonadota; class Gemmatimonadetes; order Gemmatimonadales; family Gemmatimonadaceae; genus JAABRT01. The sequence continues at coordinate 7,752 of JAABRT010000090.1, read as the reverse complement.
TCAAGCTCAGCCGATTCCGACAGTGCCACCATGCGGTGTACGACGTTGCGCAGTTCGCGCACGTTACCGGGCCAGTCGTACGCGCTGAGTGCCGTCAGAACATCCTCAGAAAATGTCTGCGGCACCGCACTCGGTGCATCGAGCAAAAAGCGGTGAGCCAGCTTGGGTATGTCTTCGCGTCGCTCACGAAGCGGCGGCAGCGTAATGCTCAGCACGTCCAAACGGTGAAACAGGTCATCCCGCAGCCGTCCGTCGGCTACGGCGAGCCGTACATCGCGATTGGTGGCGGCAATAATGCGCACATCAAGTGGCCGCGCGGTGTTCTCACCCAATCGCGTGATTTCTCCCTCTTGCAGCACACGCAGCAGCGCCGCTTGCGCGGCCGGAGAAAGCTCGGCGATTTCATCGAGAAACAGCGTTCCTCCGTCAGCCGCCTGGAACTTGCCCACCGTGCCTTCGCGGCGCGCACCGGTAAACGCACCCGACGCGTGTCCGAACAGTTCGCTCTCCATGAGTTCACGCGGAAGCGCGGCACAGTTGACGGCGACAAACGCACCGTTGCCACGTGGACTCGCGTGATGAATGGACTGCGCCAACACTTCTTTTCCCGTGCCACTTTCACCCAGCAGCAACACCGGAAGGTCGGTGCGGGCGCAGGCACGCGCCAAACGTCGTACTTCGTGCATCGACGCTGCCTCACCCGCCAGATCGTCGAGTGTGTAGCGTGTGGTGCACCCGGGCGTACCCGAGGCTGTAGCGCGTGGCGATGTGTGGGCACGGTTGCGCAACGACGAGGAGGCGCGTTGGGACGATAGCACGAGACAACCGGCTACTATACGACCATCGGACTGCAGCGGATGCAGCGCCGCCGCGCGTGAACCAAGCAGCGGGTGCACCACCTCCTCAGGCGACAACGATTCGGCGCGCTGAAGCAGTTGTGCCATGGCCGAACGCGCATCTGCTCCGAGCCCCTGCAAGCGACGCTGTGTGCGGTGCAACGTGTCGGAATCCGCCAACACACGACCGGTGCGATCAACCGCCAGCACCACATCCGACGGGTAGCGCGCTGTGAGCGAAGCGTACTGCATGAGCAGATGCGCGCGACAGTCAGCGTCACGCGCCGTCAGACACTGCTCCAGCGCAACAGCAATCGCTGTAGCCATTGTGAGCGCGTAAGGGTGTGCGGCTTCCCGGGATCCCGAGAGATCGATCACGGCCACGACTTCGCCCGTTCCCGGGTCACGCACGGGCACCGACGCGCAGTGCCACTGCTGCCATTGTTCGCAGTAGTGCTCAGCCCCCACCACATGCACCGCCTGCTGCAACGCGAGCGCGGTGCCCGGACCATTGGTACCAACGGCGTCTTCCGACCAGAGACCACCCGGCGCAAAGTTGATGTCGGCAAGTTGCTCAAGCGTGGCGGGATCACCGTCGGCCGACAGCATGCGCCCCGACGCATCAAAGGCTGCCAGCATATGATTGGCGCCGATGTATCCATCGCGCTGTGCCGCCAGCACACCGGCAAGTGGTCGTAGCCAGTCGCACGACTCGCGCTCACGCTGCAGCGCGTCGCCGGCCAGCGCTATCGGAGCGGCAGGCAAAGTGGGCGCCACGCCCGCATTGCGTGAACGCTTCCACGACGCAACGATGCGCGACCGCACGCCCTCACCGGCCGCATCTCCACGCAACAGGCGCGCCCAGGAATCGGCGACTACATGTTGTGCGTGGCGTCCAAGAGGAAGTATTTCACGCTCGATGCTCTGGTGCGCGTTCATGCATCTGACGATCGGACACGGACCGACGGCGCGCAAGACACGCGACACGTGTCGCGTCGGGCGGCGCGACACATGACGCGCGCGCAGGGAGTGACGCGGTGCTCGGCATTGTCGCGGATAACCGTTGACCGCGGACGGCTAAATGCGCCTAAACGGTTGTGCGGCAAGAGATTACGCGGATTAGGGAGGGACTTGTAAGCGAGGCGGGTTGCGTGGCATCGGCTTTGCACTGCTGGCAGGCATCCCCGGGTCTACATCACCCGAGCGCTTCACACTTCAGCACCGCCGAGGTTCGCATGGCCACAGTGTCCCGTCCCGATGCCGCTCACGCACCGCTCCCTGAAGGCGCGGCGTCGTTCGCCATCACCATTCCGGTGAAGGCACGCTACGACAACTGGATTAACGGCAAGTATTCCGCGCCTGTAAAGGGGAAATACTTCTCCAATCCCACTCCCATCACGGGTCAGCCGCTGTGCGATGTCGCGCGCTCAACTGCTGAAGATGTGGAGCTTGCACTCGACGCGGCCCATGCTGCCGCCGATGCGTGGGGCCGGACGGCACCGGCGGAGCGCTCGCTCATTCTGCATCGTATTGCTGATCGTGTGGAAGAGAATCTCGAAGCACTCGCTGTCATTGAAACGATCGACAACGGCAAGCCGATTCGCGAAACCAAGAACGCCGATCTGCCGCTCATCATCGATCACTTCCGGTATTTCGCCGGTGTGTTGAGGGCGCAGGAAGGCCGGCTAAGTCAGCTCGATGACGACACGGTGGCGTATCACTTTCATGAGCCGCTCGGTGTTGTTGCACAGATCATTCCGTGGAACTTCCCGCTGCTCATGGCCACCTGGAAGCTCGCGCCGGCGTTGGCCGCAGGAAACTGTGTTGTGCTCAAGCCGGCCGAGCAGACGCCGGTGAGCATCATGGCTTTTGTTGAGCTTATTGCCGACCTGTTGCCTCCCGGCGTGCTCAACGTTGTGCAGGGCTTTGGTGTGGAAGCCGGCAAGCCGCTCGCTTCAAGCCCGCGCGTGGCCAAGGTGGCGTTCACCGGTGAAACCACTACCGGTCGTCTCATCATGCAGTACGCCTCAGAGAATCTGATTCCGGTCACACTTGAGTTGGGTGGCAAGTCGCCCAATATCTTCTTCGCCGACGTGATGGATCAGGACGACGCGTTCTTTGACAAGACGCTCGAAGGGTTCGCGATGTTCGCCTTCAATCAAGGCGAAGTGTGCACCTGTCCGTCGCGCGCGCTCATTCAGGAATCCATCTACGATGCCTTCATGGATCGTGCTCTCGAGCGCGTGAAGAAAATCAAACAAGGCCATCCGCTCGACCCGACCACTGCACTTGGCGCGCAGGCCAGTCAGGATCAGCTCGAAAAAATCCTGAGCTACTTTGATATCGGCAGACAGGAAGGCGCTGAAGTACTCACCGGTGGTGCACGCGCCGTGCTCGATGGAGAGCTCAAGGACGGCTACTACGTGCAGCCGACAATTTTCAAGGGACACAATCGCATGCGTGTGTTCCAGGAAGAGATCTTCGGACCGGTGGTGTCGGTCACCACATTTAAAGACGCTGACGACGCGCTCAAGCTGGCCAACGACACACTGTACGGTTTGGGAGCGGGCGTGTGGACACGCGACACCCATCTGGCCTACCGGCTGGGACGCGGTATCAAGGCAGGGCGCGTGTGGACCAACTGCTATCACGCCTATCCGGCGCACGCCGCCTTCGGCGGATACAAGCAGTCGGGCATCGGACGTGAGAATCACCTCATGATGCTCAATCACTATCAGCAGACCAAAAACCTGCTGGTGTCGTACTCGCCAAACGCACTCGGATTCTTTTGAGCCGCGACGTGAGTTCACCCTCATCAGGGAATGATGTGATCCAGCCAGAGCAGGTTGGTGGCGCGTCGTTGCAGGTGAGCCGCGTAGCGGTGACGCCTGCAGCGGAGGCGCTGTTGCGTGAACTCGCCGCCGAAAACGGACCGCTGCTGTTGCATCAGTCGGGTGGCTGTTGCGACGGCAGCGCGCCCATGTGTTATCCGCAGCGCGAGTTTCGCATTGGCGCAAACGATGTGTACCTCGGTCGGATTGCCGACACGCCGGTGTACATTGGCGGACAACAATTCGAGTACTGGCAGCACACGCATCTCACGATCGATGTGGTGCCGGGGCGGGGAAGTGGCTTCTCCCTTGAGGCGCCGCTTGGTGTGCGACTGCTCACCCGCTCGCGACTGTTTACCGACTCGGAGTATCAGATTCTGCAGGAGGCCGGTGCGCCGCAGCGCGGCCCGGATGCCATGAACCAGACGCTGTAAGCAGCATCATGTAGTGCTGCGCTTCAAACGGTTCAGCAGAGCAGTTTGAAGCGCAGTGTGTCAGCGCCGGGTCGCAGTGTATCAACGGCATTGAACGATGCGCAGCGCGGTGCTTCGGCACTGATGCGCCACTCGCCTTCGCGCACAACAGCCGGCGAGATCTGATTGGAGTAGCCGCTCAGCGCCACGCGTCCGCTGCTGTCCACGAACGAAATGCGCGCGTCGCCCGGCGTGACGTCCAGCCATAAGCGGGTGCAGCGGGCCAGTTCAACGGTGTGCGAGAGCGTTGCACCCGCCCGTGCGGTGAGTGTGTCCACATGCTCATTAAACGGACACCCTGCAAAGACCCCGGGGCCGCTCGGCAACATCGCTCGCACCACGTAGCGTCCCGCCGGCGCCCGCGTACGACGATACGGTGCGGGGCCGGTCCGTTCGCCGTTGATGTACAAAATGGCGTTGTCGCTTGTACTGCGGATGTCCAACGTGGCAAAGCGCGCGACGGGAGTGGGGGCCGTTGGCGGCGTGGGTATGCTGGTGCTGTCGGTGGCGGTGGAATCAGTGAGTGAATCAGCCGCAAGCATGGAGTCAGCGGCGGCCTGGGCCGAGTCCTGAAGCGCCAGCAAACTGTCGGTGCGCGGTGCTGGTGAGTTGCCGGCAAAGGCTACCTGCCGCGAGCGCATCAAACCGATGCCGCCTGCCACAACAACCAGCAGCCCTGCAATCAGCAGCGGGTTACGCCACGACTTCGCGCGCGCGCTCACCGTATGCGTGGTGGTGGTGCCACCGGGGGTCAGCGCGAGACGCGACCCGGTAGCTGGCGCGCTGGGCAGCCGCGACAGCGCGTCCGACAAGGCCGTCGCGGTGGCGAATCGGTCGGCCGGTTTCTTGGCCAACAACCGCAGAATGACCGCTTCAAAGGCGGGCGACAGACTGGCGACATGCTCACGTGGTGGCCTGGGCGCGTCATCTACGTGCTGCCGAGCCACGGCATACCAGTCTTCCCCTTCGAACGGCAGTTTGCCCGTAGCGGCACGATAGAGCGTGATACCCAGCGCATACAGGTCGCTGCGTCCGTCCAGGGGCTCGCCTCTCGCCTGTTCCGGGCTGAAGTAGTGCGGTGTGCCCAGCACCTGATTGGTGGAGCTCAGGTCTGCCCCACCGGTCAGCGCCCGTGCGAGTCCGAAGTCGCACACGATGCTCTCACCTGTGGTACCGATGAGAATGTTGTCGGGCTTGATATCACGGTGCACAATGTCAGCCGCGTGCGCCACGGCCAGCGCACTGGCCACGTCCAGCCCCACGCGCACCACGTCTGTCTCGGGCAGATACGGCATGACCTCCAGACGGCGGGCCAGCGACATGGGAATCAGGTCCATGGCCACCCAGGTGGCACCGTGTCCTTTGCCCACATCGCGTACGGTCACAATGTTGGGGTGACGCAGCTTGGCCGCCGTGGTGGCCTCGCGACGGAATCGGGCCTCCGAGACTTCATTTCCGGTGTGCTCGGGACGCAGCACCTTCACCGCCACCGGAATCTCCAGCTCTACGTCCACCGCTTCATAGACCCACGCGTACGCCCCGGCACCTAACAGCCGGGTAATGCGGTAGCGGCCGCCGAGGGTCTGTCCGAGAAAGCGTTCCGGCACGTAGGCAGAGACGAAGGGTGGGCAGGCGGACGCGGACGCGCCGGTCCTTTACAGCCCGTCGCGGTAGAGTTAACATATTATGCTAACATCATTTGCGGTATCTTACGAGATGCCGCCCCACAGCACCGCTTCCGGAATGGTCCCAAACGGGTACTGAGCCAGTTAGCGAGGAGAGTATCACAGAAGATGGCGTTCGATAAGGCACCTACGATCGAGAAGTACCGTACGCACGGAGAAGACACCGGTTCAGCACGCGTTCAAGTCGCTGTGCTCACCGAGCGTATCAACTACCTCACGGCGCATTTCCGTGCGCATCACAAAGACCATCACAGCCGGCGCGGCCTGCTCAAGATGGTTGGTCGGCGTCGTCGCCTTCTCGACTACATCAAGCGCACCAACGTAGAAGGGTATCGCGCGTTGGTTCAGGAACTCGGCCTCCGCTACTGAGGTCGTTCGCAGTACCGATCGCGCGGGGGCATGCTGCCACCCGCGCGATTTCTTTTCTGGCAGCAAGCAACCACAAAGCAACCACGCAATGATGCAAAGAATCGAGCGGACCTTCGCAGGCCGCCAGCTCGTCATCGAGACGGGCCGTATGGCCAAGCAGGCAGCAGGGTCTGCCCTGGTGCAGTTCGGCGACACCGTCGTCCTCGCCGCTGTCACCGTCAGTGACAACGAAAGTCACCTCCCGTTCTTCCCGCTCACGGTCGAGTACAAAGAGCGCACCTACGCGGCGGGCAAGTTCCCCGGTGGATTCATCAAGCGCGAAGGACGGCCGCACGATCACGAAATCCTGTCGTGCCGTATCATCGACCGCTCCATCCGTCCGCTGTTTCCCGAAGGCTTCAAGAACGAAGTGCAGGTCTTCGTTTACGTGATCTCGGCAGATCAGGAAAACGACGCCGACGTGCTCGCGCTGCTCGCGACTTCGTTTGCACTCAACAACTCACGCATCCCCTTCAAGGAACCCTTGGGCGGAGTGCGCATTGGCCGCGTGCAGGGACACTGGGTACTCAACCCAACGTTCCAGCAGCGTGAGTTCTCCGATATGGAACTCGTCGTCGCCGGTTCAGAAAAGTCCATCGTCATGGTGGAAGGCGGCGCACTCGAAGTTTCCGAAGCCGACGTGATCGAAGCACTCACGATTTCGCACACGGGCATCAACGAGTTGATCAGCATGCAGAATGAGCTGCTGGCCAAGAACCGTGCGCCCAAGATGGAGTGGACCAAGGCCGAAACACCTGAGGGTGTCGCGGTACGCGTCAAGGAACTCGCGGAAGGACAGATCTCGGCCGCGATCAACCAGAAGGACAAGCACACGCGCATTGAAGCCGTGGAGCGTACGAAGAAGGAACTGGCCGAAGGACTGCTGGCCGAGTTCCCCGACAACTCCAAGGACATTCACACGCTGCTCGGCGACGTTGAGTACTACGCGCTGCGCAATCAGGTGCTCGACACCAAAAAACGTGTTGATGGACGTAAGGCCGATGAAATCCGCGATATCAGCATCGATACACGCTTGCTGCCGCGCACGCACGGCTCGGCGTTGTTCACACGTGGACAGACACAGGCACTCGTTGTCGCCACGCTCGGCACACAAGCCGATGCGCAGCGCATGGATTCGGTAAACGAGTCCAAAGAGCAGCTCAAGACGTTCATGCTGCACTACAACTTCCCGCCGTTCTCCACTGGCGAAGTACGCCCGATGCGCGGCACCAGTCGGCGTGAGATTGGTCATGGAAACCTTGCGGAACGTGCACTGCAGGCCGTGTTGCCTGCGTTCGAAGATTTCCCGTACACCATTCGCATTGTGTCCGACGTGCTCGAGTCCAACGGCTCGTCATCAATGGCGTCGGTGTGTGGTGGTTCACTGGCAATGTTCGATGCCGGTGTGCCGCTCAAGGCCGCCGTTGCCGGTGTCGCCATGGGACTCATCTCCGATGGCAAGCGCTACGCCATTCTCACCGACATCCTGGGCACCGAAGATCATCTCGGCGACATGGAC
>JAABRT010000089.1 GCA_011390805.1 Gemmatimonas sp. | reverse complement strand
CCCCCGACGGACTGGAGATCGTACAGATCCAGCCCGATGGATCTGAAACCGTCATGCCGTGGGATGCATCGAACGTTATCCCGCCGCAAGTCACCGACATCATGCTCGTCGGTGTGCTGGGTCTCATTGGCATCATCATGGCGTTCCCGATCGGTCGGGCTGTGGCCCGCTGGATTGACCGGCGCGGCGCCGCTGGAGCAGTGCCCAAAGATGTGTCACGCCGTCTGGCCGCAATCGAAGACAGCGTGCAATCCGTGGCCATCGAGATGGAGCGCATGAGCGAAGCCAACCGCTACACCGCGCGCCTGCTCACCGAACGCACGACGGCGCCTGATTTCCGCGCCGGTGAAGCGCGTGAACCAGGTGCGGCGTCTCCCGAGTCATCCTCGCCACGGAGCACATGGCAAGCGTCCTGATTGTCGACGATGAAGTCAACATCCGCCGCATGGTGGGTGCGTTGCTCAGCGGCGAAGGCTACGACGTATTCGACGCACCCGACGCACGTGCCGGATTGACGCTCGCACAGGCGCAGGATCCCGACATCGCGCTCGTGGATCTCATGATGCCCGGTGACATGGACGGACTGGCGTTGCTCGAAAAGCTGCGCACGCAGTTCCCCGATCTGCCGGTTGTCATGATGAGCGGACGTGCGGCGCTCGCCGACGCGGTGCGCGCCACACGACTGGGCGCGTTCACCTTTCTCGAAAAGCCGCTCACGCCGGAAAGCGTGCTGCTGGCGCTCGCCTCCGCGCTCGAGCTGCGGCAGGCGCGCCGCACCGCGCGTGCGCTGCGCGAAGATCTGGGCTTTACCTCGGAAATGGTGGGTGAGAGTGCTGCAGTGCACGCCGTGCGGCAGCTGGTGGCGCAGGTGGGACCCACCGATGCACGCGTGCTCATAACCGGAGAATCAGGGACCGGCAAAGAGCTCGTGGCGTCGGCACTGCACGCGGCGAGCCCACGTCGCGACCTGCCCTTCATTCGCGTAAACTGCGCGGCCATTCCGCGCGATCTGCTGGAAAGCGAAATGTTCGGGCATGAGCGTGGCGCGTTTACCGGTGCTACCGAACGGCGCATCGGCCGCTTTGAGCTGGCGCACACAGGTACGCTTTTCCTTGATGAAGTGGGTGATCTGGGGCTCGAAGCGCAGGCCAAACTGCTGCGCGCGATTGAAGCGCGCGAAATTGAGCGCGTGGGTGGCGGCAAGCCGATCAAGGTCGATGTGCGCATTATTGCCGCCACCAACAAAGACCTCGCCAAGGCGGTCAAAGATGGCCGTTTCCGTGAAGACCTGCTCTTTCGTCTCAACGTGATTCCCATTGAGCTCGCACCGTTGCGTGAGCGCCCCGGTGACATCCCGTTGCTCATCCGTCACTTCGCCCAACGGCATCATGCGCGCACCGGCCAGGCGTGCTGCGAATGGGCGCCCGAAGTGGTGCGTGTATTCGAGCGGTATCCATGGCCCGGCAATGTGCGCGAACTGGCCAACATCGTAGAGCGACTTTCCATTGTGCATCCGGGTAGCACAGTAAGCGCCGAGCAGCTGCGACGGTTGCTCCCTGACAGCGGCACCACGCCGTCAGAACCAATGCGCGCAATTCCGGAACCGGAGATGGAGAGCAGTATGGGACTCAGCGATGCCCTCGAGGCGTACGAACGCACGCTCATTGCCCACGCACTGTCGTCGGCAGACGGCAACATCGCCGATGCCGCACGCCGGTTGCGCACCGACCGGGCCAATCTCTATCGCCGCATGCGGCGGCTCGGATTGGGGGGGGGAGAGTGAGTTACCACAGGCTGTGGCTAGTGTTACTGGTAGCCCTGCTCCCGTCAACATTGCACGCACAAACACGTGGTGAGCCACGGGCCGGTCGTGTACCAAACTCCGTGAGCAGCGCCGTCATCTCGGCGTATAACAATCCGGCCACGCGTAAAGTCGAAGGCCGCTTTGTACTGTCCGTCACCGATACTGTAGCCGGCACACTGGCCGTGCTTGGTGGCCCGGTCACTGTTGGTGGTACCGTGCTTGGTGACCTTGTGGTCATTAACGGCGACATGCGACTCGACTCCACCGCCGTGATCACCGGGTCCGTGTATGTGGTGGGCGGTGTGGTGTTCAACCGCACCCGCGGCCGCGTGGACGGTGACATGCAGGTATGGCGCTCGCGGCTCACGTACCGCAGTGACAGCGGCCGCATTATCGCCGAAGAAGACCAGACCATGCTCTCGCGCTACAGCCGCTGGCGCGAAGGGCCTGGTGCCGACCTCAAAGACATCATCATTGCATCGGCCAACTCGTACAATCGTGTTGAACAGCTCTCGATTCTGTTCGGTCCCCGCCTAAGGCTGAACCGTGGTGAATCACGCTTCACCCTCGAAGCGCTGGGCATTTTCCGCACTGGAGACCGGCTGTCGTGGGAGCGAGAGAACCTGGGCTCCCGATTGCTCGCCGAGTTCAGGCAAGGTACCGAGCAACAGCACTTTGCGCTGGGCGTTCGCCACACCGATGAAGTGGACGCCGTTGAAAAATGGTCGTTATCGGCGGCCGAGTCGGGGCTCACGTCGCTGCTCTTCGCGCGCGATTACCGCGACTACTGGAATCGCTTTGGCGGCTCCGCGTTTGTCCGTGTTGTCCCCACCGGCGCACTTGAGTTTACCGTGGCCATGGGGCGCGAACGGTGGGACTCGCGTGATGCGCGCAATGTGTTTGCCCTGTTTCGTGGTGGGCGCGACTGGCGTGCCAATCCGGGCGCTCTCGAAGGCACTGTCAATCTGTTGAGCACCACCGCGCGTATTGATACGCGCAATGACCGCGAACGCCCGCGTGACGGCTGGCTTATTCAAGCCGAATATGAGCGCGGCGACATGGATATCTCGCGCTCGCCCAACCCCGAAGAACTTGCACTGACGGCGCCCAATCTCACCTACGGACGCGCGTTTGTTGACGCACGACGCTATGTGCGCATCGCACCGCTTACGTCGGTGAACATTCGTGTGGTGGCCGGTGGACTTGTACACGGCAGCGCCCTTCCGCCACAGCGGCAGCTTTCCGTGAGCGGCGTTGATGCGCTGCCGGGCTACGCGTTCAGGGCGCTGGGCGGCGAACCGGATGTCGCCATGTGCAACACACTGCCTGAAAGCACCTTTGCCGAACGGGGTCGGCCGGCATCGTGCGATCGCATCGCGCTCGTGCAGGCCGAGCTCAAAGGTGACTTTCGTGTAGCGCTATTCGGAGCAGACAAGCGGGACGACGATCGCCGTTGGTACGCAGATGGATTGCGTGCCGATGGATCGTGGGTGGTGTTTGCCAACAGTGGTCGCGGCTGGTTAACGGGACCGCGTGATGGCGGTCTGACATATCCACGCAGCGCGATCCCGTCACTCAGCACCTTCCGCAGCGACGTGGGCGTGGGCGTGGATTTCGGAATGCTGGGCGTGTACGTGGCACAGCCGCTCTCCGGTGCCACCACCACCCCACGCGTGTTCGTGCGCGTAGGTGCGCGTTTCTGATTCCCGCTGTGCACCTCTTCCACTGCGTCAGGCGGTACGCCGCATCGCTGGTCACAGCTTCATTGCTGATGACCTCGGCGCTGTCGTTTGCGACGTTGTCGTTGGCAGCGTTGTCGCTGGCAGCGTTGCCGTTTGCAGCGTTGCCGTTGGTCGCACAATCCACCGACGGTCCCCGCATTGACATCGCATTGCCTACGGCCACCAGCAACATGACCGTGCGTTTGCGCAATGCCATTGATGGCGGTCGCTTTGAAGAACTGCTGCGCAACGGATTCGATGTGCGGGTGCACATGCGCGTTGAACTGTGGAAAATGGGCAGGTTTTTTAATGACGTGGTCGCACGCGAGGAATGGGACGTGATCGTGCACTACGATCAGTTCGACCAGACGTTTGATGTGGCGCGACTCGAAGGCGACAACATGGTGTCACCGCTGGGTACCTATCGACGCCTGGCCGATGCCAAGGCAGCAGTGGCGCTCCCACATGCGCCACCAATTGGCCGCCCCGGTCCGGGACAGCGTCACTATTACAGTGTGCAGGCGGAAATCGAGACACTCGATCTCAAGGATCTCGACGAAGTCTCACGTTGGCTGCGCGGTGAACTCGCACCCGCGGTGCAGGGTCGCAAGAACCCCGGCACCGCACTGGGCCGAGGACTGCGCACGCTGGCGTCGCGACTGATGGGCGGTGAAGTACGCCGTCTGGAAGCACGCTCGTCGCCGTTCAGGGTGCGCGACGACGGCGGCAAGTAGAGCGACGGTCGCGCTGGCTCTGTGGCCAGCGCACATGACAGCTACTGCGGCTAGCTGGCCACCGGCACGGCGTCCATCGCCTTCACGCGGCGCAACGTTTCTTCGCCGTAGAACACCTTGATGTAGCGCGCCTGTGTGGGCGTAAGCCGACGCACCGCCCACGCCAGGTGCACAAAGTGCGGCTCGGCAGGCGCCACCATGGGCTGCATGCCGATTTCGTGCGGCAGACGGCTGGCCTTGCGCGTATTGCAGCTGCTGCAGGCCGTCACCACGTTGGTCCACTCATTGAGCCCACCACGCGACATCGGAATCACGTGATCACGCGTGAGCGATTCACGCGGCTTGAGCTCCGTGTTCTGGCGGCCACAGTACTGACACTGATAGTGGTCTCGCGCAAACAGGAACGTGTTGGTGACCTGTCGGCGGAAGCGACGCGGCACGTGGATGAACTTGGTGAGCCGGATAACCGCCGGACGCGGCATGGCCAGACGTTCGGAGCGAACCGGGCGATCCTGGTCCGCTTCAACGATTTCCGCCTTACCGTCAATGACAAGCCGCAGCGCGCGCCGAAGCGGCACCATCGTTAACGGCTCGTACGACGCATTCAGAGCGAGACACCCGGCAATCACGCATGCCCTCCGTGTCAGGTACGCAACACCCGCGAAACCAGCGTATCCATCAAAGCTATAACAGCGTACTCGGCTACCGCTATGGCGGAGCGCGTCCTGTCACAGCTACGTGACGAACTGCTTCACCTTCTCGGCCGCCATCCCTACACGATCCCGAACGCCGGAATCCGCATTGAGTTCCGCACCGTCACGCACCAGCACACGTCCCCCCACCATGGTCAGGGCCGCCGCCCTGCCACTTCCGAGCACATGTACCAGCAGTACTGCAGGGTCATACACGGGAACAGCCTCAAGGGCATCAATGCGAAAGGCACAGAGATCTGCCTGATAGCCCGCAGCCAGTGCGCCCAGCAACTCGTAACGCAGCGCCCGCGCCCCGCCCAGTGTGGCCAACTCCAGCGCGTCAGACGCCGCCAGCGCGTCGGGAGTCTGCCGTTGCAACGACTGCAGCAACACCGCCTGTCGCGCTTCGCCGATGATGTCCATACGATCGTTGCTGGCCACGGAGTCGGTGCCAAGCCCCACGGCAATGCCCGCCTCACGCATATTGATGAGCGGAGCAATGCCCTGCCCAAGTTTCGCATTGCTGATTGGACAGTGCACAATCGCTGCGCCGCTCGACGCTACGCGTGACAGATCGTCAGCACTGGCGTGCACTGCGTGCACACACAGCAGCCGCTCGTTGAGCAGCCCGGTGCGATCGAGCAGCGCCATTGGTGACTCACCGGTGCCTTTCACGGCAATGCCTCGCGCTGCCAGTCGTTCGGCAAACGGACCGCTCCCGTCGCGCACATAGCGGACTTCGGCGGTGCTCTCGGCAACGTGCGATGCCACCAACAGCTGTTCCGCTGCGGCGTACTCTGCCACCGCAGCGAAGAGCGCGTCAGATACAGTGTACGGCGCGTGCGGTGAGACTCCCACACTAACCAGTGTATTGGCCCGGGCACGCAACGCCTGCACACCGGCGCGCAGGTCGGACATGGATTGCGCAACCTGCGAACGGTCGGGGCCAAATGTCTCGAGGTACACGCGTCCCCGAATGCCCGCCTCGTTCATTGCATCAAGTGACGCGCCGCTGGCGGTGCAATCTGCAATGGTGGTAATGCCGGCCAGCAGTGCTTCCGATACACCCAGTCGAGCCGAGTCGATGATATCCTGCGCCGACAGCACACGGGCTCTGATTTCCGTGAGGGTGCGCAGCCACTGACCGAACTCCAATCCCTCAAGAAAACCGCGCAGCGTGGTGAGCTCGAGATGTGCATGCGCATTCACGAGTCCCGGCATGAGCACGCAGTGCCCAAGTCGCTCGTGCACGTCGGCTACCGCCTGATCTGACGTGCCCACCCACACAATGCGATCTCCCTGCACAACCACGGCGCCGTGAGCGATGGGCGCGCTGACAACCGGCAAAACCCAGCGCGCGTGCCACGCCACACGTTGCGTGCCCACCATCTCCACCCGCGTCACAAAGGCGGAATGCGAAACGGGTTGGTGGTGTCGCGATAGGCGCGCGGCAGCGCACCGCCCACGAGGGAATCGCCTTCCACTTTGGGCGCGATCATCTGGTAATCGGTACAGCTCAGACGCGGCTCATTGCCGAACACAAAGAACTCTGTAACTGTGTTGCCGAGACACGAAAAGTTGGCCAGCAAGCCGGTGCGTGCATCGATCTGCCGAACCACAATACCGTCGGGACGGGGCCAGTCGGGAGGCTCTGGCTTGCGCTTGTACACATCCTGCATGAACGCTGTCCACGCGGGCGCGGCCAACGAACCACCCTGCGCGTTGGATTTGATCTTCTTGGGGCGGTCGAAACCCACCCAGATGCCGGCCACCAGATCGGCGGTGAAACCGATAAACCACACATCGGCGCCGTCATTGGTGGTGCCGGTTTTGCCACCCGCCGGTACACGGAAGCCTGCGCCCGTGGTCGCGTTGTAGGCGGTACCGCGTCCTACCACATCTTTCATCATGCTCACCATCAACCACGCTTCTTCGGGGGTGAGCACCGCTTCGCGCTCGGGCCGTGGCTGCCAGATCAGCTCCCCGTCAGCCGTCTCCACACGCAGAATGGCGTACGGTGTTGTACGCAGTCCGAGATTGGCAAACACCGAGTAGGAGGAGATCATCTCGAGCGGGTACACATCTCCCGCACCGATGTACAGCGACGGATACGGCGGAATGGGTGTGCTGATACCAAAACGCCGCGCCATGCGGATCACCTGATCCGGGCCGAGCTCCAGTCCCACCTTGATGGCCGGAATGTTTCGCGACATGTAGAGCGCGCGACGCATGGGCATGTTGCCTTCGAACTTGAGATCAAAGTTCTGCGGCCGCCACACTTCGCCGCTCACCTGACTCATCTCCACCGGAGTGTCTTCGATGACATGCGCCGGCCCGAGACCGGCCCGTATCGCAGCCGCGTACACAATCGGCTTGAAGGTGGAGCCAGGCTGACGCAACGCCTGTACCGCACGGTTGAACTTGGAGTCGGCAAAGTCGCGTCCGCCCACCAGGGCGCGCACGGCGCCAAGACGCGGGTCAACGGCAACAAAGGCGCCCTGAAGATACGGCGAGTTCCCCCCCCCGCCCAGATTCTCCCCCTCGGCGACGCGGGCTTCGTACTGTTCAAACGTGAGGTGCGAAAAGGGACCGTACTTGCCCGATTCAATAGACGCCAGCTGCTCTTCCATGGCGCGCTCGGCGGCCGCCTGCATATCCAGGTCGAGCGTGGTGTACACCTTGAGCCCGTTCTCGTACAAGCGCTGACCGAACTGCTGATCGAGCTGCTGACGCACCCACTCCACAAAATACGGCGCCGTCTCTCCCGACTCGGTGCGCTGCGCGAGCTGCAGCGGAAACGCCTTGGCCAGACTGGCGTCGCTGTTGGTCACCACTTCGGCGCGACGCATGAGTTCAATCACCGTGTTGCGACGCTCGATGGCACGGTCGGCGTACCGGCGCGGATTGTATCGCTCCGGCGCCTTGGGCAGTGCCGCCAGCATTGCGGCTTCAGCCACACTTACATCGCGTACCGACTTGCCGAAGTAGCGCTGCGCCGCCGTCTCGATGCCGTACGCACCTGAGCCCAGATAGATCTGATTGAGATAGAGCTCAAGAATGCGATCCTTGGGAAAGGCCGCCTCAATATCACGCGCAACGTGCGCTTCCTTGAGCTTGCGCAACAGCGTTTTTTCGCGGGTCAGCGACTCGGGAAAAATATTGCGCGCCAGCTGCATGGTGATCGTACTGAATCCTTCGGCGAACGCCCCTGCCTTGATGTTGCGCAGCAGCGCACCAAACACGCGGATGTAATCAATGCCGTTGTGGTCGTAGAAGCGCTTGTCTTCCACCACCAGAAACGCGTCTTTCACATGCTGCGGTATTTCATCCAGCCGCACCAGCGTGCGTCGTTCCAGCCCGAGTTCGGCAATAAAGCGTCCGTCGGCGGCGTAGAGCTTGGAGGTCTGGTTGGGGATGTAGGAGCTGAGGGCTTCGGTGGTGGGGCAGACGCCAATGCGGCACACCTGCGTCCACGCGGTGAAAAAGCCCGCCACGCCCACTCCCACACCAAAGAGCGTGAGCACCGAGGCCCAGCGAATCCAGGGACGACGCCAGAGCGCGACACCCGACCGGCGCTTCGAAGTGGCGCTCATGCGCGACCCCGGCAGAAATCGAGACTGAACATATCCTAGAAGCCTATTGGTGGAACGCACACGCGCCAAGAGCTGCGCGCTGTCTATAATTGGGGCTATGTCTCAACACACTGCCCTTCTCGACGAGCTGACGTGGCGCGAGCTGCTGTTCCAGCACACTGACGGCCTGGCCGCACACCTCGCCCAAGGTCCCACCGCTGCCTACTGCGGCTTTGACCCCACGGCGCCCAGCCTGCACGTGGGAAATCTCGTACCCGTGATGGGACTCGTGCATCTGCAGCGCGCGGGTCACAAGCCGATCGCGCTGGTTGGCGGCGGCACGGGCATGATTGGCGATCCGTCGGGGAAAAACAGTGAGCGCACGTTGCAGTCCCTCGACGTGATTGAAGAAAATGCGCGCCTCATTGGTGCTCAGCTGGAGCGCTTTCTCGATTTTACCGGTCCGTACGCCGCTCGCATGTCAAACAATGCGGAGTGGCTTGGCTCTATCGGTCTGCTCGAGTTTCTGCGCACCACGGGCAAGCATTTCACGGTGAACTACATGTTGGCCAAGGACTCCGTAAAGTCGCGTCTTGACGCTGGCATTTCATACACGGAGTTCACCTACATGTTGCTGCAGGCGCACGACTACGCCGAGCTGCACGCGCGCCACGGGGTCACCCTGCAGATCGGCGGCAGCGATCAGTGGGGCAACATGACAGCCGGGCTTGAGCTGCTGCGTCGCACGGTAGGCGCCGAGGCCCATGTGCTCACCTGCCCGCTGGTCACCACCGCGAGCGGACAGAAGTTTGGCAAGTCGGAAGCGGGCGCGGTGTATCTCGACGCCGAACGCACGTCGCCGTACCGGTTCTACCAGTTCTGGCTGGGCGCCGACGATCGCGACGTCACGCGCTGGTTGCGTTTCTTCACACTGCTGTCGCGTGAGGAAATCACACAGCTTGATCAGGCCACCAGCGAACGCCCCGAGCAGCGCGAGGCGCAACGACTGCTCGCGGCCGACGTGACTGCACGCGTGCACGGTGCCGCTGTGCTGCAGACGGTCGAGGCCATCTCGCAGGTGCTCTTTGGCAAAGGCGATCCGCGCGATCTGTCGGCCGGTACGTTGCGCGAGATGTCGCGTGAAGTACCGTTCGCCGAAGTTGACGCACCGGCCGATGGCGGCGCCGTTGACGCGCTTGACCTTGTGGTGGCCACGGGGCTGGCCAAGAGCCGCGGCGATGCCAAGCGGCTGGTGGAGCAAGGCGGCGTATCAGTAAACGGTCAGCGCATGTCGATGGCCGAGCGCACCATTGCATCTGATGCGTGGCTGGCCGACCGGCACTTGCTGGTAAAAAAGGGAAGCCGCGATTGGGGGCTGGTGCGGGTACGCTAACGGTACGCCGGTATTCGCAGGCCGCAGGGTGCGATGCTTCGTGCCCTGCGGCTTTTTCCGTTCAGCTTTCCAGCGCTGCGATGGTGCGGTCAATGTCTTCAGTGGTGTTGTAGCCGTGTGGCGCCAGTCTGATGGCATTCTCGCGCGGCACACACACCACGCCGGCCTTTTTGAGTCGAGCCAGCGCGCCGGTCATGTCATCGGGCACAATCGCAATCACACCGGCACGTTTGCTGCGCGCCGACGGTGTCCACAGCTTTACATCGCTGCGTGATTCGGCCCAGGCAACCAGCTTGTCGGCCAAGGCGCCGATGTGCTCACTCAGCGCCAGCGGCCCACCGGCTTCGTGCATGGCCGAGAGTGATTCGTTGGCGATGGCAAAGTCCTGATAGGCCAGCGTCACGATCTCAAAGCGACGCGCATCAGGCCAGAACTCGTATTTGTAATCGGTGAGATGCGCGTAGTCGCCCGTGGTGGTCATGCACGCCCACCCCACATCGGGTGCCTGCACGACTTCGTGCAGTTCCCGCCGCACGTACACAAAGCCGGTACCCCAGGGGCTGAGCATCCACTTCTGCGCGCCGCTGGCAAAAATGTCGATGGGCAGCTCGTGCACGTTGATGGGCAGCACACCGCACCCTTGAATGCCATCGACCACAAAAAATGCATCGGCCTTTCGGCAGGCCTGACCGATGCGCTCCAGGTCCACCACAAACCCGCTGGCGTATTGCACCCATGACACCACCACGGCCACCACATCACCACGACCGATGCGTGTGATCAACTCATCTTCATCGGGCAAACCGTCTTCGCCAAATGGCACGCGTTCCAATGCAACACCGCGTGATCCCAGCGCCATGAACGGATACACACAGCTCGGAAACTCGCCATCGAAGGTGAGAATGGTGCCCGGACGCAGCGGCAATCCGCGCGCGGCCAGATTGAGACCGTACGTGGTGTTGGGCATAAGCGCGATCTCGTCGCTGTCAGCGCCAATAGTGCGCGCAAAATGCTCACGGGCGTGCTGCGCCGCGTTCACCATGTGTGGAATGCTGATGTGATGCGGCTGTGCACGCAGCTCCAGCCACTCGCGCCCACGCTCCACCGCACGGGCGGGATGCGGGCCGGTGCTGGCCGCGTTGAGATAGATCACTTCATCAGTGTTCATCCACGGGTAGTGCGCGCGCAGCATTGTCATGAACAGTCTCTTGAACCGGAGTAACCGGAAAATATTGAAGGCGTACTACGCCGCTCCCACGGCAACGTTGCCGCGTGCACCATCAAACTGCAGTGCGTGCAACCGCGCGTAAGTACCACCACGTGTGAGCAGCTCGCTGTGTGTGCCCGACTCCACCAGCGCTCCCCGCTCGAGC
>JAABRT010000008.1 GCA_011390805.1 Gemmatimonas sp. | reverse complement strand
CGGCGAGCTCATTGAGGAAGTCGCCGAACGGAAAACCCATGGTGACTTCGTAGTTGCCGGGGCGGGCAATGTTTCCGCACACGGAAAACAGTTTGGTGCCGCGGCTGCGTGGGTTCTCCTCGCGTCCCATGCCCTGATACCACGCGGCGCCTTCGCGAAGTATGTGCGGGACCGCCGAGAGCGTTTCCACGTTGTTGATTGTGGTGGGCTTGCCGAACAAACCCGACACCGCCGGAAATGGCGGCTTGATACGCGGATTGCCGCGCCGGCCCTCGAGCGAGTTCATGAGCGCCGTTTCTTCACCGCAGATGTACGCGCCGGCTCCACGATGCACATGAATGTCTACACGCTTTCCACTGCCCATGGCGTTTGCACCAAGGATACCGGCGGCGTACGCCTCTGCGACCGCCTCCTGCATGATGCGAATGGGTTCGGAATATTCACCGCGGATGTAGATGTAGGCGGTGTCGGCGTAGATCGCGTGCGCACCAATGGCCACACCTTCAACCAACGCGTGCGGCGTCCAGCGCATGATCTCACGATCCTTGAACGTGCCGGGTTCCGATTCATCGGCGTTGCAGCAGAGATAATGCTGCTTGCCATCGGGTTTCATGAACGACCACTTGATACCCGTGGGAAAGCCGGCGCCGCCTCGTCCGCGCAGCCCGGAATCCTTTACCACCGTTTGAATCTCGGCCGGGTCCATACCCAGTGCGCGCTCGAGCGACGCGTAGCCGCCGCGCTCACGCCAACCTGCCAACGAACGCGCGCCCGGATCGCCAAAGTACTTTGACAGTACCGGCGTCTCACGTTCGTGCGAAGGATGCGGAAAGCCCATCAGTTGTGCTCCGCCACGATCCGCGCCACCCGCTCGGGGGTCACGGACTCGATGCATTCATTGTTGATCATCACCGGCGTGGCGAATCCGCACGCGCCGAGACATTCCACTTCAATCACGGTAAAGCGACCGTCGGCCGATGTAAGTCCGAGTTCGCCGCAACCGGTGTGTTCGAGAAACGCCTTCACGACATCTTCGGCACCGCACACGTTGCACGGCGTTGTGGTGCACACCTGCACAAAGTGTTTGCCCACCGGATGCTGGTGGTACATGGTGTAAAACGACAGCACACCTTTCACGTACGCGGGCGTGAGTTCGAGCACCTGTGCGACTTCTTCCACCGCGTGCTCGCTCACCCAACCGTGTACGTCCTGCACCATCCAGAGTGCCGGCAACAGCGCCGCCATTTTGGTGGGATAGCGCGTGAGGATGGTGTCGAGTTCTTCACGCCGCGCGCCGGTAAACACCGGCACATACGGCTCGTCATGATGATGTTCAGGCGGACGCACCAACTGTCCACTGCTCGGTCCGTACGTCATCTGTCAATCTCTCCCATCACGATATCAATGCTCGCGTTGATCGCGATCACGTCAGACAGCAGGTGACCTTCGACCATGCGAGGAATCGCTGACAGGTTCACAAAGGCCGGCGGGCGAATGCGCCAACGCACCGGCTTGCTCGTACCGTCAGAGACCATGTAATAGCCCTTCTCTCCCTTGGGACTTTCCACCGGCACATACACTTCACCGATCGGCGGACGCGGTCCTTCCATCACCAGCTTGAAGTGATGGATCATGCTTTCCATCTGACTTGTGGCGTTGGTCTTGGGCGGCAGAATCACGCGCGGGTCGTCAACGTTCACCGGTCCGTCGGGCAAACGCTGTACAGCCTGCTCAAGAATGCGAATGCTCTGTCGCATCTCTTCAATGCGCACGAGGTAGCGATCATACACGTCGCCGCTGGTACCAACGGCCACGTCAAAATCGTACGTCTCGTAGTCAAGATACGGAAAATCCTTGCGCACATCATACGCCACGCCCGATGCGCGCAGCATGGCACCCGACAAACCGCAGTTGATCGCTTCTTCGGCGGTGAGTGCGCCAATGCCAACGGTACGGCCCATCCAGATGCCGTTGCGCGTGAGCATGCGGTCCGACTCATCGAGCGTTTTCGGGAAGTTGCGGATAAACGCCTTCAGTCCGTCCATCCACCCATCGGGGACATCGGCAGCCATGCCGCCCACCCGCGTCGCCGATGTGGTGAGCCGCGCACCCACCCACCCTTCCAGCAGGTTGTAAAGATTCTCGCGTTCCTGATACAGCCACAAAAACGGCGTAAACGCACCGATGTCAATGCAGGTGGTCCCCATCCATACCAGGTGCGACATCAAACGCGACATCTCCATCGCGATCACGCGCAGTACCGTGCAACGCGGCGTGATCTCGATGCCGAACAACCGCTCACATCCCAGTACAAACGCCACGTTGTTGCCGATGGAGTTCAGATAATCTTCGCGGTCAGTCCACGGGATGATCTGATTGTACTGACGGTACTCGCCGATTTTTTCGAAGCCGCAATGCAAATATCCAATGTGCGGCACACAGCGCACGACCGTTTCGCCATCGAGCTCAAGCACCAATCGCAACACACCGTGCGTAGCCGGGTGCTGCGGACCGATGTTGATGAGCATGTGGTCGCCTTCCATATCCGGCTCGTACGGCGCTTCCACGGCCAGTCCTCCGCGCTCCCGCACGGACAGCGGCGCGCGAATGGGACGGCCCATGGCATCCAGTCCAGCCGTGCCAACGGCCATTTCAATGGTACGGCGGCTCACTGCTTGCCTTCCTTGTCTGCTTCGGGCGATGTGCCTTCCGGCGAGGGTCCGCCCAGAGCACCGCGCAATCGCTGCTTCATGTCTTCGGGCAAATCATTGAATGCTTCCGCAATCGACAGCTCGTTCATCGTGTAGTTGCCCGATGAATCGATAGAGAGTGCCTGAGACAACTGCTCGGCGCGGCTGAAGCGGCCACGCAACGGGAAATCCTTGCGCAGCGGATGACCTTCGCGATAGGTGTCCCACATGAGAATGCGACGCAGGTCGGGATGACCGGCAAAGGTGATGCCGAACATGTCGTAACATTCGCGCTCAATCCAATCGGCGCCTGCGTACAAATCGGTAATGCTCGGCACTTCCAGCGCCGCGCCAGGCTCCAGCGCCACCTTGATGCGCAGGAATCGCTGCCACGGCAATGAGCGCAAGTGCCACACGACTTCGAGCGGCTGATCACCGTCGCGGTATTCGACGGCAGTGACGTCCACCAGATAGTTGTACGCATGAGCGGTATCATCACGCAGAAAACGGATGATCGCGTGTACCGCGTCTACGGTCACGAACACCGTCGTTTCGCCCCACATCACATGCGAGCGTACGACCGCTTCCGGGAAGCGTTCACGCAGCGCGCTCACACTCGGATTTTCGGCGCCACCATGATGCGGCACATTGCGCGGCGTTGACGGCTCCGGCAGACCCGCGGCTTCACGTGCACTGCCCGGCATCGGGCTCTTGTACGGCGGAAACGATGTGCTCACGGGGCGCTGCGCGTTTGATGGACCGAGTTGCCGAACGGTTCAGACAGCTCGTCAATGCGCGATGGATCGATGTACAAATGGCTGTTGGTATCCGGCTCGATTTCGCGACGCAGACTCGTGTCGCTCATGCGCTCCGTCTGTACTTTGCGATGAAGCATCATGATCGCGTACATGAGCGCTTCAGGACGCGGCGGACACCCCGGCACATACACGTCTACCGGAATGATCGTGTCGATGCCCTGCACCACAGCGTAGTTGTCAAACATGCCGCCCGTGCTTGCGCAGGCACCCATGGAAATCACCCACTTGGGCTGCGGCATTTGCTGATAGATGCGACGGATAACCGGTGCCAGCTTGAACGGCACACGTCCCGCACAAATCAACACGTCGGCCTGACGCGGTGAGAAGCTCAGCCGCTCCATGCCAAAGCGTGCCAGGTCATAGCGGCTGGCTGCCGTTGCCATGAACTCAATCGCGCAGCACGCCGTGCCGAACGGCATCGGCCACATGGACGAGCTGCGTGCCCAGTTCACGAGAAAGTCGAGTCGCGATGTGACCCAGCTGTCCTGCGACGACGCATCAGATGAAGAAGGCAGCGGCGTGCGAAGTGGTGTTGCACTTGAGTCGCCGGTTGTGGTGATCAGTCCCATGTCAGTCCTCCGCGCTTCCACACATACACGTAGCCCACCAGCAGAATGGCCGCGAACACGAGCATTTCACCAAGGCCAAAGAAGGAGAGCTGTCCCGTTGGGCACACGCGCTCCACCAGCGGCACCGCGCAGGAGAGCTGCTGATAGTGCACGCCCCAGGGAATCATGAACACCGTTTCGATATCGAACACGATGAACAACATGGCCACGAGATAGAACTTCACCGAAAAGCGATCTCGCGCATCGCCAAGCGGCGCCATACCGGATTCGTATGGCTGTTTTTTGATGGCGGTGGGCCGTGAGCGCGTCACAAGTTCGCCGAGGCCAACAATGATGACCGCGTTTACGGCTGCAAAGCCAAGCAACAAAAGAACCGGGAGATATTCTCGCAGCATGCCAGGGACAAAAGAGCACTTTGTGAACTATTTCACATGATCCAATATCGGAAGCTAGCAAGCGGACCGCGAGCACTCAATGCAACCCTGTGGTGAGCGCGAAACCCTCGGCATTGCCACCAATGCGGCCGGACCGGACGGTCCTATTCCCGCGCATCGCGGTATGTGCTCACCAGCGACAACTCAACTGTCGCAGATGGGGTTGGCAGCATCGCGCCCGCGGGCGTAACTTGGCCGCCGAACGTCGTGCAGCGTGATCGTGCGCATGCGTCTTCCCCTACCCCTCCGCCAAACACTCCCGATGGGCCTAAAGAACGATCGCTGGATCACCCAGATGGCGCGCGAACACGGCATGATTGAGCCGTTCGCTGAACGCCAGGTTCGCCACGTTGAGGGAGCGCCGTCTGTTATTTCGTACGGCGTGAGCTCCTATGGCTACGATATGCGGGTGAGCAACGAGTTCCGCATTTTCACTAACGTGCTGAGCAGCATTGTTGATCCCAAAGCGTTCGACCCCAAGT
Source organism: Gemmatimonas sp. (assembly GCA_011390805.1). Taxonomy (GTDB): domain Bacteria; phylum Gemmatimonadota; class Gemmatimonadetes; order Gemmatimonadales; family Gemmatimonadaceae; genus JAABRT01. Next base: position 72,558 of record JAABRT010000008.1, on the reverse strand, counting down.
CGTTTGTTGAATACGAAGGGGATGTGTGCATTGTACCGCCCAACTCGTTTGCACTCTCACGCAGCGTGGAGTATTTCCGCATTCCACGAAATGTGCTCACTCTCACAGTGGGCAAGAGTACCTACGCGCGGTGCGGCATTATCACCAACGTCACCCCCTTTGAGCCCGAGTGGGAAGGCTACGTGACGCTGGAGATCTCCAATACCACGCCGCTGCCGGCCAAGATCTACGCCAACGAAGGCATCGCGCAGGTGTGCTTTTTTGAGGGCGACGAACCGCCCGACGTGAGTTACGGCGACAAGAAAGGCAAGTATCAGGGGCAGACGGGTGTGACCTTACCGAGGCTGTAGCAGGCGAGCGGAGCGAGGCGGTGCTCGGTGACGAATGCAGTGCTGGGCCGTCTGCCTTTGTACGTGCGTTCTCCGCCTCAATCCGCCAGTTACGTGCCTGTACTCTCTCTGCCTGTCCATAACCCATCCGATGCGTCGCCCGACAACGCTGCGCTTGCGGCCCGGCCCGCAAAGCCCTGCGGAAAATGTGAGCAGCTGCCCGATGAAAACTCCACGTCGGGTGACCTGTACTGCTGGTTTCCCGCTCCGCACGTTGCCGCCAAGGCACGTCTGATTTTTCACGAGCTCGGCATGCCCGCACGGTCCGTCGTTGCGGGTGGTTTCATGGTGAGCTTTGCGGCGGAGCAGCGCGACGAGCTGGCCTGTGCTCTGGAGACGGGACTGTCGCTCGTGGAGCGAGAAGATACGCGTGCCCTGTTGTGTGCCAAACACGTTCTGCCGTCGCCAGCCGACCTGGCGCGCGTAGAGCCGCTGTCTCGCTTGGTCGTGCGTGTACAGAGTGGCTGGCTGGTAGCCATGATGCAGGAACGCCGGCTCACGTCGTACTTTCAGCCGATTGTTCATGCTCATGACACATCAAGCGTCTACGGACACGAAGCGCTGCTGCGCGGCGTAACCGGTGAAGGTTCTCTGGTGTCACCATCGCAGCTCTTCGACACCGCTCGCGGTGCGGGCCTGCTCTTTCAGCTTGATCTGTCGGCGCGTCGTTCGGCGATCGCCTGCGCAGCCTCGCACGGACTGCAAGGCAAACTGTTTGTAAACTTCGCGCCTACCGCGATCTACGATCCCGCGTCCTGTTTGCGCAGCACTGTGGCTGCCATCGACAAGTCGGGACTGTCTCGCAGCGACGTAGTGTTTGAGATCGTGGAGACCGAACGCGCGCATGATCCGGCACATCTGCGCAAGATTCTCGACTACTATCGCGGCGCCGGATTTCGCATTGCGCTCGACGATGTGGGTTCAGGTTTCTCGTCGCTCAATCTCATTCACCTGTTGCGCCCCGACGTGCTCAAGCTCGATATGGAGCTGGTGCGCAACGTGGACAACGATCCGTACAAAGCGCGCATTGCCGCTAACCTGCTCGACGTTGCGACCTCACTTGGCATTGACGCCCTCGCCGAGGGAATCGAAACGCAGGGGGAACTCGAGTGGGTGCGCGAGCACGGTGCCAAGTACGTGCAGGGCTATCTGATTGCCAAGCCAGGGCCAACTCCCGTAAGCCAAGCACACTAGCTAGCGTTACTGTGACCGTCGGCGTTACGCCGCAAAGCTGCCGTTACCCAACTGCCCATGGTGGGCGACGTGATACGTTCCAGAGCACTCGAAGTTTGGCGCGCAGGGACCATGAGTTTGCAAACGCACTCCGCTTGCATGTACGGACGGTCCGGGGCGCGTGTCGCGCTCGCGACAATGATTTGCAGCCTGATCGTCTCTAGTGCGTGCATTCCACTTCCCGGCGGCTACTCCGTCTCCCGAAAAACCGTGGCCTCCAAAACCGGCACGCACACGCTGCATGCGACCGACGGCTCCACCTGTGCCGTTTCGGAAAAGGACTTTGCCGACGCTGAGGTAGGCGACCTCAAGACGTGCGGCTGGGGCCCTGAGGGCGAATCGGCCGGAGCCGGGGCGGCGACCGGTGTGCCGGGCGGTCGTCGGCCACCTGTGACCTCAAAACCGCCGGGATAAGTAAAGGCGCCTCCCTGCACGCCGCACGCGCACCCGCACGTAGCATCAGCGCAAGCGAGCTGCTTCCTACCAGATCGCGCTCACCCCGCACACCCGCGCTATCTCAGCATCGCGCGTAATCAGCGGCAGTGACAGCTGCCGCGCCGTAGCCGCGATCAGCCTGTCGCCGCGCTCCGGAATCTCAAACAACGTGTGCGCACGCGCCACGACCGCCGCGTCGAGCGGCACCACGCGATAGCGCGACGGCGTGTTCTCCAGACGCTGAACGAAGACATCAAACGGTTCACCGAGCGAAAAAACACCGCGCTGAATAGCCTCGCTGAGCTCTACCAGCACAACAGCCGGCACGTGCGCCACCGCATCACCGCCGTCTACGCTCGCAACAAACCTGGCGGCTGATCGCCCGAGCGATCGCATACGCCCCGCGAGCCACCAGAGGAGCGTATGCGTATCAAGTACGGCGTGTCGCGGCGCCACGGTGCCCATTACTCAGCCGCCCGCTTGCGACGCGGCGCCTTGGCATCCGACGCAACAGTCCCTGCCTTCTCGGCAACCCGGTCGAGCCGCGGTTGCGCGGGCGAACGCAAACCACGCTCAAGTTCCCGCTGCTTGTACGTGGCCGAGTGTGTCTGCTGCGCCCGTGCCGCCGCCAGGTCAGCAACCAGCTCTTCGTCACTGACGGTGAGCGTGCCCAATCCCGCGAGAGGGCGCACATCAGGTGCCAGACGCGTGCGCAACGCCGCCAACTCCGATTGCAGCTGGCTCACTGCAGACGCACGCATGAGCAGCAGGTCGTCAGGCTGACTGCGATGCGTGAGACGCACGTGATCCACCTCGCCTGAGAGCACGTCTTCCGCGAGACGGAAGAGCTGAGCCCGGGCTTCGGTGAGCGGCATCACGGGTGCGAGTTTCTGGATCATAGGAGCCTCCGGTGGACGGTCTCGACGGAGTTGTCGTAGAACGTACATGTATATGTACTTTCCAGACCCTGTTTGTCAAGCGCAAAACACTGCCAGCCGTACCATTTCCGCGCAGCCTTCGGCGATTCGAACTCGCTCTACGCAATCGCTCTACGCAACCGCGCACGCAAAACGGCCCTGTCGGCGATGCTCCGCCAACAGGGCCGTGCTTGCAAATGTCAGTTGATAAGCGCGTTTATCCCGCCCCAACCGCTTCCTTGGGCTCCGCGTAACGCACTGAGGCCACCGCGTAGTCACGATTCATGCGCTTGATCACGTCAATGGAAATCTCCTTCGGGCACGCTTCCTGACACTCACCCGTGAGCGTGCAGTGACCGAAGCCCTCAAGATCCATCTGCTCCACCATGGCGAGCGCTCTGCGGTCACGCTCCGGCTGTCCCTGCGGCAGCAAACCCAGGTGCGTGATCTTGGCGCCGGTGAACAGTGACGCTGATGCGTTTGGACACGCGGCTACGCACGCACCACACCCGATGCACGCCGCGGCGTCCATTGATTCATCCACGGTTTCTTTGCCGATCAGAATCTCGTTGGCATCACGCGCGCCACCGGTGTTGACCGAGACAAAACCACCCGCCTGAATGATGCGGTCAAACGAGCTGCGATCAACAACGAGGTCACGAATCATCGGAAACGCTTTCGCGCGCCACGGCTCAACCCAGATCTGATCGCCGTCCTTGAAGGCGCGCATGTGCAACTGACAGGTGGTTGCACCTTTCCATGGCCCGTGGGCCGCGCCATTGATCATGAGTGAACACGAGCCACAAATGCCCTCGCGGCAGTCGTGTCCAAACGCAATGGGTTCCTTCCCTTCGACAGTGAGTTTGTCGTTGAGAACGTCAAACATTTCGAGGAACGACATTTCGGCTTCGATCCCATCCAGCGGATAGGTCTCGAGCTTACCCGCAGAGTTGGGGCCGTCCTGTCGCCATACGTGCAGTGTAAGTCGCATTACTTGTAGCTCCGGGTGGCCATCTTCACGTTTTCGTACTCGAGCGGTTCCTTGTGCAGACGTTGTGGCTGACCGTCTCCAGTCCACTCCCACGCTGCGACGTACGCGAAATCATCATCGTTGCGCAGCGCTTCGCCCTCTTCCTGATACTCCACGCGGAAGTGGCCGCCGCACGATTCTTCGCGGTGCAGCGCATCGCGGCACATGAGCTCACCGAGCTCGATGAAATCGGCGACGCGACCGGCCTTTTCGAGCGACTGATTGAGCGTGGCGCCGCTGCCCGGCACGTTCACGTTGCTCCAGAACTCTTCGCGCAGCTTCGGAATCTGCTCAAGTGCCAGCGTGAGACCTTCCCGCGTACGTGCCATGCCGCAGTGGTCCCACATGATCTTGCCGAGTTCCTTGTGGAACGAGTCGACGGTGCGCTTGCCCTTGATGTTGAGCAGGCGGTTGGTTTGCGCCTTGACCGCATTTACCGCATCGGTAAACGCCGGGTGTTTGTCTACATCCACCTTCTCAGGCTTCACACCCGCGAGGTAGTTACCGATGGTGTACGGCAATACGAAGTAGCCGTCGGCCAAGCCCTGCATGAGTGCCGATGCGCCCAGACGATTGGCGCCGTGATCGGAGAAGTTGGCTTCACCGATCACGTGCAACCCGGGCACCGTGCTCATGAGGTTGTAGTCCACCCAGGTGCCGCCCATGGTGTAGTGCACGGCCGGGTAAATGCGCATCGGCTTCTCGTACGGATTCTCGTCCGTGATGCGCTGGTACATGTCAAACAGGTTGCCGTAGCGTTCGGAGATGGTCTTCTGGCCAAGGCGCTTGATGGAATCAGCGAAGTCCAGATACACCCCCAGTCCGCCGGGGCCAACGCCACGTCCTTCGTCGCACACCTCTTTGGCAGCGCGCGACGCGATGTCACGCGGCGCCAGATTTCCGAAGCTCGGATATTTGCGCTCAAGAAAATAGTCGCGTTCCGAGTCGGGAATCTGCGAAGCCGGCCGATGGTCACCCTGCTTTTTCGGCACCCACACGCGACCGTCGTTGCGCAGTGATTCCGACATGAGCGTGAGCTTGGACTGGTGATCGCCGCTTACCGGAATGCATGTGGGGTGGATTTGCGTATAACACGGGTTGGCGAATGCGGCACCGCGCTTGTGCGCGCGCCACGAGGCGGTAACGTTGCTGTACATGGCATTGGTGCTCAAGAAGAACACGTTGCCGTAACCGCCCGTGGCCAACACCACAGCGTCGGCCGAGTGCGCCGTGATATCGCCGTTGACAAGGTTGCGAACCACGATGCCGCGCGCCCGCCCCTCGTGCACCACAACGTCGAGCATCTCGGACTGCGTGTGCATTTTCACTTTGCCGAGCGAGATCTGACGCTCGAGTGCCTGATAGGCACCGATGAGCAACTGCTGACCGGTTTGTCCTCGTGCGTAGAAGGTGCGCGATACCTGCGCACCACCAAACGAACGATTGGCCAGCAGTCCGCCGTATTCGCGCGCAAAGGGAACGCCCTGCGCCACACACTGGTCGATGATGTTCACCGACACCTGCGCCAACCGGTACACATTGGCTTCGCGGGCGCGAAAGTCACCACCCTTGACGGTATCGTAGAACAAACGCTGAATGCTGTCGCCGTCGTTCTGGTAGTTCTTGGCGGCGTTGATGCCGCCCTGCGCAGCAATGGAGTGCGCGCGACGCGGCGAATCGTGAAAGACAAAGCACGACACGTTGTAGCCGAGTTCGGCCATCGTGGCCGCGGCGCTGGCACCCGCCAGTCCGGCGCCTACCACGATCACATCGTATTTCCGCTTGTTGGCCGGGTTCACCAGCTTCATGTCGAAGCGGTGCTTGTCCCACTTCTCATCAATCGGACCGGCCGGAATATTGCTCTTGAGTTCAATCATCTCAGTGGGCCTCCGCCGTCACCGGGGAAGGTTCTTCGGGGAAGGCGCCGGCCAGTACCGCGATGGGAATCGTCGCGAAGCCAACGGCCACGACAACCGCGATCGCCAGAGCGACGCGACGCTTGAGCGGATGTTGCGCAGAGCGTGCCACACCCAGCGTGCGCACCACCGCCCATGAACCGTGATACAAGTGCAAGCCCAACGCGGCCATCGCGAGGATGTAGAAACCGGCAATCAGCGGATTCCTGAGTCCGTTGCGCAGGTTGTTGTACGGATCGAGATGCACGAAGTCAGGTACGCCAACCCAGCCAAGTGTGATCTGCAGGATGTGAAACACGATGAACACCAGCAGCAGTACCCCGCCCCAGCGAATCGTGCGCGCGGCAAGCGTGGTGACTTGCGGTTCCAGTTTCACGTAGCCTTCGGGCCGCGCGGCCCGCGAACGCATGGTGAGCTGGTACGCCGCGAGTGCATGCAGAATCACCGCGAGTACGAGCACTGCGCGCACCGCGTACAACACCGGCATGCTGGTGCGCAACAGCAATGCATACTCGTGCATTGCTCCGGCGCCTTTGAACATGAGGAAGTTGCCGGACATGTGACCGATCACAAAACCAATACCGATGATACCGGTCACTGCCATGACGATCTTCTTACCGATCGTGCTGTCCCAGAACTGCGAGAGATAAGCCATGTATGTAGTAGTTGGCCGAAGAACTCCTGCTCACGCAGGGTCTGGCCGGTGAGCAGTCTGTTAACTCAGAACTTGAGCGTGGCCATTGGTTCCCGAACAGCGTTCGCACTCTTCTCGAGCGCGGCCTTCTCATCGCTGGTCAGTTCCACTTCAATAATCTGTTCCAGACCGTTGCGTCCAAGCTTGCACGGAACGCCGAGGTACAGATCAGACATGCCATATTCTCCCTGCAGCCAGGCGGCGCACGGAAGAATACGCTTGCGATCGCGCACGATCGCATCAACCATTTCCACGGCGCCACTGGATGGTGCGTAGTACGCCGAACCGGTCTTGAGATACTTCACAATCTCGGCGCCACCATCACGGGCACGCTGCACAATGGCAGCCAGCTGCTCTTCGCCCATGAGCTGACGGATGGGGATGCCAGCGATCGTGGTGTACGACACCAGCGGCACCATCGTGTCACCATGTCCACCCAGCACCATGGCCTGAATGTCCTGTACCGACACATCAAGTGCCTCAGCGATGAACGAGCGATAGCGCGCCGTATCGAGCACGCCGGCCATACCGATTACCCGTTCACGCGGAAAGCCGGTCACATGCTTGGCCACGTGGCACATCACGTCGAGCGGATTCGACACAACAATCACAATCGCGTTGGGCGACGTGTTTTTCACGTGCTCGCACACCGACTTCACGATGCTGGCATTGGTATTGAGCAAGTCATCGCGCGTCATTCCGGGCTTGCGCGCGATACCGGCCGTAATCACCACAATGTCGGAGCCTGCAGTTTCGTCGTACCCGTTGGTACCCACCACGCGCGTGTCGAACAATTCAACCGGCGCAGATTCCCACTGGTCGAGCGCCTTGCCCTGCGGGATGCCTTCGGCGACATCCACCATGACAACGGTGCGGCTGAGCGATTTTTCGGCGATGCGCTGAGCGGTGGTTGCGCCGACATTGCCCGCGCCCACGACGGTGATCTTGTTGACCATATGCGTGAAGTCCGTGTTGGATTCGAAGTTGATGCTGGGGATCTGTAACACATGAACTTAAGTGACGTGCACTGAGCCCAGCAATTGTACTCTGCGTCCGAACCGCTAGCGCGAACGCTGCGCTGACTCCAACAAACCGGTACGCGCACTATCGGACCAGCGGGTCCGCTTTTGCTAGCCGCCCACCTGACTCAGGGCACGCAGGCCACCCACCTGCATCTGCAACAGCGCGTGTTCCCTGGGCTTTTCTGCAAGCGCCTTTCGGAACAGCGGCTCCAGTGATGCGCCACTGCGCAATGCCTCGCGCAGCAGCACTTCGTGATCGCCAAAGAGGCAGGTGCGCAAGCGACCGTCGGCGGTCAGGCGCACACGATTGCACGTTTCGCAGTAGGTGTGCGTCATCGGTGTAATCACACCGATCGTGCCGGCGCCATCGCGCAATCGATAGTATCGCGCCGGTCCGTTGCCTTGTGCAGGTCCCGGGTCGTCAACCAGATCGCCGAGTGCGGCGACCCGTTGCAGTACCTCCGCGGTAGGTACGACATGATCCCACGTCAGCTCGCGAAGATCTCCAACCGGCATGAGCTCGATGAAGCGCACATGCCACGGATGGTCGCGCGTGAGCAATGCAAAATCGGCAATTTCATCGTCATTCACGCCGCGCATTACCACGACATTGATTTTCACCGGCGCGAGTCCGGCGGCCGTTGCGGCCCGTGCCGAGCGTACCAGATCAAAGCCAAGATCCCGGCGTGCAATATCCCGCACACGTTCGGCGCGCAGGGAATCGGCGCTGATGTTCACGCGATTGAGCCCGGCATCGAACAGCGGGCCCGCCATGTCGGGTAGCTTCACGCCGTTAGTGGAGAGCGCGATGTCTTCAATGCCCGGGACATCGCGCAGCATGCGAACCAGCGACTCGAGTTGTGGTCGGATGGTCGGTTCGCCACCGGTAAGCCGCAAACGGCGCAACCCCAGAGGCGCGAGCTGCCGCACGATCTCGGTGATTTCCTCGTAGCGCAAAATCTCCGTCTTGGGTAACCACGGCAGTCCTTCCAGCGGCATGCAATACACGCAACGAAAGTTGCAGCGGTCGGTTACGGAGATGCGCAGGTACTCAATGCTGCGCCCGAACTGATCACGCAGCGTGACAGCGCCGCTCATCTCGGGTTTCCGCTGGGGTCAACCCAGGTAAACTCTCCATCCGCGTAATGCTCACGTTTCCAGATGGGCACACGAACCTTCAGCTCCTCAATGACCATGCGCATCGCATCGGCCGCCGGTGCACGTCTGGCGTGCGCGCAGGCAATCGCCACGCTCACTTCGCCAACGGCGAGCGTCCCCAACCGATGCACCACATTCACGCGCACGCCCGGAAACCGCTCGGCAGCCTCCCCGGCGATTGCGTCCATTTCGCGATGCGCCATGGGCTCGTAGGCTTCATAGTCGATGCCGGTTACAGCGCGCCCGTCGTTGAACTCGCGCACGGTGCCGAGAAAGGTGGCAATGGCTCCTACGCTGGCGTGCGACACCCGCTGCACCAGCTGCGCCAGATCAATGGGAGCAGTGACCAGTGCGATGAACGGTTCGCAACCGGGCTCAGTGGCGGGTGCGAACGTGGGCGTGGTCATCCGCCGGCCACCGGTGGAATAAGCGCTACTTCGTCGCCGGCCTGCACAGAAGCGCTCATTTTCGCATACGCCTGATTGAGTGCGACCAGCGGTTTGGTCGGCAGGCGATCACCGCCGGGCAGCACACGCATGGCGCTCACCAGATCAGCCACTGTACACGGGGCGCTGACAGGGACCTGCACCGTTCGTGCGCCGAAGGCATCGGCGTACGACGCAAACACCAGGACTGGGATGGTCATCATCTGAACATACTAGCCGAACACAGGCGGCGGGTGGTCTCCCGCCTGGTCACACGGGCACGCTGCGAAGCCGGCTCAGGGGCGGTCGATATCGATGCGAGGTGCCCCCAGACCGAGCCGCTGCTGCAGGGCCTCAGCCGCCGCCTTTTCTGCCGCCTCAAGCACCTCGTCGGCGTCGGCGACCAGCGTCCGTAGCTCTTTGGATGGCTTGAAGACCGGCACCGGTCGCGCTGAAACCTCTACAGGCGATCCGGTGCGCGGATTGCGCGCCATGCGCGTTTTGCGCTGCCGGATCTTGAAGGTACCGAATCCTCGCACCTCGATATTCTTCTGCTCGGCGAGGGCGTCTTTGATGGCATCGAGAAAGGCGTCAACTACACGCGCGCAATCTTTCTTCGAGATCGTTGGACCAGCAGTCCGGGCGATCCGCGCCGTGACGTTTTCCACCAGATCGGCTTTCGTCATGAGCTCTTCCAAAGGGCAGCACGCCAGCCGGGAGCCAGCGCGGGAGACGAAACGAGCGTGTGATTTTACGCGCCCCTTTCGCCCGGGAGAAGCGAACCTACGGCTTCAGCTCGCCGCAGTCAAGTACTTGGGGCACAAGCAGTTGGGGCAATCACGCGCGACGTGACTTCAACGCCGTCAGAAACTCGTTGAAGTGTGGCACGGCATCGTGCGGGCCCGGCGCTGCTTCCGGGTGATACTGCACACCAAAGATCGGCAACGTGCGGTGACGCAGCCCCTCTACGGTGCCGTCGTTCAAGTTCACGTGCGTGACCTGTAAATCGGCCGCACCTGCGACGCCCTCCTGCTCCGATCCTGCCACGGCAAAGCCATGATTCTGCGAAGTGATGAGCACCTTGCCGGACATGAGGTCCTTCACCGGCTGGTTTCCGCCGCGGTGGCCGAAGGGCATCTTGGCCGTGTGTGCGCCGAAGGCCAGGCCGAGCAGCTGGTGTCCAAGGCAGATCCCGAACATGGGCGTCCCTGCACCAGCCAGTTCCCGAATGGCTGGTAGCGCATAGGTCACCGCTTCCGGGTCACCGGGGCCGTTTGACAAAAAGACGCCATCGGGTTTGAGCGCGAGCACATCGGCCACCGACGTGCTCGCGGGCACGACCGTCACGCGAACCCCGTGCGCATCGAACAAACGCAGGATGTTTCGCTTGATGCCGAAGTCGTACGCCACCACGTGCACCGGATGCTGCGCGTTGCCCCAGGCGTACGGCTCTTTCGTGGTCACCACCGAAGCAAGATCGAGTCCCACCATGGCCGGGCATCCACCCAACGCGGCCAAAGCCTCTGCGCCGGGCGTTGAGCCCGCTGCAATCACGCCACGCATGACACCGGCAGACCGGAGATGCATGGCGAGGCGACGCGTGTCGACCTCAGTCAGCACCGGTACGTTGGCGCCGCTGAGCCACTCCTCAAGCGAGCCGGTGGCGCGCCAGTTGGAATACGTGCGAGAGAGCTCCCGCACCACTGCACCGGCCACCTGCGGGCGCGCCGACTCGGGGTCTTCGGTGTTCACGCCGTAGTTGCCGATCATGGGAGCCGTCATGACAACGATCTGCGCGTTGTACGACGGATCGCTGAAGACTTCCTGGTAGCCGCTCATGTTCGTGGTGAACACGACTTCAGCGACCGTTGGCGTGCCCGGTCCGACAAGGCGACCAAGAAAAAGGGTTCCGTCCTCGAGGAGGAGAAACCCTTCGGGAGGCAATGTGCCCACCAGTTCTCTCAGGCTTAGTTGTTGGGCTCAGGCGCCGGCGGCTCTGCCGGCGGTGTGTTCTCGAGCGGCAGCGCAGGCGTGGCGCCGCCGGGGGCTACGGGGGCAGCCGATTCAGTCGCGGGCGCCGACAGGCGATCAAGTACTGACGTGGGCACCGCAGAGCGCGTAGACATGAGCTGCAGAATGAACGCCAATCCGAGGAAAATGCCACCGCACCACCATGACGCCTTGGTGAGCAGGTTTCCGGCCTGACGCGTGCCCATGAACGAATCTGACGACGAACTCGCGCCGCCGAAGCTGGCGGCCAAACCGCCGCCCTTGCCGGCCTGCAACAGGATGACAACGCCCAGCAGCAGTGCGTCGAGAATGAGAAGTGTCAGGAGCAGCGTGTACATGGCACAAATGTGGGATCGGGACGGGCGGCTGCGGACGCCACATGTGTGGGCGCCGAGGCAAAACCTGTTAGCCTCATAACTTCGCAGCCTCGGGGGTTACTTCGCAAGGGCTTGGCGCTGCTCAACCTCTGCAGCGCCAAGCGGTTGCCACGACTCAGCCGCGTGTGAACTCGGTCCGGGTGATGGCGCTCCAGCCGTCGGCGTCCAGACTGGCGCCACCCACGAGCACGCCATCAATGTCGGGCGACGAAAGCAGCGCCTGCGCATTGCCGCGGTTCACCGATCCACCATAGCAGATCGGCACGTGCGCGCTGCGCGACGCGATGCGCTGCTGAATCGCGGTTCGCAGTACGGCGTGAATGGCCGACGCGTCTTCCGGCGTGGCGGTACGCCCCGTACCGATGGCCCACACCGGCTCGTAGGCCAGCATAATGCCGCTGATTTCTGCATCGTTCAGCAGGGCCACGCCGGCCGCCAGCTGCCGGAGTACCACCTGCTCCGTGGCGCCGGCCTCCCGCTCTTCCAGCGTCTCGCCCACGCACAGCATCGGAATCAGATGCGCGTCAATGGCCAGCCGCATTTTCTTGCCTGTGGCCTCGTCGGTTTCACCGAACACATGACGACGCTCCGAGTGACCGATGAGGATGGCACGTGCTCCGGCATCACGTGCCATCGACACCGAGTTCTCACCGGTGAATGCGCCCTGCGGTTCCGAGTGTACGTGCTGTACGCCGGTGAGGATATCGGGGCGGTCACGCAGCCCATCATTGACGGCTGCCAACGACAACGCCGGTGGAAAGAACAAGAGCGTGCGATCGTGCTGACGCGGCGTTTGCGCCAGGAAACGCTGCATGAAGGCCCGGGCATCAGTTGGGCCATGATTGAGCTTCCAGTTCGCTGCAAAAATCGGGGTACGAAGCAAACGCTACTCCTGATCGAGCGCGGCGACTCCGGGAAGCACTTTGCCTTCCAGGAACTCGAGTGACGCGCCGCCACCGGTGGAAATGTGAGTGAGCCGTGATTCAAGTCCGGCCTCGGCAATCGCCGCAGCAGAATCGCCACCGCCTACGATGGTGATGGCGCCACGGTCTGTGGCATGCGCCATGGCATCGGCGATTGCGCGCGTGCCTTTGTCAAACGGCGGCTGTTCAAACACGCCCATCGGCCCGTTCCACAGCACCGTCTTGGCGCGTTCGACTTCAACCGCGAACTGCCGGATTGACTCGGGACCGATATCAAACATGGCTTCGCTGGCAATGATTGCTTCGCGCGCCACCACGTGTGCACGACTGACGTCCTTCATGTTTGATGCTACCATCGCGTCAGTGGGCAGACGCAGTTTGTTGCCGGAACGCTCGAGCAGATCACGCGCCATCTCCACGCGGTCTTCCTCCACCAGAGACGCACCGGTTTCGAGCCCCATGGCACGAAAGAAGGTGCATGCCATGGCACCGCCGATGAGCAACCGATCCACTTTGGGCAGCAGCGCTTCGATGACATCAATCTTGCCCGAGATTTTGCTGCCGCCCAGCACCGCGACAAATGGATGGTCGGGCGCTTCCAGCGCATCGCCGAGGAACGCCAGCTCGCGCTCCATGAGCAGGCCCGCTACTGCAGGGCGCACGTACTTGGTGACACCAGCCGTGCTCGCATGCGCACGATGTGCGGCCCCAAACGCATCGTTCACGAACACATCGCCCAGCTCACCAAGCTGCTGTGCGAACGCGTCGTCATTTGATTCTTCACCGGCGTGAAAGCGCGTGTTCTCCAGAAGCAGCACGCTGCCTGCGGCCAACGCGTTGGTCGCGGCAACTGCGTCACTGCCCACCGTGCTTTCGATAAATGAGACCGGACGCGGCGCGAGTGCGATCTTCAGTCGCTCCGCTACCGGCTTCAGAGAATACTTGTCGTTCGGCTGTCCCTTGGGACGACCGAAATGCGACAGCAATACGACCTTGGCCCCACGATCGGCCAGCGCCGTGATCGTGGGGAGAGCGGCCAGAATACGTGTGGCGTCAGCCACGTGCCCGTGTTCATCCAGCGGCACATTGAAGTCGACACGAACCAGCACGCGCCGTCCGTGGACTTCGGCGTCGGTGAGTCGACGGATGGTGCGTGCGGTCATGGTTGGCGAGGACTCAGAGACGCGCGCCAACGAAGCGCAGCAAATCCACGCAACGGCTGCTGTAGCCCCACTCGTTGTCGTACCATCCCGAGATCTTGACGAGCGTCCCGTTAATCACTGTGGTGCTGAGCGCATCGAGCGTGCACGACGCCGGATTGGTGATGTAGTCCACCGACACCAGCGGGACCTCGCTGTAGTCAAGTACGCCTTCGAGCGGGCCCGACTCCGATGCCTTCTTGAACGCGGCGTTCACTTCTTCCACGGTCACCGCGCGTTCAACAACGCAGGTCAGATCGGTGAGCGACACGTCGGGAGTCGGCACACGAATCGCGATACCATCGATAAGTCCCTTCACTTCCGGGATTACCAACGATGTGGCTTTGGCGGCACCGGTCGTGGTGGGAATCATTGACACCGCAGCCGCACGCGCACGACGCAAGTCCTTGTGCGGCGCATCAAGAATGTTCTGATCGTTGGTGTAGCTGTGAATGGTGACCATGCTGCCATGCACAAATCCGAATGCATCACGAACCACCTTCACCATGGGCACCAGACAGTTGGTGGTGCACGAGGCGTTGGAGATGATGTGATGCGACGCGGCATCGTATTTGTCGCTGTTCACACCCATCACAATGGTGATGTCTTCGTTGGTGGCAGGCGCCGAAATGATGACCTTCTTCGCGCCAGCTTCCATGTGCTTCTTCGCATCGGCTGCTTTGGTGAAGAAGCCCGTTGCTTCGAGCACGATGTCAACGCCCATCTCCTTCCACGGCAGCTTGCCCGGATCACGCTCAGCGAGCACACGGATCTTGTCGCCGTCTACCGTGATGCTGTCGGCGTCGGCGGACACCTGTCCGTCGTACTTGCCGTGCACCGAATCGTACTTGAAGAGATGCGCGAGTGTCTTGGTGTCCGTGAGATCATTGATCGCCACGAACTCGAGGTCAGCAACGCCCTGCTGCTTGGCGGCGCGCAATACCTGACGCCCGATGCGGCCGAAGCCGTTAATGCCGACGCGAATGGCCATGGATTTCAGTCCGGATCTGTAACGTGGGACGATCGGTCACCCGGATCGGGTGCTCGACCGAATGTGAGATAGCTGAGTATGCGGGCCCCGCCGGCTGAAAGAGCCGCGGCGGCGGCGTTCATCGTGGCTGCAGTGGTGATCACATCGTCAACCAGCACGACATGAGCTCCGCGCAGCCGTTGTTCAACACCAGTCGCTGTGCCGAACGCACCGGAAACGTTGCTTGTACGCTCCGAGGGTGTCAACCGCGTTTGCGTAGATGTCTCACGATCGCGTCGCAAAACATCCGACCACACGGGAATACCCCAGAGTTGGCTTACCCCCTGGGCCAGCAGCAGACTCTGGTTGAAGCCGCGCTCGCGTTCGCGCGCGCCTGACAGCGGGATCGGGATGAGGGCCACCCGCTCGCGCTCAACATCGGGCGGAAAGCTGAGCCGCGCCATGCGCTGTGCCATACCCTGAGCTGTCTGCGCCCACCCGCTGTATTTGAGCGCATGTACAATCGCACTCCCGGAGCCGCTATCGAGCCTGGCAGCCGAGCGCACGGCACGCACGGTGGGCGGGAGCCGAAGACACCAGCGGCATGCAGCGAAGGCGTCTGCGTCGCGCACCGTTGCGCTACCGCCGTGCGTGGAACTCGAACCCGCGTGTGCCGCCACCGGGTCGCGAAAACGCAGCCCGGGAAGCAGTTGGCGCGGGTGTCCACAGCGGGCACAGGCAGGATCGGGGAATCGCTCGCAGCGAGCCCAACAGGTGCCGCACACGATGCCCTGCGTGTGGGGACTGAGCAGTTCCATGCAGACGGCGCAAGCGCGTGGCAACAACAGGTCGGCCAGTCCACGCGCGACGGAGCGCCAGACAGGCGTACGTGAAGTGACGCGCGGGTTGGCGCCGCTCATATGCTGTCCGGTGGGGATGGGCTGACCAGCGGCGACGGCCGCGACTCATGCTGCGCATCTGCCGGATGCACAGCCACCGGCTGATCTGCCAATGCCGTGGATAACGAAGACGGACGTGGTTCGAGCGAGGCCCACATGGCGTTCCGATCGGGCGAACGCGCAAACCAGCACGCAAACGCTGCCGCACCCTGCTCCACCAGCATGCGCAATCCGTCTTCGGCCCGATGCCCCCGCTCCCGACAGCGATTCACCCAGGCGGTCTCACCGCGTCGATACACCAGATCGAGCACCGCGGCGTGCGGGGTGAGTGCCTGAGGACTCGCCGGCATGCGATCGTCGTGCAGTCCAATAGGCGTGGTATTGATCACGAGATCCGCGTGTTGCACTGCCAGTTCAGCGCTCTCAGCAACACGCGCGGAAAAGGTGCAGCGGCCGGCCAGGCTCGCCGCCCGGGATTCAGTGCGCGAAAAGATTACAAGCTCCTGCACGTTCCACTGCTCCAACGCAATGATCACGCTCAATGCGGAGCCACCAGCGCCGAGCAGTGCGACGCGAATTGGGGCGGCCTGCTCTGATTGCGAAACAGGCAGCACGGCGCGAATCGCCTCCGCGGCACCGGCGACATCCGTATTGTGTCCGGTGAGCTCCCCGGTGGCTGAGTACCAGAAGGTGTTCACGGCACCCACGCGGCGCGCCAGGTCGGTGACGTGTACGCACTGACCGAACACTGCTTCCTTGTGCGGAATGGTCACGTTCCCCGCAGCACCACACAACGCGAGCTCGCGCAGCATGAACGTCAACGCATCGGGCGCAACATCCCGCGCTTCATATCGCACCGCGAGTCCGGCGGCATCGAGCGCTGCCTGCTGGAATACCGGTGAAAGCGAATGCGACACCGGGTGACCGAGCAACACGAGTGATGCGGGCGCCGAGGGAGCGCGTGGTCGTGCGCTCATCGATCAGCTTCGCGTCGTTGGGTCTTGCAGGTTCACCACACGATCCAGCGTCGCGTGTACCAACTCCGACAGCTCGGCGAACGTCTGGCGATACACCTCAAGATCACCGCCGAAAGGATCGACGACCGGATCGGCGCTCGTATCGTTGGAGGCGAATGCCGTGAGCAGATGCACGCGGTCTGCACCACCCAGCGCCTGCACGCGCTCAAGGTGCGACGGTCCCATGGTCAGGATGAGGTCCGCTTCTTCAATCATCGTTGGTGACAACATGCGCGCGCGATGTGGCGCGAGATCAATGCCGTGCTCCATGGCAACAAGCAGCGACCCATCCGATGCAGGTGCCCCCTCCCACGCACTGATTCCGGCGCTGCCGGCGGTGAGATTCACGAGACCGCGCTGCAGCACGGCATGGCGCGCAATGGCTTCGGCGAGAGGACTACGGCAGGTGTTTCCGGTGCAGACAAACAGCAAATGCATGGGCCACTCGCAGAGAGGGGAAAAACGTCAGACGTTGCCAATCAGATCGGGAACACAATCGCGCAACTCGGCCGCGCTGAACACACCGGGGCGGATGACGCGTGGACGCCGACCAGTGCAGTCTACGACCGTCGATGGCTTGGAGGGAGGCAAACGGCCGCCGTCGAGTACCATGAGCGTACCACGATGTACCATGTCGGTCCATTGTGACACGATTTCCGATGCGGTCACCGCAGGCGGCACGCCGGGGCGGTTGGCGCTGGTTGAGGTGATCGGATCACCGTACGCCCTGATCAGCGATTGCAACCCTTCATGAGGCGTCCACCGGACCGCTACCCCGCCTTCGGGGCCACGCAAACGTCGCGGAACACGGTGGTCGCCTCCGGGCAACACGAGCGTGAGTGGACCGGGCCAGAACCGGGCCGCGAGTTGCGAGGCAGACGCCGTGAGCACCAGCCCCAGTCGCTCCAGCATGCCGCTGCCGGCAATCAGGAGCAAAAACGGCTTGGACGGTGGACGCTGTTTCATGCGTACCAGCGTTTCGACCGACTCATGGTCTACGGCCGTGCCAAAACCGTACACGGTCTCAGTGGGATATGCGAGAACACCACGGTTGGCGAGGTGCGCGCTCACCATGCGAGCCGCGCCCTGAATTTCAGCCGGCGACCAGAACGGGGTTGTGAGCGTGCCGGGCTTCATGGCATCACGTGGTCAGGCCCCTTCATCGCCAAGCAGGCTTAGCGCTTCGGCGCGCGCAAAATCAGCGGCTTCCGTGATTTTGAGTGCGCGTTCCGAGCCACGTACCACAACCACGGTTTCGCCGATGCGCTCACAGAGCCCCGCATCGTCGGTTGCACCCACCTGCTCTGTGCGGGCTGCGACATGCGCGCGTTCAAGCATCTCGCGAGGAAATGCCTGCGGCGTTTGCGCGCGCCAGAGTCCTGCACGATCAACGGTTTGCGTAATGTGGCCGTCGGCATTCACGCGCTTGAGTGTGTCCACAACGGGTAACGCCGCGATGGCTCCCACGCCTTCACGAGCCTTGTCGATCACGCGTGCGATGGTTTCATCGGTCACGAGCGGACGCGCGGCATCATGAACCACCACAAAGCGCACTTCTTCGGGCATATCTTCGAGGCCGTTGTACACCGACTCGTGACGTTCACGTCCACCAACTGATACGAGCAGGCGATCAACGTCGCATTGAAACAACCAGGGCGGCGGATCGGCGGCGTAGGCCTTGGGCAGCACCACGACAACGGTGGCGACATCGTCACGCGCCATGAAGGTTTGCACGCTGTGCAACAGTGCCGGCCGACCGCTCACCCAGCGAAACTGCTTGAGCTCCTCACCGCCAACACGCGAGCCTGATCCACCGGCAACGATCACTACGCCCACGTCGCGTGTGGGACGATGCTCCTGTGCCGGTGCGTCTTCGCCGCGCGCCATGATCACCGGCGGAGGAATGATGCGTCGAGGTGCGGTCATTGTTTGCGTGGTCCAATGGTTTGCATGAGCACGTCGGCCAGCGTCTTCACGCCGTGCACCCGCATGCCGGGTGGTATGCGGCGTGGTACTGCGCGCTCCGACAGGTAGGCGTCGGTCATGCCGAGCTTGGCCGCCTCGGCCAGCCTGCGTTCAACTTGCGTTACGGCGCGTACTTCTCCACCGAGACCGAGTTCGCCAAGAAAGACAGCGTTGGCAGGAAGTGCACGATCGGTAACGCTGCTTGCAATAGCTGCAGCAATCGCGAGGTCCACCGCGGGTTCCTGCACACGCATGCCGCCTACGATATTGCAAAACACATCGAGATCAGCGCACGAAAAACCACCACGTTTATCAAGCACGGCCAGCAGCAGTGCGAGACGACGACCGTCAATGCCATTGGCCACCCGCTGCGGTGTGCCAAAGCCAGCACGTGCAGCGAGCGCCTGCACTTCTACGAGCACCGGCCGTGTGCCTTCCATGAGTGCACACACTGCGCTGCCGCTGGCAATGTCTTCTCGGTCGCCGAGAAACAGCGCTGATGGATTGTCTACCGGCAGCAATCCACTCGCCGCCATGCGAAACACTCCGATCTCATCGACGCTGCCGAAACGATTTTTTGTTGCGCGCAGAATTCGATGATCGAGCGAGCCTTCGCCCTCAAAGTAGAGCACCGTGTCAACGATATGCTCAAGCGTCTTGGGACCGGCAATGCCGCCGCCCTTGGTCACGTGTCCGATCACAAACACCGTGACGCCACGCTCCTTGGCAAAGCGCATCAGTCGCGCGGCGCACTCGCGTACCTGCCCCACATTGCCCGGCGCCCCTTCGAGCGTATCAGTGTGCACGGTCTGGATGGAATCGATCACCAGTACTGCCAACGCACGCGGATCTGATTCATCGGGTGCAGCCGCTGTGGCAAGAATGGTTTCGAGCAGCGTTTCGGTGACGAGTGAGACGCCGCCCGCCTGCTCGCCCAATCGCTCAGCACGCAGCTTCACCTGCAACGGTGATTCTTCGCCGGAGACATACATGGTGCGTTGGCCGGCTGCTTCGAGTCGCGCCGCAACCTGCAACAACAGCGTGCTTTTGCCGATGCCTGGTTCACCACCCACAAGAACCATTGCACCAGGCACTATGCCGCCGCCGAGCACAAAGTCGAACTCATCGAGACCGGTGCGCCAGCGCATGGACTCGCTGCCGGTCACGGCGTCAAGGCGCACGGCTGTGGCTGCGGGATGCGTGCGCGCCTGTTCCCGTGCGCGCTTCGTGGCCGGAGCAGCAGCTACGGGTTCTTCATTGAGCGTATTCCACGCACCGCACGAATCGCATTTCCCCGACCACTTGGCGTGATCGGCACCGCATTCCGTGCACCGGTATACTGAGCGAACGCGCGCCATCACTGCCTAGTACGGCGGTTCATTGCCGCCCGTAACGAGACGCGGGCCACTGCCGTAACCGCCTCCCAGCGGCGGACCGGACGGCTCCTGACGCGCGCTGTAGTTGTCAAAGCGCGTGTACTGCTTGTGGAAATACAGACGGGCACTGCCAATGGGGCCGTTACGCTGTTTACCGATAATGATCTCGGCCTTGCCTTCCAGACTGGGATCCTTGAGACGCCCTGTCTCATCACGTTCGGCGTACACCTCCTGCCGGAAGATGAACATGATGACATCGGCGTCCTGCTCAATCGCTCCCGATTCGCGCAGGTCGGACAGCAAGGGGCGACCTTTGTCATCTCCCGTACGCTGTTCGGGTGCACGCGACAGCTGCGACAGCGCAATAACGGGCACGCCCAGTTCCTTGGCGAGCGCCTTGAGGCCACGCGAAATCTGCGACACTTCCTGCTGGCGGTTTTCAGAGCCCGCCGGTCCGGACATGAGCTGCAAGTAGTCAACGATAATCAGGTCAAGGTTGCTTTCGGCCTTCAGCCGGCGCGCCTTGGATCGCATCTCCATCATGCCCAAACCGGGCGTGTCGTCGATGTAGATGGGCGCGTGGCTGAGGATGCCCGTGGCTGCCGCCAGACGAGGCATGGCCTCATCAAGTGCACGGCCACCCTTTCGCAGCGCCTGTGCATCGATGAGTGCTTCGCTGGCCAGCAGTCGCTGCACCAATGACTCTTTACTCATTTCGAGCGAAAAGAACGCAACCGATTTTTTGCTCGTGATAGCAGCGTGTTGCGCGATGTTGAGCACGAAGGCGGTTTTGCCCATCGACGGACGCGCCGCAACGATGATCAGGTCGGCCGGCTGGAAGCCTGACAGCATGTGATCCAGCTCGACAAACCCCGACGGCACGCCGGTAATTGCACTTTCCCGCTGAGCCAGCGCCTCGAGCTTTTCCATGGCCGGCCACAGCAGCTCTTTGATGCGCGAGAATCCGGCTTTGTCGCGCGTTTGGCCAAGCGCGAAGATTCGCTGTTCGGCCAGGTCCAGCAGATCGTGCGCCGGCTGACGTCCTTCGAACGCTTCCTGCACGATTTCGGTGGACGTTTCAATAAGCCTGCGCAGCGTGGCCTTTTCGCGCACGATGCGCGCGTGAAACTCCACGTTGGCTACCGTGGGAACGGCATCCACCAGGAACGACAGATATTCACGTCCACCGCTCTGCTCGAGTTCTCCGCGACGCTCGAGTTCATCGGCCAGTGTGAGCGTGTCAACAACAGCGCCGCGCTCAGTGAGCGTCATGGCAGCGCGAAAGACACGACGATGTCCTTCGCGATAGAACATGGAATCGTCAACATGTTCGGCCGCGCGCATGACGGCGTCGCTGTCGAGCAACATGGCGCCAAGTACAGCGCGTTCGGCGTCTTCCGACCACGGTGGCCGGCGATCCTTGTAGGGATCGCGCGCGGGCGGAGTCGGGGAGCTCATTGGAACCGGTAAGGAAGTCATGATGGATTGGCGACGCGCGATGCGTCAAGAATGCGTTGCGCCAACTGCACGTCCTGCCACGTGGGGCGTTTCCACGCCTCGTTACGCAACAGCGCCGCCGGGTGGTACGTCACAATGAGCGGCACGCCGAAGTACATGTGCACCTGCCCGCGCAACGCACCGAGCGATTGTTTGGTATTGAGCAGAGTCTGCGCTGCAAATGTACCCAACGCCAGAATCACCCGCGGCTTGAGCACCGACAACTGCTGTTCAAGATACGGGCGACAGGCGTGCACTTCATCGGGCAGCGGATTGCGATTACCGGGCGGACGGTGCTTGAGCACGTTGCAAATGAACACATCGTCGCGTTTGAGCTCGATGGCGCCGAGAATTTTGTTGAGCAGCTGTCCGGCGGGGCCGACAAAGGGCCTGCCGGATTCGTCTTCATTCTGTCCGGGTGCTTCTCCAACACAGACAAAGTCGGCGTTCGGATTGCCTTCACCCGGAACCGGTTGTGTGGCTGTCGTATGCAGACTGCAGGCGGTGCATGTGGCGATTGCCCGTTCGATCTGTTGCAGCGCCGTTGCCGCGTCAGTCGTTGCATCGCGGCCTGCGCTGTCACGAGCGTTGCCAACGGAAATGCCAGCCGGCAACGCGAGTGCCGTGAGCCAGTCTGGCATCGGACCGACTGGCGCGAGGCCGAGATCGGGTGCGCTGCTGGCGGCCGGAGTCGCGGGACCTGTTGTTGCGTCGGCCGCTTCTTTGCTCGTAGGGGTATTCGTTTTGACGTCTGCCTGTGACTTCTGCGCTGACTCGCCGACGCCTGCCTCCCCACTCGCTGCATCAAGTCCACGCAACGTCGCGCGCCAGTCAGCCGACACAGGTGCGTTGGGATCAAAGCGCGGCGCAGGTGGTGGCGGTGGCGCAACTGGTGTGCTGTCTGTCGCACCAGCATCGTGAGCAGATGCTGAAGCGGTAGGTGCTTCAGGAGAAGGCTCCGCGGTTTGCGCTCGCGGCTTGCTCTTCAACTTTGCTGTTCCTTTCGCCACACCCAGAATCGACAGCACGTCATCAACCGGCAGTTGATCGAGCACCAGATCTTCTTCGCCGAGTTCGCGGCGTTGTTCAAGATACAGGCGCAGGCGCTCCTTAGCGTCCAACGAGACGTGCCTCCGCCCGGTCAAGCAGAATGTCGGCGACGTCGCGCTTGGACATGAGTGCCAGATCTTCCGTACCGCCATCACGATCAATCAATGTGACGCGATTGGTTTCTGTCGCAAAACCGGCTCCCGGTTCCGTGGCGTCGTTTACCACAATCATGTCGAGCCCTTTGTCTTCCAGCTTGCGGCGGCCTTCGTTGAGCAGATCATGTGTCTCCAGCGCGAAGCCGATAATCACCGCATTGGGTGCACGATTGGCGCGCGTGCTCGTGAGGATGTCGTCGGTTGGCGTCAACGCAAAACTGTCGGGTCGATCGCGTTTCTTGAGCTTGCGATCAGCCACATTGGCAAAAGAGAAGTCGGCGGGTGCGGCCGCCATGACCAACAGCTCAGCGCCGGGCAACGCGTCGCGCACGGCGTCGGCCATTTCCGCGGTCGTTTCAATGGGCACAACCCGCACACCCGTTGGCAGCGGTACTTCGAGTGGACCGGCAATGAGCGTCACGTCGGCACCACGACGCCATGCTGCAGCCGCAATCTCCACGCCCATGCGCCCTGAAGATCTGTTCGACAAAAAACGCACCGGATCAATCGCTTCGCGCGTTGGTCCGGCGGTCACCACAACACGGCGTCCCCTCCACGCAGCATTGTCGCGGGAGATGAGCAACTTCGCCACGTGGTCTACGAGCGTCTCAGGCTCGGGCATGCGCCCCGGTCCGCTCCCCTCGCCTGCGGCGAGCGGACCCGTATCCGGGTTGAGCACATGCAGACCGAGTTCCCGGGCCAGGTCCACATTGCGCAAGACGGCAGCATTGCTCCACATGTGATCGTTCATCGCGGGCACCAGCAACACCGGTGCGGTGGTGGCAAGCAGACAAGCAGTGAGCAGATCATCAGCGTGTCCGTGCACGGCGCGCGCCAGAAAGTCGGCAGTGGTTGGTGCAACGATCACAACATCGGCTGCGCGCGCAAGTTTGATGTGATCAAGGGCGTGTCCCGGTGCGATGAGCTCCGTATGTACCGGACGACCAGTGAGCGCTTCAAAGGTGATCGCACCAATGAACTCCGTCGCGCTGCGCGTGAGCACCACATCCACCAGCGCACCAGCCTGCGTGAGCAGCCGGGCGAGCCACGCCGATTTGTACGCGGCGATGCCGCCGGTCACACCAAGCAGAATGCGCTGTTGATCGAAAGGACGCACGGAAGGACGGAACAGGATGGGCGGAAGGACAGCGCGCCGCGTTCCGGTATCAAACCGAAACGCGGCGCGCGCAACGAACAGCAACGCCGATCAGCCGCCGGCGCGCTTCCTCGGCATGACACGATACTCAATCGTTCCGTCGGCGAGCTCTTCGAGGGCACGCGTGGTGAGCTTCTTTTCCTTGGATGTACGCTCGCGCGGGAACTCGTTGAGTACGCGGGCGAACTTGGCGGCAATCAGTACGCTCAGGTACTTGTTTGCTGCGTTCCGGGACACTTCATCCGGTGTGAACACCTGCATGGCTATCGCCTCGTTGAATACCGTGAATTTCCTGTTCAAGCTGCGCGATGAGCGCGCCAACCTGTGCATCAAGCGAATGCACACGATCGTGGCGGACACTCTCCGCATCGATCACTGCACCCACCCGTTCAATCGCCAACTCCAGATCGTCGTTGACCACGACGTAATGATACCGCGCTACTTCTGAAATCTCAGCCCGCGCGTTTTTGAGTCGCGTGAGCAATCGTTCAGGATCTTCGCTGCCGCGTCCGTTGAGACGCTGCAACAATACCTCCCCGGACGGCGGCAAGATGAAAATCAGTACCGTTTCCGGAAAGGCCTCGGCAAACTGCCGAGCGCCCTGCACATCGATGTCCATCAAACAATGTCTACCTGTCGAGAGCACCCGCTCCACCTCCCGGCGCAGCGTCCCGTACAGATTGCCATGTACTTCGGCCCACTCCGCAAACGCTCCAGCATCACGGTCGGCCACAAACTCGGCGTGTGACATGAAGTGGTAGTCCCGCTCGTGCAGCTCACCGGGACGCGGGTTGCGCGTGGTACAAGAGACAGAATAACCCAAATCGGCTCGGCGCTCCAGCAGCTTTCGCGCGATTGTCGTTTTGCCCGCGCCCGACGGTGCGGACAGAATGACCGGAAATGGCCTCATTCTAGGTTCTCGACCTGCTCGCGGATACGCTCAAGCTCTTCTTTGATGGCAATGACATCCTGCAAGATAGCAGCGTCGGCCGCTTTGCTGCCGGTTGTGTTCGCTTCTCGCAGGAGTTCCTGAAGCAGAAAGCCAAGCCGTTTGCCCACGGGCTCAGCATCGGAAGCGGCGATGGTGGCGCGGAACGCCGCCAGATGACTGTGAAACCGGTCGATCTCTTCCGAGATATCGAGCTTATCAGCCTGAATGGCGATTTCCTGCGCCAATCGCTGTTCGTCGACCGCGACCCCGTCGGCCAACTCGCGAACAGACGCCCGCAGCCGGTCACGCTGCGCCACCAGTCGCTCAGGGGCGCGCGTCGCAATGCGCTGCACGGCGTCGGCCACGAGCTGCGTGCGGGCCAGCAACACCGCGGCCAGACGCGCCCCTTCGTCGGCGCGGGCGGCATCGAGACGCGCCAGGGCGTCCTGTACCACGGTTACGAGTTCAGCCGCAGTACCGGTGTCATCATCGTCGCGCGGGGTGGTAATCACGTCCGGCATACGCAGCACCGCGTTGAGATCTACCGTGCCATCCAATCCGTGTCGGATGTGTAATCCACGCAACTCGGCGACCACGGCGGCGAAGCGTACCTCATCGATTGCGGCTGACGCAGCAGCGGCGCGTTCAATACGCGTAGAGAGCGTGACATGACCGCGCGACACACGCTGCCGCATGGCCTCCCGCACCTCGGCTTCCCACTTGGCAAATGATGTGGGCAGCTTGATGCTGGGCGAGAAGAACCGGTGATTGACGGTGCGCACCTCGACATGCACACGCACGGCGCCCACGGCGCCCTCAGCCTGACCGTAGCCGGTCATGCTGCGAATTGTGCTTGACGCTGTACCCGGCGTCTCGCTTGACGTCGTATCCCGCGACGTGTTCTGCGATGGGGGGTGCGATGTGCTCTGCATCATGCTGCCCATGGTTTAGTTGAACCACTCCCAGCGCACGCCGTAGAGCTGAAACGGCGGCGGCATGGTTACGCCCGGCACCTGTTCATACTGCCCGCCGTACACGTTGCGGAACTGGTAAAAAATTGTCGCGCGCAGAATGCGGATCTCCAGCAACGCCGAGCCCAGGTTGTACGGCTCGGTCTCGCGACGTGCCTCAGCAGGGTTTGCAGCCAGCGGATCGACAAAGGATACCGCGCCGCGGTACTCATGCGTGAACCGGGCATTGATACTGAAATGCCCCTTCGGGAACCGGCTCAGCCAATCGCTCTGCAGAATGAAAGACGCCCTGGCGTGCGTTGTGGGGCGGTATTCCAGCGTGTTGTTCCATCGGGTGCCGTGCAGCTCAAGCCGTACCGCTTTATAAAGTGGCATGTCGGCGCCAAAGGTGATCCCTGTACCTGTTTGTCCCGGCAAGAGCGGACTGGTGAAGGTTGAGTCATAGGGCGTGAGCAGCTGCGGAACGATCACCGTGCCCGGCCCTTCTTCAATGGCCTGCCGTATGAATCCTGCGCTGATCCACCGACCGCGCCATCCCAGGGCGCCGCCCAGTTGCGAGGTCTGTTGTGCCGCGCGCCCTGTCGTATCGTCAGGTGCGAGATCGGAATGGGCCGCGCTGAGCACAAACCACGGTCGCAGATTGAGTCTGATATTCGCGTCAACGCGCCGGCTTGAGTCCAGTCCAACCCGCTCGCCGCGCAATGACGCCGCCAGCCACCGGCGGTCGAGACTGGCCGTGAGGCCGGGCGCAAAATCCGATTGTCCGTCGAAACTGCGCCAGCGTGCGAAGGCACCAAGGCGCGCGCCGTCACGCGCGTAGCCCGCGAAGAGGAAGCGCTGCGAAATCACCCGCGACGAATCTGGGATCGGTGGCAGCTCTTCCTCTTCTTCACCTGGCGCTGGGTCCGGTACCGGCTGCAATACCGGACCGGCAACATCACCCTCATCATCGTCTCGCGGCGCAGTGGACAATCGGTTGAGTACAACCTGCGCCGAAAATCCACTGAGTGGATTGCCGTAACCCAGTCGGAGATACCGGTCAGTACGGGAGCCATCGTAGCCCGGAATATTGAACGCTTCCTGGCGCGCCTCCTGCGGGTCACGGGTGCGACTGCTGTTGGCAATGTATCCGTCCACACTGAACGCCCCACGTGCCCAACCTGTGCGCGCCGTAATCAGGCGTACGTTGCCGTCGCCCGATTCGCCACGCTGCGTCACACCGCCAAAACCGGCACCGCGTTCACGCGCCGTTTCACCCTGATCGAGGGTGAACTGGAAGAGCGCCCCGTTGGCAAACCGCCGACCGAAGAGCCCGCGAAAGCCGTTGGTATTCAGGTCTCCCGTGTACACGTCAGTGCGCGAGTACGGCGTGGTACTTCTCACGGTCCATGTCGTGAGCCACACGCGAACCTCTCCGGCGCTGCGCTCCACAACCACTTCATCCAGCGCAGCCAGAGAGATTTCCACCAGATCAAGCACACCGTTGTTTCCCACCGCGGGCGCATCCATCTCCACGCCGTCCATGAACACGCGCACGCGCCTGAAGTCGCCGTTGAAGGCGGCCGTGTGAACACCCGGAAACCACGCGGTACGATACGTCGTGACGCCCGGTACGTGATCGAGCAGATCCGCCAGATTCATGGCCCCGGTTTGCATGATCTCATCGCGCGACCACCGGCGCCGACCAAACGTTTCTGCGGTCGGGGGGGGGACGAACGTTGTGATGGGCGCCTTGATGGTGTCGGCCGCGCGCAAGGCAGCCTGTCGCGTGCGCTCGAACAGGATCGAGTCGGCGCGCAGCGAATCGAGCGCCGCTGAATCGAGCACCGTGCGCAGCGAGTCGGTGCGCAACGTATCGGTCCGCACGGTGTCCACCTGCGCGCGCAAACTGCGGGGTGCGACGCCAATGGTCACACCCACACACAGCAGCACCAGCCACGTGATGCGTTTGAGAAGAGGCATCACGCGTGGGATGTCATGCACTCAGCGCGCGCGCCCGCGCACAAACTCCACGAACGTGCCGACCGGCGTGCCGGTTGGTCCTTTGGGCAACCAGCCGAGATCTGATTGCGAATATGCAGTACCGGCAACATCGAGGTGCACCCACGGATACCCATCAACGAACTCCTGGAGGAACAGCGCCGCGGTAATGGAGCCGGCCGGACGACCGCCTGTGTTGCGCAGGTCGGCGACATCCGACTTGATCTGCTCGCGGTACTCGTCCCATACCGGAAGTTGCCATCCGGGTTCCCCGCACCGCTCGCCGGCCGCGCGGACTTCTTCCACCACGTCGCGGTCCGGTCCGAACAAACCAACGGCATTGTGACCGAGCGCGAACACGATCGCACCGGTGAGCGTGGCAGCGTCGAGCACGACCGCTGGCTTGAAGCGCTTCACAAACACCAGCAAGTCGGCCAACACCATGCGCCCTTCGGCGTCGGTATTGATAACCTCGATGGTCTTGCCGTTGGACGCCGTGACCACATCACCCGGCTTGACTGCCGTGCCCGACACCATGTTGGTGGTGGAGCCGATCACACCGATCACGTTGACTTTGGGCTTGAGCCGTGAGATGGCTTCCATGGCGCCCATCACGCCGCCGGCTCCTGACATGTCGTACTTCATCCACTCCATATCGGGAGCGGGCTTCATGGAAATGCCGCCCGTATCAAAGCACAATCCCTTGCCTACGAGCACCACCGGCGCATCATCGTCGCCGGCGCCACGGTATTCCATGACCACCAGTCTCGGCTCCTGCGGTGTGGCCTGGGCGATGCACAGAAATGCGCCCATTCCTTCGCGCTCCATGTCGTCGCGCCCCATCACAGTGACCGCAACATTTCCCTGTCGCGCCGCAATACCGTTGGCTGTTTCCACAAAGGTATCGGGGGTACAGACGTTGCTTGGCATCATGCCCAAACGGCGCGCCACCGCCTGCCCCGCAGCCAACGCATCGCCGAGTGCAAAGGCATCGCGGGCTTCGTCGCTGTCGGAGACAATGATCGTGGCGCTCTCCAGCGGAGCACGACGCTCGGTTTCAGGGGCCGGCGTGCGCAGGTCGGTGTAGGTCCACGCACCGAGGGCAATTCCCGCCACCACACCTTCGATCTGCTCCGGCGACGCCTCGTTGGCGAGCACGTGCATCGCACCCGCCCCCAACTTGGCCGCTGCGCGCGCGGCCACCGATCCGGCGCGTCGATACGCGGCGCGTGCGGCCGGCGCCTTGCCCAACCCCACCAGCATCACGCGCTCCACGCCGCGTTCAGTCCCGACAAGCGTAAACGTCTCATCACGCTGACCACGGAAGTCCCGTCGCGCCAGTGTGCGTGCGATCGCGCCGTGCAGTGATTCGTCGAGCGACTGCAAAGTGGCCGGCAGTGAGATCGCGCCCGATTCGGCGGCGTTGAAGAAGATCGCGAGCAACGGCGTGTCTACCGCAGTAACCGAAGCGTGACTGACGTGCAGTGAGAGCATCGTGTGGGATCTTGGGGATGGTCAGGCGTGGGCGCACACCATCCGACAACCGGGTGCGCTGCGAAACATGTAGCCTCGAAAGTTACGGCGGTGCAGCGCCAATGTCAGCATGTTGGGCTAAACAAAATGCCCGGACCGTGCGATGCACGATCCGGGCGAACTGGGGCGGAAGGACTCGAACCTTCAACCACTCGATTAACAGTCGAGCGCTCTGCCATTGAGCTACACCCCATCACATCTGATCCGGCTTCCACCTGCATTATCGAGCGTCAGTCCAAGCAGCCAGCCGTGCCGGAGCGTAAACTTAAGAGAGCCACCCGCACACTCCAAGTGGCGGCATGTCTCAACCTTTTCTTTACTTCCTTTTCCTGCCTCCGATGGATTCCGTCACCAAACACGCCTGGGACACCACCCCGCTCGAGCAGCTCTCACCGCTCATCGCGCGCCGACTCATCAGCACCGAGCGCCAGATGATGGCGCATGTGCTGCTGTCGAAGGGAGCGGTGGTGCCCGCACACGATCATCACAACGAACAGTTCACGTACATCCTGTCCGGCTGCCTGCGTTTCTGGATTGGTGAACATGCCGATGCGCCGGGCGATACGTACATCGATGTGAAGGCTGGTGAAGTGCTGGTGATTCCGAGTCTGGTGCGTCATCGCGCTGAAGCGCTCGAAGACACACTCGACCTCGATGTGTTCAATCCGCCGCGTGCCGACTGGCTTGACGGCAGCGACGCCTACCTGCGGACCACGAAGTAGTCATGGACCTGGGACTGCGGAATCGCGTCGCGCTGGTGTGCGGCGCGAGTCGAGGCATTGCGTTTTCGGTGGCGGATATCATGGCGCGTGAAGGTGCGTCTCTGGTGATCGCATCGCGAAATGCGGATGCACTGGCCAGCGCTGCGGAGCGTCTGCGCGCGCACGGGGGTGAGGTGCTTACCGTGGTGGCCGACCTGTCTGAGACCGCGGGGACCGCTCGCGTGGCGGAGGTCGTTCAGTCGCGCTACAGCAAAATCGATGTGCTGGTCACCAACACCGGCGGACCGCCGACTGGCAGCGCGCTGGGCCATGACTGGAGTGCGTGGCAACGGGCCAGTGAGCTGCTGCTGCGCAGTGCGGTAGAGCTCACGCGGGCCTTTGTGCCCGCCATGCAGGAGGCCCGTTGGGGACGCGTGGTGGGCATCACGTCGTTTGCGGTGAAACAGCCGCAGCCGGCCTTGGTGCTCTCGAACAGTTTGCGCGCTGCGCTGACAGGCTTCTATCGTACGCTGGCTGACGAGGTGGCGCGCGACGGCGTGACGGTGAATACCGTTCTGCCCGGCTACACCTCGACTGAACGGCTTGACGAGCTGGCCACGGCAACGACGGCCAGACTCGGCATCACGCGCGAAGCGGTGTTTGACCGTTGGCGTGCGGAGACACCGGCGGCCCGCCTTGCGGCGCCGGAGGAAGTCGCGGCGATGGTAGCGTTTCTGGCCTCTGAACAGGCTGGATTTGTCACCGGTCAGGCCGTTTGTGTTGACGGTGGTGCTGCGCGCTCGTTGTTGTAGCCGCGGTACGACCCTTCGGTATTTGAAAGCTCACGCGCGTGCGAAGCCGCACCGCCCGACGTTCTTTTTCCGGGATTTTTGATGAGTCGACTAACAGCCACGCAGTGGATCTGGCGTGATGGTGAGTTTGTGCCGTGGGCCGATGCCACCGAGCATGTGCTCAGTCATTCCATGCAGTTCGGATCGGCGGCCTTTGAAGGCATCCGCTGCTACGCCACGTCGGAAGGTCCGGCTGTCTTTCGTTTGCGCGAACACCTGCAGCGTCTGATCACGTCGGTGCGCATTTATCGCATTGAACTCAACTACACCGTCGATCAGTTGGTCGAAGCAACATGCGAAGTGATTCGACGCAACGGCCTCGACACCTGTTACATCCGCCCCATGGTGGTACGTGGGTTCGGTGCGGCCGGCATGCTGCCAACGGAGAGCCCGGTACATGTGTACATCCCCTGCTGGCCATGGGGCGCGTATCTCGGGGAAGACGCACTGGCCAATGGTGTGGACGCGTGCATTTCCAGCTGGACGCGCGTCGCGCCCAACACGATTCCGGCCATGGCAAAAATCGCCGGCAACTATCTGAGCGGACAGTTGATCAAGATGGAAGCCATTGCCAACGGGTATCAGGAAGGCATCGCACTCAATCCATCAGGGACGCTGAGCGAAGGCTCAGGACAGAATGTGTTTGTGGTAGTCGACGGTACCATCTTTACCACGCCGCTCGATGGCACCATCCTGGGCGGCATTACACGTGCCAGCATCCAGCGCATTGCGCAGGATGCAGGCTACACCGTACGCGAGCAGCCGATCGCGCGTGAAATGATGTACGGCGCCGATGAAATCTTTCTCACTGGCACGGCGTCGGAAGTCACGCCGGTTCGCAGCCTCGACAAGATCCGCATTGGCCAAGGCAAGGTTGGACCGATTACCAAGGATCTGCAGACGCGGTTTCTTGATATCGTGCACGGACGCGCGCCGGATGAGCACGGTTGGCTCACACATGTGAAGGCGTAGCACGCACGCGCGGTCGCCGGCACTGTTCGGCGGCCACAGCAGCACGCGGCCGGCACGGCAGCGTTTGGAAAAGCAAAAATGCCGCGTGCCCCAACCGGAGCACGCGGCATTTCTGCGATTCAAGATACCCGAGGCGAGAATCGAACTCGCATATCCGTGAGGATGGGGGATTTTGAGTCCCCTGCGTCTACCAGTTCCGCCACCCGGGTGTACGGCACAACAGGCCGAACCGCAAACTATGACGATGGCACCGGTTGCGCCAGCGCTTCGGAGATTACCGAATCAACTTTCGATGGGAGCACGCCAACGTGCTTCCACAGCATCCGGCCGTCGCGGCCAATCAGATAGCTGGCCGGCACGCCAAGGGCGGGAAAGCGGCGCTCCACAATACCCTCTGGATCGTGTGCGATCTCAAACGTGACAGCGTACTGCTCGGCCACATCGAGCACCGGCTGCACGCTGCCTGCGTCGACGCTCACGGCGACCACGCGCAATCCGTTGGGGCCGTGCCTGGTGAGCAGCGTGTCCATGAGCGCGAACTCTTCCTTGCATGACGCGCACCATGTGGCCCAGACGTTGAGCAAGACCAGCGACTCACCCGGGCCCACCACAAGCGAATCTCCGCTCACCGTGGCGATGGCATAGGCCGGTGCCATGTTCCCCACCTCCGTCGGGCGCAGGCGGGCTGTGGAGGAACCACTGTGAACGTCCTGCTCCGCGTCAGCGCCGCAACCTTGCAACAGGCAGGCGGTCGCCAACGCAAGCAGCGGTGCCAACACCCGTGCCGCCATCAGCCTTACCGTCCCTCAGGCGGACGCGAACGCCTCTCCATCGATCGGTTGCTGTTACCAGGGCGTCCCGACGACGGGTCATGGTCGTTAGACCGACGCCGGCGGATCTCGTCCATGTTCTTCCGGATTTCGTCCTGCAGCGCCATGTAGCGCGCGCGCTGTACCGGTGTGAGAAACGCCGAGAGCTCACGCTGCTCGGTTTCCATAAGCTCAATGCGGCGACGTTCTACACGCGGCATGCGATCGAGCAGCTCACCCACCACGTCGTTGGAGGCCGAGTCACCCGACAGCAGTTGCGCACGAAGCGCGGTGCGGATGCGCCACTCTTCTCCACGCACTGCACGGCGCTCGCGTTCAAGCTTCATCGTGACCGCTTCGAGTTGCGTAAGCTGTGCATCGGTGAGCGCGAGGCGCTCCTTCATGATCTGACCAATGCGACGCTGCAACTGCTGTTCGATGGCGCGCGACTGCCCGTCAGTGCGCGGCGACGCCGAACGGTCTGCGCGCCCCTGTGGCGGCCCCTGCGCCTCAACAACAGCCGGTGCACTCACTACGGCCAGCACCAGTGCCGCAAAGCCGAGTTGCCGCGATACCCGCTGTGAAACGCGCTGCGACACCCTCTCTGTCCTGTCCATCATGACTCCTGGATCACACTGTCAACGCCCGACGGAACCAGGCTGATGGAATCAACCGGCGGGGCGCCGTCCCACTCTTCAAGCTGCTGCATGAGCAACGCTAACTCGTCGTCTGAATAATCTGACAGTTCCTGAATCGGCAGCACGGAAGGCGCCACCGACACCACCGCACGCACCGGCACACGATCCGGCGAATACGGCCTGTCGTTACTGGCCATCTCCATCGGTGTTTCCGTGCTGAACACGGGTGCGGGCTGGGTTGCATCCGTGATCAACGTTGGTGTGCGACGTGCCATCACCATGGACAATCCACCCACCGCAACGAGCGTAAACGCCGCTGCAAAGCGCATGACCATGCCGGCCATGCTGCGTGAGCGTGAACGCTTGCTCACGGGCGCAATCGATGGCGGTGGAACCTGACGCGATGTATTGCCGCCGCGTTCTACCGTGAGCATCGGACGCGCGTCTTCACGATCGCTGCTTCTGGCGCTTACACTGTCTGTCTCCGGGCTTTCGATCACTGACGGACGTGGCAGCGCCGCAACGATTGCCGCAATGTTGACAGGCGGTGGAACCGGTCGCGCATGTCGCACTGCCACCAACACCGCATGGTCCGCCTGACAGGCGGCACATTCGGCCAGATGCAGCCCCACCAGCTCCCGCTCACGCGCCGATAACCGCTCGGCGATGAACTCGGGCAGCAGGTCCTGCATGTCGATGTTTGTGCACTCAGTCATGAATCCGCTCCTTCACCGCGCGAAGCGCGTTGTGGTAATGCACCCGGGCCGCGCCTTCGGTGGTCCCGAGAATATCCGCAATATCTTTATATGCCCTGCCTTCCTGCACGCGCAACGTGAATACATCCCGCTGCATCGGCGACAGCGCGTCAAGTGCGCACCGTACCCGATTCTCCGTCTCACTGGCTACGATGCCATCCAGCGCATGAAAGCCGGTTGCCGCGTCGTCGGGGGTTACCTCAACGAGTTGCGGTTGCCTCCGCGTGGCCCGGCGTCGATCGAGCACCAGCCGGCGCTCGATCGTGAACAACCAGGTACGGAGCGAACTGTCTGCCCGGAATGAATCGAGAGCACCGAACGCACGAACAAAGGTGTCCTGCACGAGCTCATCGAGATCATCCCGCACACCCAGACTCAAGGCAAAGCGCGACAACGCAGACGCGTGCCGCTCAACGAGCGCCGAAGCCGCTCGTTCATCGCCGGCGCGCCAGCGCTCAATGAGCTCCTGGTCAACCGCCGCGTCCTTGGTCCGGTCCGCTTCTGTCATAGGCACGTCATGGTAGACGCAGACAGCACGGGGGCGTTAAGGCGGTGGTTCATTTCATCCCACGGGCGGCTGGGACGAGCCGTCGTGAAAGGGGGGCTGTGCGTCCGGACTGGAGTGTGGCGGAGCTGCGGACGGCGCGTTTGCGCCTGTCGCCGGCGCCGTGTCAGCCCCTGAGGCGGCACCCGCGTCTGTCCCCGACGCGGCCGGCGCAGCCCCGCCCTCGGCCGCCTGCCGGCGTCGCCATTCTCCTGCCTCGTCGATGGACCGTTCCAAGCGCACCGCTTCCTGCTCATGATCCCGCAGGGCACGCGCCAGCCGGTCGAGGCTGTCGGGCTCCAGCTCGCGTCCACGCTCCCAGGCGCGAAAGACTGCGTAGCCCAGCGATTCCGCGGCCTTGTCGGCCGACTGCCGGGCCTTGCGGGCGTCAAGACGCACCTTGCCTTCGTCGAGCGCGTCCTGCGCGACTTTGTTTGCTTTGTCGATTCCGTCTTTGAGCTTGTCCCAGATTGCCATGCGTAGTTGCTCCATGAAAAGGGGTACTCAAACGTACGGACAATCAGCGCCCGGAGTTACCGAAGAGCGCAAGACCATGATCAGGAATCATTCGGCCACCTGCGGGCATATGCGGGCATATGCGGGCAAAAAAATCGGCCCCCGCTCACAGAGAACGGGGGCCGACAAACTTTCGTTTAGCTGACTACGGAAGCGGACAGCCTAGTTGGCGGTCTGCTCGCCCTCGTCTGCCGACTCTTCACCCTCAACGTGCTCGATCACCAACTCGTACTCGACCGGATTCACGGAGACCTTGAGACGCTTCTTGTTCTTGTGCTCGAACTGCACGACGCCGTCTACGAGTGAGTAGATGGTGTAGTCGGTACCGAGACCCACGTTACGGCCCGGGTGCCACTTGGTGCCGCACTGACGAACGATGATGTTGCCGGCGGTGACGAACTCGCCACCATACTTCTTGATGCCACGGTACTGCGGATTGCTATCCCGTCCGTTGCGCGAAGAGCCGACGCCTTTCTTATGTGCCATGTCTATCTCCCAGGCATCGCTGCGTACAGCCGATGCCGCAACGGTTAGCCGAGAACGATGTCCTTGATGCGGACTTCGGTGAACTTCTGACGGTGACCCTGCTTGCGCGCGTAGTTCTTGCGACGCTTGAACTTGAATACGACGATCTTGTCGTCTTTGCCGTGCTTGACGATTTCGGCCGTGACACTGGCGCCGCTGAGCGTAGGAACGCCCGTGCGCGTGGTCGTACCGTCTGAGCCAAGCAGCACCTCGTTGAACTCAACGGAGGAACCGGCGTCGCCCATCAGCGAAGGAATACGAAGTGTTTTGCCCGGCTCGGCACGGAACTGCTTGCCGCCGGTTCGGATGATCGCGTAGCTCATAGTACTCAAGACAGTCGTGAGGGCATCGCGCCCCCTGACGGGGCACCCCATTTGGGATCGCTGCCCGGAAGGGGCGACGACCAGATTAGCCCAGAAACGTATCGCGTGAGGCGCAGGCTGTCAATGTCATCTCACGCCATCGCGTACTGCTGCGTCACGTCCCGCTCCGCCCCCTTCACCACCAGACGGTACTCGTCGGGCTTCAGCAGCGGATCGTCGCGCATCTCGAGGGAAAACCCGGCCGCCTTCTCCAGCCGTTTGAGCAAATCCCGCTCCTCCTCGAGCACGTGCAGCGCAATGTCCGGATGCATGCGCAGCAGCATGGCCTCTTTTCGCCCTTCGGCGCCCATACGCGTGACCGCACGCTCGAGGCGCCGGACAATCGTTTCCGGCGAAAAGACACGACCGGTGCCCGCACACGTGGGACAGGCCTCGGTCATGCTCTGCCAGTGACTCTGCCGCACGCGCTGACGCGTCATCTCGATGAGGCCCAGCTCGCTTACGGCAAACGCCTTGGTGCGTGCGCGATCGCGGCCCAGATGCGTACGAAGTTCCTGCAGCACGCGGTCACGGTTGGACTGCGTTTCCATATCGATAAAGTCGCACACAATGATGCCGCCAATGTCGCGCAGTCTCAGCTGACGCGCGATTTCCTTGGCCGACTCACTGTTGGTGCGATAGATCGTTTTTTCGGGGTCCTTCTTGCCGGTGTAGCGACCGGAGTTCACGTCAATGGAAACAAGCGCTTCAGTCTGCTCAATAATGAGGTAGCCACCAGACGGCAGATCGCAGCGTCGCTTGAACAGATCGCGGATTTCCTTTTCAACATCAAACTTGTCGAACAGCGGCACACTGCCCTCGTACATCTTCACGCGGTCTACAAGATCAGGCGCGATACCGGTGAGGTATTCCACGATCTCATTGTACACCTGACGCGAATCGACATTGAGCGCGTCTACCTTGCTCGAGAACACATCGCGCACGAGTCCGCGTGTGACATTGGTCTCGCGATGAATGAGCGCCGGCGCGCGCAGAAACTGGTTCTTGCGCTTGATGCGTTTCCAGGCGGCAATGAGTGAGTTGAGCTCACGCTCAAACACTTCGCGCGTGGCGTCTTCACTCACGGTGCGGACAATCACACCACCCGACTTCGGCGGCAGCAGCTCGGTGAGCATCTGGCGCAAACGCTGACGCTCGCTGCGCTCACCGATCTTCCGGCTCACACCTACGCGTGAGGCAAATGGCATGTACACCAGAAAACGGCCAGCCAGCGACACCTGTGCCGTTACACGCGGGCCTTTGGTGCTGATGGGTTCCTTGGACACCTGCACCACCAGATCCTGGCCGCGCTTGAGCACGTCCTGAATGGGCGGCAGCTCTTTGCGCTGCCGACGGCCGCCCGAGGGCGCATCGTCTTCATCGTCGTCTTCGTCCTCGTCGTCGGGATCATCGTCAGCGTCGGGCACGACGATGTCGGACGCGTGGAGAAACGCGGCTTTCTCGGTCCCGATATTGACGAATGCGGCCTGAATACCCGGAAGCACCGCCTCGACTTTTCCCAAATACACGTCGCCGACCATGCGCCTGGCATCGGGCCGGTCGACCAACAGCTCAACGAGGAGGTCGTCCTCGAGGATGGCGACCCGGGTTTCCCGCGGGTTCGCGTTGACAAGAATCTCGCGTTTCATCGAGGGTCCACGTCGGTTGACGGCACGGCGACTCCGCGCGCGGACAATCCTGACGTTGGGCAAAGGGCGAAGTAGTGATCAGGGGCGCCGGATGCGCCACGCCTGAACGGACCAACGGTCTCTCCACCAACCACGCGCGATCGACCACTCCAGCTACGCCCGGATACCCGGACACCACACGCTTCCTTGAGGAAAGCGCGCGACGTACCAGCCCATGACGCACGCAAAGGCGGCGCGACGGGCAACGAGTACCGGTGAAAAGCGTAGTGGTGTGCGATCTCAATGCGGGCACGGGACGCGAGATGGGGTGCTCGGCGGTGTCGCCGCAGGCACGCTGGCCCCGAACGACGCCCGCCGAAACAACGACGGCCCGCGAGTCGCGCGGGCCATCGGGACCAAAACTGATTCGAACCGTCACTGAATCGGTGCAGCGCACACGATGCAATGGACAGTTAAGTGTATGCTACGCCGAGTTATCCCGCCAGTTCCCGCAACAGGTGGCGGGCAATCACGATGCGCTGGATCTCGCTGGTGCCTTCGCCAATCTCGCCGATCTTGGCGTCGCGCATGAAGCGCTCCACGGGATATTCCTTGGTGTAACCGTAGCCGCCATGAATCTGAATGGCCTTGATGGTGGCGCGCATGGCGAGCTCCGAACAGAACAACTTGGCCATAGCGGCTTCCTTGCCAAACGGCTTGCCGTTTTGCGACAACCACGCGGCGTGGTACACCAGATGACGGCCGGCCTCGAGTTCGGTGGCAATGTCGGATAGCTGGAACTGCACACCCTGGAAAGTGGCAATCGCCTGGCCAAACTGCTTGCGCACCGAGGCGTACTTGAGCGCCTCGTCCAACGCGCCCTGCGCAATACCGATAGACAGCGCGGCAATACCAATGCGTCCGGCATCCAGCGTCTTCATGAAGTTGATGAAGCCGAGCCCCTCGGTGCCGAGCAGATTTTCAGCGGGCACTTCGACGTTGTCAAACAGCAGTTCGCGGGTATCCGAGGCACGCCATCCGAGCTTGTCTTCCTTTTTGCCCGAGCGGAAACCGGCCATTTTCGGCAGTTCCTCGCTGTGGCCGATGCCCAGCGCCTTGACCGTTTCGAGGTCGCAGGAATCCTTGGTCAGAATAAAGGATGAAATGCCCTTTGACCCCTTGGACGGATCGGTAACGGCGGTGACCACAAACACTTCGCCAACACCGGCGTGCGTGATGAAGCGCTTTGAGCCGTTGAGCACGTAATGGCCATTCTTGCGGACGGCCGTTGTACGTGTGCCGCCGGCATCGCTGCCGGCTGATTCTTCGGTGAGACCAAAACCGCCCAGCACCTGACCGGAAGCGAGCATGGGGACATAGCGCTGCTGCTGCTCGGGGGTACCGAAATACACGATCGGTGACGTGCCGAGCGTAGTGTGCGCACTGATGGTGATGCTGTGCGACGCGTCAACGCGCGCGAGCTCCTCAATGGCAATCATGAACGCGATGGTATCAAAGCCGGCGCCGCCGAGTTCTTCGCTCCACGGAATACCGAGCAAGCCCAGCTCGCCCATGCGTTTGACGTTCTCCCAGGGGAACGTAGAGTCAGCGTCGTGGCGCGCCGCTACGGGCGCGACGTGTTCTTGCGCAAAGGCGCGAACCATCTCGCGCACGGCGAGATGGGATTCCGAGAAGTAGAGTGAGTCATCCATGAGGGGGCAACCTAGCGCGTGGTCACGCGTTGTGCAGTGTCTGCTGCGTGCACGATTTGGCCCCCGACGATTGTGAAGCGGACGCCACTGTCGAGCCAGCTGCTGTCGGGTTCAGTTGTGAATGGGTCGCGACTGAGAACGGTGAGGTCGGCCCAACGCCCCGCCACGATCACGCCACTCGAACCCTCGTTGAAGGTCGCCCACGCGGCCCATGTACTGTAGGCGCGCACTGTTTCTTCAGCGGTGAGTCGCTCCGCCGGAATCAACGCGGCCCCCGGTTCGGCTGTGGTGTCGCGGCGGGTGACGGCGGCATAGAACCCGTACCACGGTGAAAACCCGGAGCCCGGAAAGTCGCTGCCGAACGCAATGTGTGCCCCGGCGCGACGTAATGTCCGCCACGCATAGGCGCCGAGAATTCGTGTGGGGCCAAGCCGAGCCTCGGCCCACGGGGCGTCTTCCACCGCGTGCGGCGGCTGCATGGACGCGACGAGTTGCAAGTCCGCCATGCGCTGCGCATCGACCGGGGTCAACACCTGCGCGTGTTCTACGCGGTGCCTCAGCGAGCGCGTATCGGATGCGCCGCTCATAACGCCCGAGAGAAAATCAATCGTCTCGCGATTGCCGGCGTCGCCGATGGCGTGAATAGACGCCTGAAAGCCTGCGCGCATGAGCCCGGCCACCACGGCTGTATCAAATCCATACCCGTCGCCACTGACTCCGCGATGGCCGGGCTCGTCGGCGTAGTCGGCCAGAAGCCGCGCTCCACGTGACCCCAGCGAACCGTCGTAATAAGCTTTGGCGCTGCGTACGGTGAGATAGCTGGCTGTTGTGGTGTCGGGGCCGCTCGACGTCCACCACCGCGCGAGTGCGGTATCGCGCGCTGAAAGCATCGCGTACACACGAATGGGGAGTGCCTTACGCTCGGCGAGCTGCAGGTACGCTTCAAGATGCAGCGCGTCAACACCTGCGTCGTGCACCATGGTGTAACCGGCGCGCGCCAGTGAATCGAGCGCCTGGGTGATGTACACACTCACGCGATCGACGGTGAGCGGCGGAACGGCGGCGTCGAGCAGCGCCACGGCACGGTTGAGCACGATGCCGGTAGCCACACTGTCTGCACCACGTTGAATCACGCCGCCCGTGGGATCGGGAGTGGAGTCGTTGATGCCCGCGGCCAACAGCACGGAGTCGTTGGCCCAGCCGGCAAAACCGTGCAGGCTGCGCAGATACACGAAATGATCAGGGAAGGCGCGCGAGAGCATACCCGGTGTGGGGTAGCGATCAGCCCACGCCCCTTCATCCCAACCCTGGCCAAGGATCCAGCTTCCTGGCGGCGCCGTGTCGGCCACCTCTCGGACGCGAGCGATGGCCTCCGCCGGCGAGCGCACGCCAATCAGATTTACCTTGCTCATGGCCGCGCCCAACTCGCCCACGTGTCCGTGCGCATCGTGCAGACCGGGTACGACAGTGGCCCCTTGAAGATCGATAATGCGGGTGTTGCTGCCACGCCAGGCAAGCGCATCGGCGTCGCGTCCCACCCACATGATGCGGTCGCCGCGTATGGCGATGGCGGTCGCGTCAGGTGTCCACTCGCCATCTCTGAAGGGCGCACGGGCGTGTGGTGCGCCGTCAGGATCGGGATCGGGCCATGAGAGCGTGTATACGCTGCCGTTGCGCAGCAGAATGTCGGCGCTCTCGGGATCGCGCGTATTGCAAGCGCCGAGATGCGCGCCCAGGACGCACATCGCTACGGCGCACAGCAGCGCGCGATACCGGGTTAAAGCAGCGTTCATTTGGCACGTGCGCGAACACGCGCGGTTTTGGGGGAGCGCGACGGTTTGGAACCAAGGCAGCGATCACACGCACCGCAGTCAGTCCGCACGTCAGGATCACCAAAGTATCGAAGCACGAAGGCGCGACGGCAAGCGT
Organism: Gemmatimonas sp.; assembly: GCA_011390805.1. GTDB lineage: Bacteria > Gemmatimonadota > Gemmatimonadetes > Gemmatimonadales > Gemmatimonadaceae > JAABRT01. The sequence goes on along the minus strand of JAABRT010000008.1, from coordinate 31,389 downwards.
GCGTCTGTGCGTAGCGTTGCATGGCGTCGAGCCGGTCGAGATCGACCGCCCGGCGTCTGGCGAGCATGGACCAATCAACCGGGACGTTGTTTTCCACCACGGCGCGCCCCTCCAGCACAAATCCACCTCCCGATCGCTCCCACACGACAAACTGCTCGGCTTGCAGTCGTTCGAGCACCGGCGTCACGCCAACACCTCCCCCGAGCCCGGGCGGCAATCCGTCAAGGTCGATGGAGGCACCCTGCTCCAGGCGCGGACCCACCGCTCTCCACAATGCACGCAGGATCTCCCGGTCGTAGGCCCGATCACCAATCAACTCAGTGGATATGCGGTGGGGTGAAGCGAGCAATCGTACAAACACCCGATGAGGCGCCGGAGGCTCAACCAGCAGGCAGCCGTTTTGCGCGAGGACCCGTACGGCCGCACCTACGTGCCGTTCATTGACCGCCTTGGGCACAATGTCGCTCAGCTGACTGAGTGTGAGCGGGGCGAATCCCGTATGATCAGCGTGGTCGCGCAGCGTGCGCCACACCTGCTCTACAGCCGAGCGATCGGGATGCGCACCTTCAATGAAATATTCGTGCGTAAAGCGATCAGGATACGAATGCATGAGCACACACACGGAATGTTTGCCGTCTCGTCCGGCTCGGCCTGCCTCCTGGTAGTACGCTTCCAGTGAACCCGGCATGGCGTGATGTACCACCAGCCGTACATCGGGCTTATCAATGCCCATACCAAAGGCGCTGGTAGCCACAATCACGCGTGAGTCTTCGCCCATGAACGCATCCTGTGCGCGACGCCGGTGCGATTCGTCTAGCCCTGCGTGATATGCCACGGCAGCAATGCGTGCCTTGGAAAGCACGTGCGTGACACGCTCAACTGCCTTTCGCGTGGGCGCATACACAATTGCTGCGCCCTCGTGCTCGCGAATGCATGAGATTACGGCCTTGTCCTTATCCGCCTGCGTGCGTGTGGAGGTTACAAAATACGACAGATTGGTGCGGTCGAATCCACCGACGACCACGACGGCATCCTTAAGTTGCAGCTGACGTTCAATGTCTTCACGCACGCTCGGCGTGGCCGTGGCGGTGAGCGCGACAGTTTGCGGACTACCCAAACCCTGTCGAATCCGACCGATCCGGCGGTACGCCGGACGGAAGTCGTGCCCCCATTCGCTGATGCAGTGCGCTTCGTCAACGGCCAGCAGCGCTACACCAATCTCGCGCAGTTGATCAATGGTGCGACCGGCATCCATGCGTTCCGGCGCGAGATACAGCAGTTGCAGCTCGCCGAGCCGTGCTTTGGTGAGTCGATCAGCCACTGCACCGGGCGGCAGTGTGCTGTTGATGAAGGCGGCGGCGATTCCACGCTTTTCCAGCGCATCGACCTGATCCTTCATTAATGATATGAGAGGCGAGATGACGACCGTGAGTCCACGACGCATGAGCGCGGGAATCTGATAGCAGAGTGATTTGCCCCCGCCGGTTGGCAGCACGATCAACGCGTCACGACCGGCGAGCACAGCCTCAATCGCCGGCTTCTGCGGTTTGCGGAAATCCGCGTAACCGAAGAGTCGCAGCAGTGTTGCTTGCGCGTCGGCGAGTGATCCGTACGGGGGACTTGATGGAAGCGTGCGGGCGTGCGTTGCGTTCATATTGCATGGTAGCCGCAGCGCGAGCGCAGAGCGACATCGAACGGTTGCGGCTCGTAGCAAAAGCGTGTGCTCGACTGCGATCGACTCGCGCGTCCCCGCGCGGCAATGCGCACTGCCCCGCACTGATACGCGGCATCGATGAACCGGAGAGTCCATGTCGTTCGTAAAACAAGGCTGGAAGACACTGCTTCAAGCCATTGAACTGTTCTTCGCAAAGAAGTCGTTTCAGGCATCTGGTGCACTGGCGTTTTTCACACTGTTCTCCATGGCACCGCTGCTCATCATTGTGATCACCCTGGTGGGAGTGTTTCTGGGTGACGAAGCGGTGCGCGGCGAAGTCGTAACGCAGCTTGACGGATTGATTGGCGCCGACGCCGCTGAACTGGTGCAGGACGCGGTTCGCCAATCACGCATTGAGCAGTCGGGCATTTGGCCAACGGTACTGGGCGCTGTGGCGGTGATGTTCGGTGCCACCACTGTTTTTGCGCAACTGCGCTCGTCACTGAACTTCTTCTGGGATGTGCGGGCCAAGCCGTCGCGCAATGACGTGTGGGCGTTTCTCTTTACGCGCCTCGTGTCGTTTGGCATGGTGCTCACGATCGGGTTCCTGCTGCTCACCTCATTTCTGATTTCAATCGCACTGGCGTCGGTCATGGAGTTCGCCGAAGGGTGGATTCCGGTTCCCCCCGCTATCGTCACGCTCGCTGATCTTTCGTTGTCGTTGCTGATCATGACCGCACTGTTCGGGCTCATTTTCCGCGTGCTGCCGGATGTGCGACTCTCGTGGAAAGATGTGGCGCGCGGTTCGTTCTTCACGGCCGTGCTGTTTATCGTGGGCCAGTCGCTGATCTCGCTTTACCTCACGCGAACCGGTCCAGGTTCAGCCTACGGAGCGGCCGGCTCATTGGTGGTCATTCTGTTCTGGGTGTACTACTCGTCACTCATATTGCACTTTGGCACCGCCGTGACGCGATCACTGGTGATGGCAGGTGGCGGACACATCACCCCGATCCGTGGTGCTGTACGCATTCGTACAGAAATCGTAGACGACGAGGCCAATAACAACAACGCGCGCGCCTGATTGCGCGAACCCGTTACGAGCAGCGCAAGTCAGCGCTCAACGACACGCACTCCAAACTATGCAGCGCATCCTTTAAACAGCGCGCGCGAAGTGGCCGCGTGTGAACGCGCCGCGCACCAGCGCCCGGGGTGCAGCAAGATCGGGCGCCTGCCCCGCGCTCGTATCGTTCAACACAGCACGGTACGCAGCGGTGACTTCGTGCACCGGGTCGCCAATCATGTTGAACACCAGCTGATAGCCGCGCACACCTGCCTGCCACAGCTCCGGAACAAACTCCGACGCATCGATCGGCCGGGAATGCAGCAGTCGATTCCGGCAATCAGAATCTGTCGCCACCGGAAAGGCATAACCTGTGGGATCGGTGAGCGTGACATTCGCGTGTTTCTGGACGCACAAGTCACGACAGGTAGTGGGTTCTCGATCAAACGCTGCCGACAACACGCAATGCTCAATGGTCATTCCTTCGGGGCGTCCCCACACCAGCACATCAAACGGCTGGCCACCCCACGGTTTCACCAGCGAGGCGATTTCCTGCGTTGTCAGTTCAACGCTGGCGGTAAGCCGACGGGCGCCCAGACCAAACAGGATGTCGGCGCTATGCGGATTGAACACATTGAGCGCGTAGTCGCCGACCACATCAACGCCCTTTGCGCTCAGCTCGGCCAGGAGTCCGAGATGCCCGGTAAGCACAGGAAGTTCGAGCTCAAGCCATTTATTGAGTCGTTTCCGATCTTCGGGACGCACAATGGTGGGCGTGCGCAGGCGAAGCACCACTCCCTGCGCGCGCAGCTCCTCGTGCAGTGCACGCACGCGGCTCACCGGCGGCGTGGGATGGCGCAGGAATACATCGAGCACAACCTCCGTGGCGCCAGCCGCAGCGGCCGCGCGCGCATCGTCGAGCGTGCATACCGATGCCACCAGTCGGAAAGCTGCGACGGCTTGTGCTGCTGATTCACCGCCAAGGGCTTCACCAACGGGTTGCGTCTGTGCTTCGCGCGAAGAGGTGGAGGTTAGTTCCATAAGCGCGACATCCAACAGATCATCGCGGTCAGCGTGCTGCGCGGCGCTGTCCCACTCACGGCGCTGTGTGAGTTCGGCGGTGATCTCCTGACGCAAATGATTGAGTGCGCTTACAGGTAGAAAACACCCGTCGGCCAATCCATCTGTGTTGACATCACCAAGCACAAAGGTGGTGTCACCCAAGCGACCCAGCTGCTCACGCAGCTGCGTGAGATCAAGTGCCCGTTTCGATGCGACCGCCAGCGGAATGTCGCTGCGTGCCGTAACGGTGTGCGTGCCATCGGTGACGACCAGCTTGAGTGGGCCACCCGGTTGCCCGAACGCCCGCATATCCAGACGCACCAATCCAACGCGATCCGGAACTGTGACGTTGGCAAACGTTTCCCGTGCGCTTTGCAGCAACGCTGCGTCGCTTGTGCGCACCACCCGCCATCCGCCGCCAACACGCACGCGTGCGGTAAAGGACTGTCTGTACACTCCGTCGCGCACGTACAGCGTGCGCACGTTGCTTACGGTGCAGCCGGTGGTGGCGGAGGTTCCATCTTCCGGCGCTTCAAATCCGAGACCATCGCCGTCGGCAATGGGTGAACGAACATCCACCACCAGCTCGGGGCCGGTTTGCGAAACCACTGTGCCGAGCGTAACGCCGCGATTGTCGGGCTGGGTGCGCGTTATATAGTCGCGACCCGCGCGACCGCCGTACATACCGCCCGTATTGCCGCGCGAGAAGATCTGTACCAGCGGCTGCACTTCATCAGAGGGTGGCGGAGCGAACTCACCGTCACGCACCTGATTCAGCCAGTTGCGGTAGCTTCTGGTGACCGTGGCTACATATTCGGGCTTTTTCTTGCGCCCTTCGACTTTCAGGCATCCTACGCCCGCCTCGGCGATGCTCTGCAAATGATCGTGCGCGGCCAGATCGCGGGCCGATATGAGATAGCCACGATCCAGTTCGTCTCCGGATTCGGCGTCGGTGAGCACGTAGTCCTTGCGGCACGATTGCGCACAGGAACCGCGATTGGCCGAGCGCTCAGAAATCATACCCGACATGAAACACTGCCCGGAATACGAAATGCAGAGCGCACCGTGCACGAACGTCTCCAACCCCAGCGCCGGTACTGCATCACGAATGGCGTGAATGTCGGCCAGCGTGTTCTCCCGGGCGAGGACCATGCGCTCCACGCCCAGATCGTGCATCACCTGCGCCGCGGCCGGATCGTGCACCGTCATTTGTGTGGAGCCGTGCACTTCTATGGACGGATACAGCCGCTGAATGAGGCGGACGGCGCCCAGGTCCTGCACGATGGCCGCATCAATGCCCGCCTCCACGCACTCGCCGAGATAGCGCAGCGCCGGCACCAGCTCATGGGTTTTGAGCAGCACATTGAAGGTGAGGTAGATGCGGGCACCGCGCTGGTGGGCGATGGCGCAGGCTTTGGCGAGCTCTTCAATACTCAGCTGCGCACCGTCGTCGCGGGCGTTGAATTGCGAAGCGCCGAGGTAGACAGCATCAGCGCCATTGGCGACAGCGGCACGCACGGCGTCGAGCGATCCGGCGGGGGCGAGCAGTTCAGGAATACGGGGCATGGCACAATCTATGCCAATCGGGCGGACACTGGGAAATGCGGAGCTGCCGGGCGGCCGTTGGAATCAAGGCAGCGGATTGCACTTTGACAGTTTTGGGACACATCGACATACTTCCGTCACACAGTACTGAGTCATTCGCGGCTAGTCCCGTGTAATGGCTTGTAGTCCCTCCCTGGGGATGACCCGTGACGGCTCGTCATACGGGCCTCCCCAATGTTTTTTCCTTCCTTCAGGACGGTCTGTTTCATGTTCAGAGAACTCCGAACGTGTCTCCACGTGCTTGGCGCGGCAGCTTTGTTCGCCCTTGCTGCGTCACCCACCACCTTGGACGCACAGCAAACGGGAACGCTCGCCGGCAAAGTGACGGATGCAGCAACCGGTGCTCCGCTCGGCGGCGCCACGGTCCTTATCGGCGGCACCACGCTGGTTGGCATCACGAACGACGCGGGTGAATACAGCATCGTCAACATCCGCCCGGGTCTGTCGCTGGTTTCAGTACAGCGCATTGGCTACAAGGCGCGTGGAGATTCCATTCGGATTGCGGCCGGACAGCGCATCGAGCGCAACTTCGCGCTTGACGCGACCGTCTCCACGCTGGCTGAAGTTGTTGTGACGGGTGTAACGGGAAATACGCAGCGTCGTGCACAGGCCGCCGTTGTGGCGTCATTGCCCGTGGCTGATCTGGCGCGTACGGCGCCGGTGTCCAACGTGAACGAAGTGCTGCAGTCGCGTTTGCCGGGTGTCTCGGTAAGTGCGACGTCAGGAACGGCCGGCGCGTCGCGTCAGATCCGTATCCGTGGTGCCTCGTCCATCTCGTTGTCCAACCAGCCGCTCATCTTCATTGACGGTATCCGCGTCTCGGAGTCGCAGTTCAACCCGGGCACCGGCGGACAGATCACCGATCGTCTGAACGACATCAACCCTGACGACATCGAGTCCATTGAAGTCGTGAAGGGACCGGCGGCCGCCACGCTGTACGGTGCCGACGCTTCGGCTGGTGTTATCCAGATCATCACGAAGAAAGGAAAGCTGGGTTCCAACTCCTTCTCGCAGACGTTGCGCGTTGACGTGGCCCAGATCGATCAGAACTGGGACGTTCCGTCCAACTTCGCGTTGTGCACCGCGTCCACAGTTGCGGCCACCAGCACGAATCCTCTGTGCCGCGGTCAGGCGGTGGGTACGCTGATTTCGGACAATCCGCTGCTTCGCGGCAACGCCTTCAGCACCGGTACCGAGCGCAACATCGGCTGGACGGGTCGTGGTGGTGGTTCCAACTACGGCTACTTCCTCAGCGCCACGTCCGACAAGACGGAAGGCACGCTGCCGAACAATGCGTTTGAGCGCATCGGCTTCCGTTCCAACGTGAACTTCGTTCCCGATCCACGCGTCAAGATCGATATCGGCTTGAACGTGCTGCAGTCCACGTCGGATCTCCCGCAGAACGACAACAACATTTACGGTTTCCTGGGTGGTCACTTCCTCGGCAATCCGCTCACGCGTCGCGATGATGGAAACCCAGGCACGGACGGCTGGTTTGGCTTTGCCCGTCAGGTAGAAGCGATTTCGGCCATCGAAGCCTCGGTGCAGTCACGTCGCTCGCAGGTGAATGTGCTCACGCAGTACCAGCCGTTTGACTGGTTCACCAACCGTTTGAACATTGGTGCTGACCTCGCACGCGACGAAATCAACAACTTCTTCCCGCGCAACTCTGTGGGCGCGTACGTCGGCAACAACAACACCGGCGACCGTGACGTTGATCGCATTGGTCTTGATCGCTTCACGATTGACTACATCGGTAACGTGCGTAAGACGTTGGGCGATGAAGGTCAGTGGGGAGTGAACCTCTCCGGTGGTTTGCAGTCCATCATCACCCGTCAGGACGTGACGTCGGCCAGCGGCTTCGGCTTCGTGACCAACGCGGCCAGCAGTGTGAACAACGCCTCCACCCGTACGGGCGGCCAGAGTTTCTCCGAAAGCAAGGCTCTCGGCTACCTGGGCGAACTGCAGATCAGCAGCCGCGATCGCCGCTTCCTGCAGCTTGGTGCCCGTGTTGACCAGAACTCCTCATTCGGCGAAGGCGCTCCGTCGTTCTTCCTGCCGAAAGTTGGTGCGTCATGGGTGATCTCCGAAGAAGACTTCTTTGCCCCGCTCACCGGCTTCCTCACCCAGTTGCGTTTGCGCGCGGCATGGGGAACCACCGGACGTGCGCCAAACCCCGGAGCCTCGCTCCAGACGTTCTCCGCAGCACCGTTCGCCATCGTCGGCACGGCTGAAGCCGGTGCCATCCCGAACAACCCGGGTAACGACTCGCTCCGAGCCGAGCGTGGTACGGAGTACGAACTTGGTTTTGACGCCTCGGCGTGGAATGACCGAATCAGCCTTGAAGTCACGTACTTCAACAAGACCACCACCGACCTGTTGCTTTCGCGTCCGCTCCCGCCGTCACTCGGCTTCCTGGGCGACCCGTTTGCCAACATCGGCGAAGTGCTGAACAGCGGCTTTGAAGTGTCAGTGTCAGCCAACATGCTGCGCACCGAAAACTTCGATTGGGAGCTTCGGGCCGGCGGCAATACGCTCAACAACGAGCTGATTGACCTTGGCGGCGTGAACGCGTTCGGCACGCTCAACCGCTTCACCGAAGGCTTCCAGCTCGGCTCGTTCGTGACGCAGCCTGTGCGCTCAATCGATGAAACAACGGGCGTTGTGACGGTGGCTGATACGCTTGAAGTTGTTGGCAACATCATGCCGACGCTTGAGTGGAACCTCTCCAACTCGTTCACGCTGTTCAAGAACTTGCGCCTCACTGCGTTGCTTGACGCGAAGAGCGACTTCAGCGTGTTCAACAACACTGACTTCTTCCGCGAGACGCAGTTCATCCGCGGTGAAAACCGTGTTGACGTGAACAAGCTGCCGCGTCGCGAGCGCCTGCGTCGCTATGGCAATGACACGCCCGGCCAGCCTGGTTTTGTGACCGAGAGCGGTGGTACTACTAACGTGAACAACGCTCGTGAAGCGTACATCCAGCCGGGTGACTTCATCCGCCTGCGTGAAGTGTCGCTCACCTACACGTTGCCGCGCTCGTTGGCGCAGCGCATCGGTGTGTTGAGTGGCGCATCGTTCACAATCGCTGGTCAGAACCTCGCGCTGTGGACGGACTATGAGGGTGCAGACCCGGAAGTGATTTCGGCCGCCGGTGGCAACTTCTCGCGCACCGATTTCCTCACGCTTCCGAATCCGCGCCGCTTCGTCCTCAAGACCAACTTCACCTTCTGAGCGAACTCTCACATATGACAAATATTCAACGCGCGACCCGTGTGGGTGCGGTTACCGCACTTATGGGGTTGAGTCTCGGCGGCTGTGCGGATTTCCTCACGGTCAGAAATCCCAACGTCATTGACGCGTCGGCCATCGATCCGGTGAACGACGCACCCACCCTTGCCGCCTCGGCACAACAGAACTTTGCTGTCACACTGGGCTGGTTCGCCATGTACCAGTCGTGGTTTGTCGGCGAGGCGCTGGTGGCCGAAACGTTCCCGACCCGAAACGAGTTTGGACGTCGTGATGTGCTCAATACCAACGGCTCACACAACGACGATCTTTGGGCACCCTTGGGTGTGGCGCTGGCTTCGGCGTCAACCGTACTCGATCTCGAGTTGCCGGAGCCAACGAGCAACATCAACTATGCCCGTGCCGCGTTGTTCAAGGGGTACAGCTTTGTGTTGATGGCCGAAAGCTTTTGCGAAGGTGTTTCGAGCGGTGGTCCGGCGCTCAACACGGCGGCGATGCTTGATTCCGCTGTGGCGGCGTTCCAGCAGGCGGTGAGCACCGGTACCGCCAACGGCACTGCGACCGGCGTGTCGCTCGCCAACGCTGCCCGCGTTGGTCTGGCCCGTGCGCAGCTGCAGGCTGGTCGCGGCGCGCAGGCAATCGCAGCCGCGCAGGCTGTGCCCGCTGGCTTCACGTTCAGCTTGAACTACCTCGATGACCCGGCTCAGCGCACGCGTCTGGGAAATCGTATGTGGCAGTTTACGCTCGATCGCGGATCGATTTCCATCGCGCCGGCGTACCGTGTGGACGACCCGCGCATTCCGTTCAAGTCGCCGTCTGAGCACAACCTGAATCCTCAGGATCCGTCGAGCGGAGACTTCTTCATTCAGGACAAGTATCCGTCGTTCTCCAGCCCAATTCGTCTCGCATCCAAGGTGGAAGCCGACTACATCGAAGCTGAAGCAACGGGTACGGCTGCACAGCTCGCGCTGATCGCGGCCCGCCGTTCGGCGAACGGACAGCCGGCCTACACCGGCGCTACGTCGGCTTCCGCGGTGCTCACCGAGTTGATGGAGCAGAAGGCGCGCGACTTCTACCTTGAAGCCAAGCGCATGGGTGACTTCCGCCGCATTCCGGAAAACGTGCTCAACGTGCCGGAAGCCAATGCGCCGTACTTCAAGGCGGCCTTCGCGCCGATCGGTAATCAGGTGTGCTGGCCGTTGCCGATTGCTGAGACGGATAACAACGAGAACATTCCGAATCGTTAATCGCACGGAGCAACTGTTGTTGAAGTGAAGAGAACGGGCTGTCACCAAAGTGGTGATGGCCCGTTTTTTTTTGGGTTTGGAAACAGCGCGTTTTACCGCGTTTTCGGTTTGGGTTTTCTGTTTACGGTTCGAGGTTGAACTGCGCGTTTGACTGCGTTTTCGGTGAGGGTTTGCTGTTTGCGGTCTGCGGTGGGGGGGCTGAGGGCCTGGGGACGGTGTGGCAGCGCTCTTGGTATACGCTCTCAGGTGATCTTCTGACATGCGCTTACCTCTCGGTGTCAATGCCCTCGTGCGCTTGCTCTGTGTTGACTGTGATTCTCTGGCGGCGGATATTGCTGTATCGGCGGCTGCTGCGTTGGCCGCTCGGTTGTGCACTCCCCTCCTTCCCGGCCGCCTTCATGTCAAATCGTCGCGACTTTCTTACGCAACTCGGCCTGGTTGGCGGAGCGGCGGCCCTTGGTGCTGGTGCACCCGGTGTGTCTCATGCGCTTGGCGCGACACTCGCTCCGCGCGCTGCGAAAGTTCGAGCGGTTGCACCGGCTCCTCGCCGCATCAAGCTGCTCATTCTCGGTGGTACTGGATTCATTGGTCCGCATCAGGTGCGTTACGCTGTTGCACGTGGACACGAGGTCACGATCTTCAATCGCGGGCGCTCGGCGCCCGGCATGTTTGACGGTGTTGAAGAGCTCACCGGCGACCGCGCGGCCAATCAGCTTGATGCGCTGAAGGGACGCAAATGGGATGCGGTGATTGACAACTCGGCGTCACGTGCCGACGCCCCCATGTGGGTGAAGGACTCGGCCGCGCTGCTGCGTGACGCAGCGGACCAGTATCTGTTCATTTCAACGCGTTCAGTCTTTGCCGATTTGAGCAAGGTACCGGGCACTGTTGATGCACCGCTGCTCAACAAAACGAATACGCGCAACTGGAGCGAGGGGCAGCCGTATCCGTACGGTTTGGCCAAGGCGTTGGCCGAAGCCGAAGCGCGCGCGGCATTTGGTGATCGCACCACGATCGTGCGACCGGGACTGATTGTCGGCCCCGGCGACGAGACGGATCGCTTTACCTATTGGCCGGTGCGCATTGAGCGGGGGGGGGAGATTCTTGCGCCCGGTGACCCGGAAAATGATCGGGTACAGGTGATTGATGTGCGTGATCTGTGCGAGTGGGCGGTGCGTCTGTGTGAAGACCGCACGTACGGCACGTTCATGGGCATTGGTCCGGAGAATGGCCGGTCAATGGCGGAGTTCCTGTACGGAATTGCCGGTGTGACAACAGCGCCGCTCTCGTGGACATGGGTGCCGCGTGAGTTTCTCGCCACACAGCAAATCCGTCCGTACGCCGAGATGCCCGTGTGGCGCCCCCCTACCCCGGGCTTTGAGGGCTTTGCACGGTTTGATTTGAGTCGCGAGGTGGCTGCGGGACTCACCTTCCGCTCGCTCGCTGACACAGCACTCGCGACACTTGAGTACCACCACTCGCGCGACGCTGACCGCAAGGCGACGCTTCGTGCCGGTGCTACGGCCGAGAAGGAGCGGGCGGTGCTGGCGGCGTGGAAGAATCGGGCGGGTTAGGTTGGCGGTTTTTACTGCCGATTGACGGCGTTTTTGGTAGGACGAAGCCTGCGGCTCGGGCTTTCTGATTTCACCGTGAGCCGCAGACCGCAGACATCAACCGAAAACGCAGTCAAACGCGCTGTTCCGGCGCTGTAACTCCTGCCATCGAGTGCACGTAATGCCATGGTCTCTATCTGGAGCGACCATGACCACTGACAACACATTTCTGAGTGTGACGCGGGTGCGCAAGCGCTACGCGACTGTGCTGGCGGTTGATGACATCTCGTTGACAGTCTCACGCGGCGAGATTGTGGCCCTGCTGGGGCCCAATGGAGCGGGCAAGTCGTCGTTGCTGCGCATGCTGGTTCGCATCACGCAGCCGGATTCCGGGACGATTGAGTGGGAGGGCTCAACCTCCCACATCTCGCCGTTGGCAATTGGGTATTTGCCCGAGGATCGCGGCCTCTATCAGGACATGCCGATTCACAAGACGTTGGCCTATTTCGCGCGCTTGCGTGGCGTACCGGCTGCGCAGGCGGTAAACCGGGCCCAGGAATGGCTTGAGCGACTGCAGCTGCTTGATCGGGCCAATGAGAAGCTTGGTGCGCTGTCAAAAGGCAATCAGCAAAAGGTGCAGTTTGCGGCGGCCGTGTTGCACGGACCACGCATGGCCATTCTCGACGAGCCGTTCAGCGGTCTTGATCCGGTCAATCAGGAGGCCTTTCTGGATATTGTGCGCGAACTGCGCGATGCGGGCACCACCGTGTTGCTGAGCGCGCATCAAATGTCATTGGTTGAGCGCGTGGCCGACCGCGTGTTTGTGATGCATCGCGGGCGCGAACTACTGCATGGCCGCACCAGTGAGCTCGCCAGTGGTGGATCGTTGCACGATGTGTATGTGGAACGCGTCCGCGCCGCCGATGCGGCCTGGGCCAGCGCTCAGGGAGTAGCGGCATGACGCGGTGGCAGCAGACACTCGAAGTTGCACGCTGGGAGTTTCAGCGCTTTGTAAAGTGGCGTCAGCAGTTCATCGGCCTCGCCGTGATGGCGGTGCTGGGGGTTGCTGGCGGTATGGTCGGGCGCGCGATCAAGAACAGCAACTCGGAACCGGCAAACGTTGCTGTGGTGAATGCGGAGCGACTTGGTTTTTCGCTTCCAACTGCTGCCGACGTGCAATGGGATTCCACGCGTGTGTGGAACGAACAGATTGCGCGTGACGCAATCGACCGCGGCGATCTGGACGGTGCGCTCATCGTGAGCTCAGCAAGCGAGGCATCGGTGCTCGTGCGTAAACGCAGTGCGTGGACGGAGCCGCTGGCGCTCACACTCAATCAGGCGCGACAGGAGGCGGCGATCGCGTCGCTTGTTGCGACCAGCGCCGAACGCGCCGCGCTGTTCTCGCCGATTGTCGTTACCACCGACTTCGTAAGCGAAGGGGGCGCTGCGGTTGCCAAGTCCACGCGCATTGCCGTCGTGGCCATCATCGGCCTGGGGCTGCTGGTGTTGTTCAGCGGATTCGGCACAATGTTCATTGGCATTACCAGCGAAAAGACGCAGCGCGTGACCGAACAGATTGTGGCCATGGTGCCACCGCAGGTCTGGATGGATGGCAAGATCATTGGTTTGGCTGGCGCAGCGATTGCCGGAACGATGGTGCTGGCGCTTGGCTTTCTCGTGTTGGGGCTTGTGGGTCCGCAGTTGCTCGGCATGAACAGCCTGAGCCTGCCGCCCATCGTATCTGACTACGGCACCCTGACCATCATCGCGTTCAGCACATTGTTGGGCGTCGCGATGTGGTTCTGTTTCATGGCCGCGATTGCTGCAACGATTGATGATCCCAACAGTTCAACGCGCTCGCTGCTGTTGTTTCTGCCCATGCTGCCAAGTGTGCTGGCGTTCATGCTGTTGGCCAAAGTCGAGACTCCGATTGCGCAGATCTTTTCGATCTTTCCGCTCACGTCAATGAGCGTGCTGCCCATGCGTCTCATGCTCACGACAGTTCCGTGGTGGGAAACCGTGGCGGCGGTAGTGTTGCTGCTGCTCGCCGTGTGGCTGTTCCGCCGTCTGGCGGGTCGCATCTTCTCTGCGGCAGTACTCATGCACGGCAAGGAGCCGGGCGCGCGCGAGCTGTGGCGCTGGTTGCGCGCGTCAGCCTGACTTGCGTTCCCGGCCAACAAAGCGCAGCCCTACTGCAATCGCGAGCAGTGCGATACCCACCCACCGCTGCCACTCTTCACCGCTGCGCATGCCGGCGGTGAAGAACAGCAGTGCCATGATGGTGATGGCGAGCTTGATGCGCGTCATCGTGTTCATACGGGTCAGCCCGTGGCGAACGCCGGAAGGCCGGCGGCCTTGGCCACCGCATCGGGCACATTCAGTACCACACGCAACACCGATGTGGAATACACTTTACCCTGCGCATCTGTCTTGAGAGACAGTGTACCACCGCCATCGAGTGCGCCGTGCAGCAGAAAGTTTACGGCACCAAGATTCGGCAACTCAAAGCGCTCCACCGGTCCGGTGATCTGCCCTTCGTAGTGTTTGCTCACCACATCGGCGGTGAGGTATTCCTTGATCACCGGATACCACTCGGGACGCAACGCAATCACGCCAACGTTGGCCGTGTCGCCCTTGTCTCCGCTTCGCGCATGCGCGATGTCGAGCAATCGTACGTGCATAGCGCTCACTCCAGAATGTCAACGTGCGTGGTGACGGCGCGCTTGTCGATAAGCGCGGGCCAGTACGCCACAATTTCTTCAATCTTCGGTCGTCCACCGGCAAAGCCCGTGACGCTGGGCGGACCATTCAGCACCAGCGGTGCAAGCTCGCGTGTAAAACGCTCCACCGATGCGCGATCGGGGCCGCGCACACCAATGCGCAACTGCACTTCCGGCACATCACCGGCTTCGCCAGCCAGCGAACCGTGTGTTGACGACACACCCACAAACTCGGTGAGGATGTGATCGAACTTGAGGCCGAGGTTGTCAAGTCGCTCGCGCAAAACACGATCGGCCAGCTGTGCCTTCTCCATGGCATCGGGCCATGAGTACACGAGCGTTCCGACTGCCTTGTAGCCGGCGCGATACGCAATGGACACCTTCAGGAACGGCGTAGCCGGACCGCCGGTGATGCCATGCACGCGCACACGATTCTCACCGTCTGCGGCAACCTTGATGCTCGTGAAATCCGCCACCACATCGGGCGTGATATAGCTCTTGGGATCGCCCATCTCATACACCAACTGCTCCGTTACACTCGGCACGCTCACGCGCCCGCCGGTGTTGGGATGTTTGGTGATAACAAACGATCCATCAGCACTGGCTTCGGCAATCGGATAGCCCACGTTGGCGAGATCGGGAATGTTGCGCCAATCGTGCAAGCAGTTACCGCCCGACGCCTGCGCGCCGCACTCCAGAATGTGTCCGGCGACAATGCCGGCGGCGAGCTTGTCCCAGTCTTCGGCACCCCAGCCGAACTCATGACGCAGCGGAGCCATGGTAAGGGCGGTATCGGTGCTGCGTCCTGTGATCACAACGTTTGCACCGCGCTCAAGCGCCTCAACAATCGGCGTGGAACCGATGTACGCATTGGCCGAGAGCACACGATCTCGCACCGTTGACAGCGGCGCGCCGGTTTCCATGTGCTTGAGCTCATGACCGGCTTCGAGCAGCTCATCAAGTCGCGGCAGCAGGTCGTCGCCCGTGACCACACCAAGCTTGAGCTTTCCACGCACGCCGGCTTTGTCGGCGGCTGCGAGTACCGCGTTTGCACACGCAACGGGATTCACACCACCGGCGTTGGCAATCACCTTCACACCGCGATCAGCCACCGCACTGAACACACTTTCCATCGCGCCAATGAAGTCGCGCGCGTATCCCATGTTCGGATCGCGCTCCTTCTGCTTTTGCACAATGGACATGGTGACTTCGGCGAGGTAGTCGAGCATGAGGTAGTCCACCTGACCACCTTCCACCTGCCGACGGGGCGCTTCGAGCCAGTCGCCCCAGAACCCCTGGCCACTGGCAACGCGTACCACTTTATCCTGCGTGTTTGTATCAGACATGACAGTTGGATATGAGTTGCGGCGCGATCACGCGCCACTCATCGGCATGGGCGGCAACACGAACGGACCGAGATGTGGTCCGGGATTGTGCAGCGCCGCGCGAAGTGCAAGCGCGAGCATATCGCGCGTGTCTTCCGGATACACGATGGCGTCAATGAAACCACGAGCGCCGGCGTATCGGGCATCAAGCTGTTCTTCGTAGTCAGCACGCATGGCATCAGCCGATGCGAGCACCGCGTCTGACGGCTGCACGCCAGCTTGCTTGGCCTTCTCGAACGTAGGACCATGTACGGCCTGCACCGCCGATTCACCTTCCATCACGGCCATGCGCCCGGTAGGCCACGACAAAATGAAATCGGGGTCGAAGCCCTGCCCCGCCATCGCGTAGTATCCTGCGCCGCTGGCGTGGTTCACGGTAAGCACAATCTTGGGCACACGCGCCGTGGCCATGGCTTCCACAAAGCGTGCACCGGCGCGAATGATACCTTCGTGTTCGGCGTCGGGGCCTACCATGAATCCAGATACGTCCTGCACAAAAAGAATCGGCAATCCCTGTCGATCGCAGCGATCAATGAAGTACGCCACCTTCTCTGCACTTTCGGCGTAGATGATGCCGCCAAAGCGCGGGCGCTCGCCCGGACGTCCTTTTATGAGACCACGCTGATTGGCAATCACGCCAACCGGAATACCTTCAATGTGCGCGTCACCGCACATGATCTCCTTGGCCAGGTTCGGCTGGAACTCATCGAGCTTGCCATCATCGAGCACAGCGCCGAGCAGATCGTGCATGTCGTACTGCATGCGATGATCGGACGGCAGCAGGTCGTACAACTTGTCTGGATCCGTAGCGGGCTTGGCCTCTGCATTGCTCGCAGGGCGATGCATGGGTGCAGGCAAGCGCTCAATGAGATCGCGCAACTTGGCCAGACACTCGTGATCGTCTTCAACGGCGTAATGCGCAACGCCGCTCACTTCGGTGTGCGTGACGGCACCGCCAAGTGTTTCGCCGTCCACCGTCTGACCGGTAGCACCCTTCACGAGATTCGGTCCGCCCAGCCCCATGAAGGAGCTGCCCTTCACCATGAGAATCACATCGCTTAGTGCGGGCAAGTACGCACCGCCGGCCACACACTGCCCCATCACCGCCGAAAACTGCGGGATGCGCAGGTAGCGACGCATGATGGAGTTGTAATAGAAAATGCGCGCTGCGCCGTACTGACCGGGGAACACGCCGCCCTGGTACGGCAGGTTCACACCGGCCGAGTCAACGAGATACACAATGGGAATGCGGCAGCGCATGGCGACTTCCTGCGCGCGCAAAATCTTGGTAATGGTTTCGGGCCACCACGAGCCGGCTTTTACTGTAGCATCATTGGCCACCACCACCACTTCGCGACCGTGCACCATGCCCACGCCAGTGACAACACCCGCAGCGGGCGCCTGGCCGTCGTAGCGATCATGCGCGACAAGCAATCCGAGTTCAAGAAACGGTGCGCCGTCGTCGAGCAAACCGGTCACACGCTCACGTGCCGTGCGCTTACCCTGTTCGTGTTGTTTGGCAATGCGCGCCGATCCACCACCCTCGCGCAACTTGTCTTCGAGCTCGCGTACCTCGGTGGCGAGCTGTCTCAGGCGGGTACTCACGCCTCCTGCGCCTTGTGCTCAGCGAACCATGCGCGGATGAAATCCACGAGATCCTGTGTGCTGGTACCGGGACCAAAAAGTTTACCAATGCCGCGCGCTTCGAGCGCTGCCATATCCTCTTTGGGAATGATGCCGCCGCCGGTGAGCAGGATGTCATCCCGTCCGGCTTCAACGAGCAGGTCGTGCACGCGCGGAAACAGCGTCATGTGCGCGCCTGAGAGGATTGACAGGCCTACCACGTCGACGTCTTCCTGCACGGCGGCGGAGGCGATCATTTCGGGCGTCTGGTGCAGCCCGGTGTAAATGACTTCCATGCCGGCATCGCGCAGCGCGGCGGCTACCACTTTGGCGCCACGATCGTGACCGTCGAGGCCCGGCTTGGCAACGAGTACTCTGATTGGACGAGACATTCCTGAAAGTTAGGGGATATCCTTGCGAGCGACCAGCATCATCTCACCGGAGCGCCGGTGCAGACGTCGATCTGACCAGCCGTCATAGGCCGCCTCTACCACCAGACCCACCTCCGCCATTCGTTCGGCGAGGTGTGACGCTGAATAAAGACGGATCTTGTGTTCACGCTCACCCGCACCGCCGGGGCCGCTCCAGCTGGCGTGCACGTGCAGGAAACCGCTCAGCGCATCGAAGCGGCGTTCCTGACCAAACAGTGTGCCGTCGGCTGTGGTCCACCAGTCGCGCGACAGAAACTTGGCCATCACGCCATCGCGACTGCCGCCGTGCCAGATCAGCAAACCGCCGGGCTTGAGCACGCGCGCGAACTCGGCCAGCACCTGCCGGTCGTCAGCGGGGCTGTCAAAGAAGCCAAAGCTCGTGAACAGATTGACGACTGCGTCAAAGCGACCGGTCCATTTGCCGGGCAGCTTTCTCATGTCGCCGCGTGTGTAGCGCAGCGATGTGCCGATTCCGCGCGCCTTTGCAACGTTGAGCAACTCGGCTGAATAATCGAGGCCGTCTACGTTGTAGCCGTTCTCGGCGAGCAGGTGCGCGTGCCGTCCCTGTCCACAGGGACAATCGAGGATGCGCGCGCCGCTTGGCAGTTCGCCGAGCACGTCGATGAGTCGCGCGACTTCCTGCCGGTCACGCGTGGCGGTGAACAGCGGTTCGTACTCGTGCAGGTACTGTGCGTCGAAGTGCGTGGTCCACCACGGGGCGCGTGATTTTGCGACGGGTGACGATGTCGCCGCTGCGCGCGATTTCTTGCGAGCAGCCGCGGTAGTCTTCGACGCGGATTTTCTGACCGGACTCAGAAGAACACCGGTTCGCGATACGCGCCAAACACATCTTCAAGGGCGGCGCGGATCTCGTAGAGCGTGCAATACGAACGTGCACAATCGAGGATAAACGGCACCAGATTTTCGCTGCCACGCGCGGCAGTGCGCAACGCATCAAGACGCTGCGTCACCTCTGCCTGATTGCGCGTCTGGCGCAGCTTGGCCATCAGCTCGCGTTGTTCAGCCTCTGCTTCGGCGCCAACCTTGAGCAACGGAATCGTGAGCTCGGGTTCGTCGGTGACAAACTCGTTCACACCAACCACCAGCTTGCGCCGCTGTTCGATTTCCCACTGCTGACGCGCGGCTGCTTCAGCGATGCGCTTCTGGAACCAGCCGTCTTCAAGGCCGCGCACCACACCGCCCTGTTCATTGATCTGTTCGAACAGTGCTTCGGCTTCGGCTTCGAGTTTGTCGGTGAGCGCTTCAACGTAGTACGAACCACCAAGCGGGTCGGCCACGTTGGGTACACCGGTTTCGTAGGCCAATACCTGTTGCGTGCGCAGCGCGACCTGCACTGCTTCTTCGGTGGGCAGCGACAGCGTTTCGTCCATGCTGTTGGTGTGCAGTGACTGCGTACCACCAAGCACTGCGGCCAACCCCTGATATGCCACACGCACCACATTGTTCATGGGCTGCTGCGCGGTGAGTGTGACACCGGCCGTCTGCGAGTGAAATCGCATGATCCAGGAGCGCGGATTTTTTGCGCCGTAGCGTTCTTTCAAGTGGCGCGCCCAGATGCGCCGTGCGGCACGCAGCTTGGCGATTTCCTCGAAGAAATCGTTGTGGATATCCCAGAAGAATGAGAGACGTGGTGCGAAATCGTCTACGTCGAGCCCGCGTTCAATGCCGCGTTCCACGTAGGTGAAACCATCGGCCAGGGTGAACGCCAGTTCCTGCGCCGCAGTTGATCCGGCTTCACGAATGTGGTAGCCGGAAATGGAGATCGTATTCCACGAAGGAGTGTTGGTGGAACACCACTCAAACATGTCAACAATGAGTCGCAGCGCAGGTTCAATGGGAAAGCACCAGGCGTGCTGCGCCATGTACTCTTTGAGAATGTCGTTCTGTACCGTGCCCGCGACTTTCTCAAGCGGTACGCCCTGCTTCTCTGCCGCAGCCACATAGAAGCAAAACAGAATGATGGCCGGACCGTTGATCGTCATGGACGTGGTCACCTGGTCGAGCGGAATGCCCTCGAACAGCGTTTCCATGTCGGCCAGTGACGAGATCGACACGCCGCACTTGCCCACTTCACCCTCGGAGCGCGCATGATCGGCGTCGTAGCCCATGAGCGTGGGGAAGTCGAAGGCCACCGACAGTCCGGTTTGGCCCTGTGCCAGCAGATACTTGAATCGCTGATTGGTTTCCCGCGCGGTGCCGAAGCCGGCAAACTGACGCATGGTCCACAGCTTGCCGCGATAGCCGGTGGCGTGAATGCCGCGTGTGAATGGCCATGTACCGGGCGTTTCAAACGCGGTGCCTGCGGAGTTCTCGAGATCGAGCGCCGTATAGAGCGGCTCTACTTCAGTCGCAGAGTTGGTGTACGACACATCACGCGTGCGTGAGGCCTCGAACTTTGCCCGCCATTCGGCCACTTCGGCGCGCAGTTGGGACAGCTCTTCCTGCTGCTGCCGTACCACGTCTTCAATGTGCTGTGTGCTGGTCATGATTCTGCGTCCATGTTGGTGCCTGTGAGCAACGGTCCACTGCGGGCAAGCAGCGCGTCGGCGGCGTGAAACGGCGCCAATGCGCCCGCCTCAAGTTCCGGCAAACGGTCTTCCAGCCACTGCACCGTAGGCTCGTCCTTCCAGAGCCGCTGGTGCACTTTGAGCTCCACTGCCTCGCGTACCCGTTCACGCATGCGCTCGCGACGTCTGGCCTGCAGTTCGCCACTCCTGTCAAGATAGCCATGGTGACGCGTGATGGCATCGATGAGGTCGCTGATCCCTTCTTTTTGAGCCGCGATGGTGCGCAACACAGGCGGCGTCCAACGATCGGGCTCTTCGCTGGAGGCGGCCTTACGCGCGGCACGGGCGGGATTCATAGCATCGCGCAGTGCCTCCTTCTCCTCAGGGGCGAGGGAGCGCAAATCCACCCCGTGATGTCCCGCCGCCTCGTGACCGCCTGTCGCGCCCGGACGCAGGCCGAGCATGAGTTCGAGGTCATTGCGCAGACGGTCGGCGCCCGGCCGGTCGGCCTTGTTGACCGTAAAAATATCGGCGATTTCCATGACACCGGCTTTGAGCGTCTGAATGGAATCGCCGGATTCCGGGACGAGCACGACCAGCGTGGTGTCAGCGGTGCGCGCGACATCGAGCTCGCTCTGCCCAACGCCCACGGTCTCGATCAGAATGACATCCATGCCGAAGGCGTCGAGCACGTCGCACACATCGCGCGTGGCGCTGGCGAGGCCGCCAAGCGAACCGCGTGTGGCCATGGAGCGAATGAACACGCCCGGATCGAGCGCGACCTCCTCCATGCGAATGCGATCGCCGAGCAGCGCGCCGCCGGTGAAAGGCGACGTGGGGTCGACCGCGATCACACCCACCGTGAGCCCCGCCTCACGCCAGCTGCGCACGAGCTGTGTGGTGATGGTACTCTTGCCGGCGCCCGGCGGACCGGTAATGCCGATTCGCCGCGCGTGACCGAGCCGTGGATGCAACGCGCTGGCCAGCTTTTCAAATCCCGCGCGATGGTTTTCCATGATCGAAACAGCGCGCGCGAGCGCGGCCGGTTTCTTCGCATCGAAGTCGGCGAGCACACGATCAATCGTGCTGTGGCCGGTGTTATACGCTGCGCCGCTCATGGTGCATCGCCGCTGGTGCGTGCGGCCGGTTCGTCATGTTCGTCCCTGATTTCTCCCACCAACTCCTCCAGCAAATCTTCAAGCGTGATGAGTCCTGCCACGCTGCCATGGACATCGCGAATGATCGCCATCTGTCGCCGTGCTCTCAACATTTCGTACAACAAATCCCCAGCCGGCTTGTCGGTGGTGGTCTCGGAGATCGGTCGCAGCGTAGGCCGTCCCTGCCCCGCTACCACAAACACGTCAAAGGCGTGCAGCATGCCAACGGGATGATCGACGGAGCCTCGATACACCGGCACACGACTGAAGCCGCTCTCGGCAATGCGGCGCGACATTTCATCGTGCGGCAACGATTCGTCGAGTGCAAACAGATCCTTGCGCGGCGTCATGACATCTCCCGCAGACTTGCCGCTGAGCTGCACCACGCCTGAAATAATCGCGATCTCCTCCGACGCATCGAGTCCCTCCAGTGTGCCGTCCTGCAACAGTTCCTCGAGTCCATCGGGAGACGCATCACTGGCATCACGTCGAGCGGCGGAGTGTGGTGCAAAGCGTCGCGCGATCAGACGGGCGATGCGCTTTGCCACAATCCGCATGGGGGTGAGCACAAGTGCGACACCACGCAGCACGGGCACAAACACCGGTACAAGTTTGGGCGCCCAGCGACGCGCCACCGCTCTCGGCAGCAGCTGACCAAAGGTCAGCACCAGCAGCGCCAGCAAGATACCGTCGCGCAACAGCCACAACGGCTCACCAACGTTGAGCAGCGTAAGCCCTGCACCGGCCAGAAAGATCACCAGTGCCACCGCGGTACCTGCAGTGAGCAACAGCCGCTTGGGATGCTCAACAAATCGCTGAATGCTGCTATCGTCGTCGTCGTCGCGTTCAATCCAGGATCGCAACCACAAACGGTTCACAGCACGCACCGCGGTTGCGCCGGCTGTAAGCAACGCCACCACCAGCGTTGCGCTGAGCAGGATGATAGTGCGGGTCAGCATTGGCTAATGCTCCCGCACATGGATTCAGACTGAGGGATCACTCGCCGTCATCCTCATCGCGGGACGGCAGGCGCTCCAGGAACACGCGTTCCACCTTGCGACGCACCACGCGTTCCACAATCACGCGGAAACCGTTGATCTCAAGCGTTTCCCCGGCACGCGGCACCCGTCCCAGCATCTCGAAAATCAAACCACCAATGGTGCTCACCTCATCACTGGTGAACTCGTGATCCAGTGCGTCACTCAAATCGTCAAGTGTGAGACGCCCCGATACCCAGTAGCGCACACCGTCTTCTTCAACAATGTGGCGTTCTTCGTCATCGTATTCGTCACGGATCTCGCCTACCAGCTCTTCGAGAATGTCTTCAATGGTGACCATACCTTCGGTGCCACCGTATTCATCAACGACAATCGCGATGTGTGTCTGCGACGCCTTGAAGGCACGCAACTGATCGGCAATGCGCTTGGTGGACGGTATGTAGTCCGGTTCACGCAGCAGTTTCGTCCATCCACCTTCGGGCTCTTCGTCTGCGATCACCGAGGTGAGCAAATCTTTCGCGTAGAGTATGCCAACAACATCGTCGACTGAATCGACGAACACCGGTACCCGTGAGTGATGCGCACTGTTGAGGCGCGCCACCACTTCGTTCCACGGCGTGTTGCGGTCCAGCGCGACCATGTCAACACGCGGTACCATGACATCACTCACCGTTGTCTCACCGAAATCGAACACACCGAGCAGCAGGTCACGGGTAACCACTGACACTGTGGGTTCGGCTTCCACCACCTGACGGAACTGTTCAGCGGCCGTTTCGCGTGATTCACCGTTGTCGGCGCCTGGGGCAATCACCGAAGCAAACAGATCATCCAGCCAGCCGCCCAACCACACCACCGGAGCCAGCAGGCGCTCCACAGTGCGCGTAAACGGAGCGAGCCGATGCGCTGCGGTTTCGCCCAGCAAGTCGCCCAGCGCGCGCGCAACGGCCTCGGCGAACAGCACCGATACCAGCGCCGCCACCGTCAGTGCCGCCGCGCGTAACGGCCATGCACCTTCGTCGAACGAAAGGAACAACGCCACGGCACCGCCCGTGATGCCATGGGCCGATACCCGCAGAAAAGCCAACGCGCGATGCGCGCGTTCGCGCGCCGGCAAGATGCGACCATTGCGCGCCGCACTGTTGCCGCCTCCGCTGAAGTCGGCATCGGGAGTGGCCAGACTCGGGACGCCAGAGAGCAACGCACCATCAGCAACCGCAGCCACCGCGGCGAACGCACTACTCGCAATCGCCACGCCCAACGACAATGCGCTCATGCCGTGGTTGTTTGTGTCTTGCGCCAGCGCGCCAACAGACGCTCCTGACGTTGCCACATTGGCGATCCTTCCCGCTGCCCATCAACGGGATGATCCCAGCCGCACGCGTGCAACACGCCGTGCACTACCAGGCGCGCGATCTCTTCGCGGATTCCACTCCGGAAATGCGCGGCCTGCTCACGCGCCACTTCCGGACAGATGTAGATGTCGGCAACCAGAACTCCCGACCCGTCATCGCCCAGCGCGAATGTGATCACATCGGTAGCACCACGGTGACCCAGATGTTCACGGTTGAGTCTGGCCATGGCGCGCGAGCTGATAAGGGTGATGCTCAACAGTGCGCGCGGCACCTGCTCGGCTTTGAGTATGCGGGCCGCCAACTGCTCCAGCTTCTTTGTCGCGACGGGTGATGTTGCTCCGTCGAGTGAAACGGAAACGGCGTGCGCCGGCTCGGCGGGTGCGCGCGTGCGCGTACGCGGCCGCGAACGCGGCGTGGTTGCGGTAACGCGTTGCGGGCTCACGAGACGCGCAGTCCAGCGGCCGTTGCTTCAGCCAGCGGTTGGTCGCCGGAGCTCACACCACCCGGGCCGGGGTAACTGATGCGTCCGTGGCGCATGGCACCCAGAACACGTACGAACTCGGACTTCACCACTTCGAGCTGTTGCAGCGTGATGGGTGCGTGGCGCAGTTGACCCTCGTCAATGCGTGATCTCACGATGGTTTCCACAACTGCACGGATCCGTGCTTCTGTAGGATCGGAGAGCACGCGCGTCGCGGCCTCGGTACCGTCGGCCAGCATGCATATGGCCGTCTCAACAGTGCGCGGCGTCGGGCCGGGATAGGAAAACTCACCCGATTGATTCACCGTTGCATCTCGTTCACGGGCTTTCTCGAGAAAATAGGATATGGGACTCGTACCGTGGTGTTCCGTGATGAACGCACGCACCGAACGAGGTACTTTGTATTGCTGCGCGAGTGCCATGCCTTCGCGCACATGATTGCGGATGATGGCTGCACTGGCGGCCGGTTTGAGCTTGTCGTGTGGATTGCGACCACCGGCCTGATTCTCAACAAAGTATCCGGGCTTGGCGAGCTTGCCGATGTCGTGGTAATACGTGCCCACGCGCGCCAGCAAGGCGTTAGCCCCCACCGCCCGCGACGCAGATTCCACCAGGTTGGCCATGGACAGCGTGTGTGCCCAGGTACCCGGCGCCTCAACAGCGAGTCTGCGCAACAGCGGCCGGTTCAGATCAGACCATTCAAGCAGCTTGAGATAGGTGTCCACGCCGCACGCTTCTTCTGCGGGCGAGAGCAGCGCCATGGCCAGTGCCACCGACACGATCGCGTTCACCAGACCGAAGCCTGAAGCCTGCAGCACCTCGGTCCAGCCCCAACCGAACGTAAGCGCGGTGATGAGTGCCGCCGCGGTGTACGCTGCGGCGATAGCCACGATGGACCAGACAAACTGCGTACGTCGCTCCAGCGCGCGTACGCTGAACGCCGCCGCGGCACCGCCGGCGAGCACGAAAAACAGGATGGGCGTACTGCGGAACGCCGGCTGCACGCCAATCAGCACTGCCACAACCAGTGCGCACACCAGCGCGATACGCGAGTCAAATAGAATACTGATCAGCAGCGCCGCAACACCCACTGGTATGAGCGGCCCGGGCGTCTGTGTGCCGCGCAACGCCAGCGCCGCACCCAGCAGTACCACCAGCACGCAGAGCGCGATCACTGCCATGGCGCGTTGTCGCGCGTAGATCTCGGGACGATAGAAAAAGAGCGTGATCACGAATACGGCGATCACCGCGAGGTTGAGCAGGAACGCGCCAATGGTTCGTGTGGTCTGACCCGATCCGGCGCGGTTGCGCGTGACGTCCCGCAACGCCACGAGCCGCGCGTGATCTTCTTCGCGCACGACTTCGTGCGCGCCTACGATCTTTTCGCCACTGCGCACTTCAAAGCGCCACGGCTGCACCTGCGCAGCAGCCTCTTCGCGACGCGTACGCGTGGTGGCCGTGTCAAAGCGCAGCGAGGGAACGAAGAGCCCTGCCAGCAACTGCTGATACACACCGTCAGCAACGGGCGACGAGTTGTCAGGATGCAGCAATCGTGCGGTGCGCAGTACGTCACTCCACGACGAGATGGCATCGGCTCCTACCATGCGTTCTTCACCACGCCGCTCAATCAGCACGGCGCTCGAGACACCGTCCAATGCCCGCGAGGGAGCGATGCCATCGGGGAGGGTGCGCTCAAATGTGCGCCGTACCGAAGAAAGCGCCGAGGCGCGCCGGCTGGGATACGACAGCCACTCCGCTTCTGCAAGCGTAAGGGAAATACCCAAACTGGCAGCGCGATTCTGCACCACGATGGCGGCAGTGTCCTGACTCGCACTGTCGGCTGGACGCAGGGAATCGATCAGCTGCGAAAAAGCGGCGATGCGCGTGCGTACCGAGTCGAGCGCGGTGGTGTCAAAGACAAACTTCCGCGGCACAGCTGCGATCAGTCGCGCACGTTCTCGTGCCACATCGGCCTCGGGGCGCGGAACGCGAAATCCGAAGGGTGCGATAACGGTGGTGCTGGCGACACTGCCGATTTCATACACCGGCGTGCGCAGCCCTTCGCCCGGCGGAAGCAGCCACACCGTGGCCAGTGCCAACACGAGCGCGAACAACGCACCCCACCCGTGACGCTGCAAGGCGTCGCGGGTGAAGGAAACCGGCGCCGCGTCGCGCGCCGGTTCCGGAGGGTCAGCCGCCTGCTGCATCCTCGTTATACGCCTTGATGATGTCGCGCACGAGACGATGTCGCACGACGTCAGCATCGGTGAAATAATGGAACTTGATGCCCTCAATGCCATGCAGGATGCGCTCAATCTGCATGAGCCCCGATTCTTCGCGCTTGGGCAAGTCCACCTGCGTCTTGTCGCCGGTGATGACAATCTTGGAGTTCACACCAAGTCGCGTGAGAAACATCTTCATTTGCAGGTGCGTGGCGTTCTGCGCTTCGTCGAGAATAACAAACGCGTCGCCCAGTGTTCGTCCACGCATGAACGCCAGCGGTGCCACTTCAATCGTGCGCGACTCGATGGCCTTCTGAATACGCTCCACCGGCATGAGATCGTCGAGTGCGTCGTAGAGCGGACGCAAATACGGATCGACCTTGGCCTGCATATCGCCGGGCAGGAAACCGAGATTCTCACCGGCTTCCACAGCCGGCCGCGCGAGTACGATGCGACGCACGCGCTTGCGCATGAGTGCATCGACGGCAGCGGCCACGGCCAGATAGGTCTTGCCCGTACCCGCAGGACCGATGCCCACCACGATATCGTGCTCAAGGATCTGCTGCAGATACGTGGCCTGGCCGGCCGTTTTGGGTTTGACCACTTTCCGCGCGCCGGGCAACACAAGGGCGCCGTTGGCGCGCGCCGCCTGATCTTCGGGGCGTTGCTCAAGGCTGAGTCGCAGCACGTCATCGGGGACCAGCGTATTGCCGCTGCGCACGGTGGCGATCATGCCCATAGCGATTGCCTCGCCGCGCATGACCGCATCGTTGTCACCGGTGAGCGTGAGCGCTTCACCGCGCATCGCCACGCGGGCCGATGAGATACGGGCCAGCTCCACAAGGTTGGCATCGTTTACGCCAGCCAGCACAAGCTGATCGACTCCTTCAATAGGAACGCGCACCGTCGTGGCCGTATCACTCATGCGACCACCTCTGAACGATTGGCAACGCGCAACGACAGCTCGGCCAGATCATCGGGCGGCACCGGTGAAGGTGCTCCTTCAAACAGGGCACGCGCCGCCGTGGTCTTGGGAAACGCAATCACGTCGCGCAACGACGTCGCACCGGAGAGCAACATCGCAATA
The DNA here is from genome assembly GCA_011390805.1 of Gemmatimonas sp. GTDB lineage: Bacteria > Gemmatimonadota > Gemmatimonadetes > Gemmatimonadales > Gemmatimonadaceae > JAABRT01. The sequence continues at coordinate 3,975 of JAABRT010000008.1, read as the reverse complement.
CGATCAAGGCCAAAGGCAATACCACCGTGCGGCGGCGCGCCGGAACGCAGCGCTTCAAGCAGAAATCCGAAACGCGCGTTCGCCGTGGCATCATCAATACCCAGCAACGAGAAGATGCGTGCCTGCAACGCCGGGTCGCTGATACGAATGCTTCCGCCACCCAGCTCGAGTCCGTCGTACACGATGTCGTAGGCCAGTGCCCGCGCGCGCTCAGGTGTGGAACCCAGCAACGAAATGTCGTCAGGATGAGGCGCAGTAAATGGATGATGCACTGCACCGAGTACCCCGGTGACAGGGTCGCGTTCGAACATCGGGAAGTCTGTTACGATCACAAACGCGTGCGTGTTCTGAGGAATCAGCTGCAAGCGTTGTGCAACCGATTGCCGGATGCGGTCGAGTGCGGGTGAGGCAAAGTGGTCTGCCCCGGTGACATACAACCCGAGATCGCCCGCATTCAAGCCCAACGCATCACCGGCGCCAGCAGCCAGCGATTTCGCCACCTTGCCGTCAAGACCTTCGGTGGTGCACTTGATCACCAGTAATCCACTCGCACCAGCACCCTTGGCGAGCTGTTCCAGTTCGTCAGTCTGTTTGCGTGACATGGTGCCACCGCCCGGCACGCGCAGTCCGCGCACACGTTCGCCACGTGCAATTGCCGCCTGCAAGAACGGCAAATCGCTGGTGGCAAACACCGACGTCATATCGTGCAGCTGCAAATCGTAGCGCAAGTCGGGGCGGTCGCAACCGTAATGCTCCATTGCGTGCGCGTACGTCATGCGCGGAAACGGCGACTGCGCCGGTACACCCGCGGTTCCCCACAGTTCACGAATCAGCTGTTCGGCCACAGACAGGATGTCTTCCTGTCCGACAAACGACGCTTCGATATCGATCTGTGTGAACTCCGGCTGGCGATCGGCGCGCAGATCTTCGTCGCGAAAACAACGCGCAATCTGGAAGTAGCGATCGTAGCCGGCGCACATGAAAAGCTGCTTGTAAATCTGTGGCGATTGCGGCAGCGCGTAGAACTCGCCGGCGTGCACCCGACTGGGCACGAGATAGTCGCGTGCGCCTTCGGGTGTGGGCTTGGTGAGAATCGGCGTCTCAAGCTCCAGAAATCCGCGCGCGTCGAGGAAACGCCGCGTGCTCTGCATAAGACGATGGCGCAACATCAGGCTGCGCTGCAGTTCGCTGCGTCGCAAATCAAGATAGCGATGACGCAGCCGCAGCTCCTCCGACGGCAGCTTGTCACTCTTGGCCGGCGCGACGGGAAACGCCGGCGTCTCCGCCGGACCAACCACACGCACCGACGTGACCTGCACGTCTACATCACCCGTGGCCATGTCGCTGTTGCGCTGCGCTTCGGTGCGCTCCACCACGATGCCTTCCACCAACACAACCGATTCCACACCAACCGCAGCCGCAGCCGCAATCGCGTCTGCCGAACTCCATGCGGGGCCGAATGACAGCTGCACAAGCCCGGAGCGGTCGCGCAAATCGATAAACACCAGTCCGCCGAGATCACGACTGCGATGCACCCATCCGCCCAGACGCACCGTTTCACCGGCGTGCGAGGCCCGCAACTCTCCGCAAACGTGTGTGCGCAGTGATGTCACCATCTCCGGCGAGGAGAACGACTGAACCGACTCGGTCACGCAGGAACTCCAGGCGTGTTCACGCCAAAAAAGAGAAAAAGATGATACCGTGGCCAGACCCGTCGTGCGACATCGGCACTCAGCGGGCTTCTGCCAGACGCAACACCGAAAGAAACGCGTCGGCCGTGGGCGCAGTGCGCAGCGCCGTCATGGTGTCGTGATTCTGGAACATACGCGAAAGGGAGCGCAACGCCTCGATGTGCGCGCCGGGCTCGTCGGCTGGCGACGCCACAAGAAACACGATTTCAACAGGCCGTCCGTCCGCCGCGTCAAAAGGAATCGGTGAGCCGGGTCGCGCGACACACAGCGTGAGGGCCGACACGTGGCGACTGCGCGCGTGAGGCATTGCAATGCCATCGCCCAGCGCAGTCGTGAACTGCGCTTCCCGTTTGCGGACATCGGCCAGCAGTCCGTCCCGCGCGTCTCCTTGCGGCAGTGCCAGACCGACAAGCTCCGCCAGCACACCGTCCTTGGTGGACGCCGAGCTGGGCACCGCAATGCGAGCAGGTGTCAGGAGTTCAGCAACAGGCAACGGCTATCCGGAAGGCGAGCATCTGTCACAAGCTAACGCACCAGCCGAACACGCGGAAGCGATTTCCTTGCTCGCCGCGTACGGGTCGTTTATGGTCAAGTGCATGCGCCGCAAGCTCTTGTGCGGGCTTGCGACGGGGCTCGGCATTTTCGGATGCAGCGTAGCCGCGGACAGTCAGCCCGTTCCCGCTCGTGATCTCTGGGATTTTCCGCTGGGCGCTGTGGGCGCCCCGGCCGCGCTGTCTTCTGAAGCGGGCGTCGGACTCTGGAATCCGGCCACCATGGCTCTCTCGGCAGATCGACGGTGGCAGGCGGGTGTGGCGTCGCTCTCCACTGGCGCCGAGCAGGGGGTAGAGGGGCAGTTGGTCGGTTTGGCCTACCGCCGCCGCAGCGGCACCTCGGTTGGTCTGTCGCTGGGGCGCGCCGCCGTGGGCGGGCTGGTGCAGACGGATACTGACCCGCAGAGTCTGGGCACGCTCCCTTACGAGAGCTGGCTTGTGTCAGCAACAGTTGCGCGGCGTGTACTGCCCTGGCTCACCGCGGGGGCAGCGGCGCGTTGGCGGCAGGGGCGCGCCGAACGGGATGTGGAAAGCGCGCTCGCGGCTGACGTCGGTGTGGTAGCCGACAGTCTGCCCTGGCGCGACGCACGGGTGGCTGTAGGTAGCTTTCTTTGGCGTCCGGGGCGCGAGCCGGAAGATCGGCCGCTGATCACGGCGGCGGCCGATGTGCGTATTGCCGGATCGGGCACGCTGCGGGAGGTACGGCTGGGGCTGGCTGGACAGGGGGCTACGCGCGGTCAGCGCACCCGCACGTCGCGGGAACTCGGACCGATTGCCAGTGGCCGGCTCGGACCGATAGAAGCGCGGGTGGCGTTGCCCTTTGTGCGCAGCGGCGACCAACGGCTCACGCGCGCCCGGTTCGCACTGCAGCTCCACCTGTCACGCTTTGTGGTAGGTGTCGGTCGTGAAGATGCAAATGTTGGACTTGGACCGCTCTATCAATTCACGTTCAGTTCCTTTGGCCAGTGAGAGACGTTGTGGCAGGTAATGACGCAGCACCCGATCAGTCGGCAGAGACACCGATCAATCTGCTGGACCTCGATCCCGACCACGCGCTGCAGGCGCTTGGGGATTTCATGCGTGCGCACAACGAAGCGCCCTATCGCGCGGCGCAGGTATTCGCGCGCGTGTGGCAGCGTCCGGTGGCCGGCTTCGATGACATGACCGAACTGCCCAAGTCACTGCGCGCCGAACTTGCGACCGCGTTTACCATGCCGCGGCCCTCACTGCAGGTGCGGCAAACATCAACCGACGGCACGGAAAAGTTTCTCTTTCGCCTGCACGACGGACAATCCATTGAAACGGTGGCCATTCCGGAAGGAAACCGGCTCACACTGTGCATCTCGTCGCAGGCAGGGTGTGCGCTGCAGTGCGCGTTCTGTGCCACCGGGGCGATGGGTTTTCAGCGCAATCTGACACCTTCGGAAATTGCCGGTCAGGTGCGTGAGTTGCGACTGCTTGACCCGCCACTTCTGGCTACCAACATCGTATTCATGGGCATGGGTGAACCGCTCATGAACTGGAAGTCGGTGGACACGGTTCTCACACTGCTCAACGATTCGCGGGCCCTGGGCATTGGTGCCCGTCACATCACGATCTCCACGGTAGGTGTGTTGCCCGGCATCGAAGCACTGGCCGCCCGCAAAGAGCAGTTTCGATTGGCCATTTCCATTCACGCGCCAAGCGATGAGCTGCGCCGCTCACTCATGCCGGTGAATATCAAGTACCCGCTC
>JAABRT010000088.1 GCA_011390805.1 Gemmatimonas sp. | reverse complement strand
GTGCACGAAAAGCTCGCCGACGCCGAACGCGATGCGAGCTTTGCCACCATGTCGGGTACCGGGCTGGTGGAGCACTACAGACGCACCGCCGTTGCACCGGTATTGCTGGTACGCACGCTGCTGCCGTTCCTTGAAAAGGAGCGCGGTGCGCGCGTGCTGTTTGTGAGTTCGTGGCTGGGATCGCTCGACGGCAAGGTGCAGGGCGGTGACTACGCTGTGTGCGCCAGCGCCGCCGGATTGCACATGCTCGTGCGCGCTTTGGCAATCGATGTGGCGGAGCGGGGTATTACCTGTGTGATTGGCAATCCGGGATGGTTTGCAACGTCTCCCGATGGTCCGGCGTTTCGTATTCCCATTGGTGAATCGGCCAGTGGATTGCTGGCGGTCACCGACGGCATTGCCCCCGCGCAAAGCGGCGGATTCTTTGATTACACCGGGGTGGTAAGGGCATGGTAGAGGCATTCAGTTGGTCTGCAGGCACGTGCGGCGCTTCGGCGCGCGTCAAGTCGCCAGCAATCCCACGCATACTCGCGCAGCGCATCGCCGCGCTGCTGCTCGTGTCGTCACCGGTGTTCGCGCTGTCTGCGCAAAAGCCACTGCCTGCCTCGGCCATGACAGCGCAGGAGGCCGAGCCAGCGAGCGTGGTGCCGGCCAACGCACTCTACATCCCGCATCGCGTAGCCAAAGGCAAATCGTTCACCGATTTTGAAGCCATGCTGCAGCAGCTCTCACGCGCCGACGCGGTGTTTCTGGGCGAGCAGCATGATGACCGCGGCACGCATGCGCTGCAGCTTGCCGTGCTCGAAGGGCTGGCGCGGCGCGATGTGAAGGTGGTGCTGTCGCTGGAAATGTTTGAACGCGATGTGCAGCCGGCGCTCGACGCGTATCTGGCCGGTACCATGCCCGAGAGCGCGTTCCTGGCCGACTCCCGTCCGTGGCCCAACTACGGACCCGACTACCGCCCGCTGGTTGAACTGGCGAAGGCGCGCGGGTGGCCGGTGATTGCCTCCAACGTTCCACGCAACATGGCGTCGATGGTATCACGCGGCGGTTTGGCCGCGCTCGACACGCTCAGCGCTGAACGGCTACCGTGGGTGGCCGCCGAACGCGACTGCGACGCTGACAGCCGCTATGCGAAGAAGTTTGGTCGAACCATGGCGGATATGGGCGGACACGGCGATGCAGCCATGCCGGCGGACATGATTGGCCGGTTCTACGAGGCGCAGTGCATCAAGGACGAGACTATGGCCGAAAGCGTGGCCCGGGCGCTGGAAGCGCATCCTGACGCTGTTGTGGTGCACGTGGCCGGCGGCTTTCATGTGGAAGAGGGGCTCGGCACCGTAGAGCGGGTGAAGCAACGCGTCGCTGACAAATCGCGCGCGCGGCGTGTTTCTCAGCTGCCGGTTGTTGTGTTCGTGCCAACCGCGGATATGGATGCGGTGCGGGCCTCAGAAAAGCGGCACCTCGGCGATTGGGTGGTGTACCCGATCAGATAGCAGGCTGATCGCTGCGCGCGGCGTGGTTGCATCACAACGCCAAAGTGCGCATAGTCGTAACTCAGTAAGCAGTATGTGTGTTGTAGCAGTTGTCCTCGAGCCAGCAATGGCGAAAGCGCAGGTTGTACCTCTTCTTTCCTCAATACCCCCAGTAATCATGAAAGCACTCTCAATGCTGTGGCGTCCGCGGGCGCTGATCATCGCCGGTGTCGTAATGGCAGCGGCACCATTGTCAGCCGGTGCGCAGGAGTCCGTCGTGCAGTCGAGCGGCAAGTGGGCGGCCAACTTTACCGGCAGCATGGGCGCCCAGATCCGGATCGAGAACGCAAAGAAGGATTCTGAGTCGGAAGCGCGATTTGAAGTGCTGCGTGCGGGCTCCAACCAGCTTGTGGGATGGGACATCGCGCAGGGAGTCTGCGGCGACAACGCACCGCCAATCATTTCCCGGGCAAAGTTCCGTCAGATTCAGGCGGGCATGGACGGCAGTGGTCGCGCCAAGGCCACCATTCCGCGTCTGGATCCGAGCAAGCGCTATTACGCGCGCGTATTCAGCCCGACCAACGCCGAGGCACCCGATGGTGGCACCGGCAGCTGCGTGAACCTGGCCGAACAGCCCAAGTAATCACGCTGCAGGCTGCTGATCAGCCGCGGTAGCAAGAACAAAAAAAGCGGGGCCATCGCACAGTGCGATGGCCCCGCTTCTTGTTGGTCACTCAATCAGGGTGCTGAACCTTCGCCACCACCACCGATGGTGTAGATGGGCAGCCCCAATCCGTCGAGCTCACGGCCATGCACCGGGAAGTGCAACGGCGTGCCGGAGATCAACTTGCCCCAGCCACGCTGGTCAAAGAAGGTGACCGCCGGATCGTACGGGAACAGGTCAATACGCTTTTCGTACATGAGCGCATCGAACAGGTCGCCGCAGGAGCCATCGTCCTTGCGCGGTACGCAGGACGCATTGTTTGGCGGACCATCAACCGTCACAGGAGCCAGGCCGGCTGCAACGCGTGTTTCGTTGAGCAGCGGAAGCACCTCGGCACGACGGTTCAAGCGATACAGCGCCTCGGCACGGATGAACTTGAGTTCGTCCTTCAGCAGCCACGGGATCGCACCTGTTGAATGGAACAGGTTGCTGGGTGGCGTCTGGTAGCGGAAGCTGTGGTAGAACGACCGCACATAGCTGCCGTTTGCCGTTGACATCGTCTGGCTGGCAATGCGACGGAACCGCGTGCCCGCCGGCTGCGTGTTGGACGTCGAGTTCGAGATGCGCTTGTCGGGAGTTTCCAGACGGAACGCGTCGCGCGCATCAAGTGGCGTCTGCAGCCACGCCTGGTAGGCACCACTGGTGTCAGCCGGACCGATGAGACGGTTGTTCGTACGTCCGCTGGTCACGAAGTAGGCGTACTGGTGGTACACCGAACGCGTGTCATCAATCGTGTTGTCAGCCTGCTGGAACTGGCTTTCCACGATGGCCGAGTCAAGCAGGCCGAGAACCTGCTGCCAGTTGACAGCTGCGCGCTGCTCAGGCGTCCGGGCCTCGTACACATAGCTGCGAATGAGGTAGGTGTACATCACCTGCACCAGCTCATCACGCGTGAGTTCGTTGCCGTTGATCCACGTTGCAGGCAACGTGAAGTCAGGCACCGACTTGGCCTGTGTAATAGCTGAACGCAACGACTCGCGACCCTTCTCCAGCAGCTCGTCGTACGGACGCAGGAACGTGTAATCATACGCTTCCGGATCATCCGTTTCATCGGCCGGGAAGCCCTGGTCGAACAGCAAGCCAAGGTACGTGTTGCCAATACCGATCAGGAAGCGGGCAAAGATCTTCGCGCGCTCGGTGTCAGTCCCCTGCGGAAACTCCGACGTGACGTTACCCAGACGCAAATTGTTGGCGTCAATGGACACGATCACATCTCGTCCGGTCGCGATCACCTGGTACATATCGTACCAGGGCTTACGATTTGCCCAGCCACCGGCGTCGAGGTTGTCGATGGCAATGCGCGGCTCCTGTGCCACTTCAAGGAAGAAGCCGGTGGCACTGGTGAGCTCATTGCCCAGCATCGACAGCTGGATCACTGGTGATTCTGCGTTTGCCCGCGAGCCACGCGTCGTGCCCCAGTAGTCGCGCCAGCCACCGATGAGCGCGGATTCAATGTTGACGGCGTCAGAGAAGACACCTTCAATGGAAGGCGAGTTCTGATTCGCTACGTCGAGTGTCTGGCAGCCCGCGAACAGCAGCGGACCGGTCACGGCAATCGCAGCAAACCAGCGCGCCTTCCGAGCCGCCGGTTGGCGGCTCGGTGTGGAAGAGATAGTCATGTATTTGGGGAGTGAAGGCATCAGAAGGTGACCGTGAAGGCCGCTGTCCACGTCCGCGTAAGCGGATACACGGAGTCGTCGTTGCGATACAGCGCGCCGGCGGCAGCTTCCACGTTCAAGCCGGAATAGTTGGTGAGCGTGAGCACGTTACGACCAATGAGGTCGGCCTGAATACGGCTCGCACCGATCTTGCCAATCCACGGGTGACGGCGTGAGTCAAAGAGGTAGCCGAACGCCAGCTCCTGCAGGCGGGCGAAGGTGGCATCCTCTACGAACTCGCGGAGCCAAGGACCGTTGTTCTGTGCAACGCCGGTGGCGTAGTAGGCCACATTCTTGCGCAGTTCATCCGGCTTGCCGCGCTGGTCGACTTCAGGGGCATCGCCATCACGCAGCACGGTCTGACGCACCTGATTGTAGATCTCACCGCCCAACTGACCGTTGAACAGCGTGTACAGACGGAAGCCCTTGTAACGGAACGTGTTGCCAAAGCCAAAGCGGAAGTCCGGCGCAAAGTCGGCAATCAGATCACGCTTGAGCGCTCCGGTGGTGCTGTCGATCTCGAGGAACGGACGGCCCCACGCATAGTTCACGCCGTCAATGCGAACCGTGGTGCCCCACAGATTCTTGGCCTTGCCATCGGTGTAGTTGTTGCCCGTTCCAACCGGCACAACAAAACCGTTGTCGTCAATCTGGAACTGATCCTGTGAGTTGGCGTGAATCGGGCGAAGCTGATTGAACGCCTTCACATGATTCTGACCAAACCACTGACCAAGGCGGATACCTTCGCAGTAGTTCACCGGGCCGCCGGTAAAGCAGCTGCGACCAAACTCACCGATGAAGTTGCGCGTACGGTCGCCAGTAAAGAGGATGTCCCACTGGAAACCGCCCGGGTTGTTGAGCAGGTTGGCCTGGATCGTGGCTTCGATCGTGTTGCCGGTGATCGTGCCAACGTTGCGCTCCTGTGTGTTGAAGCCGGCCAGCGCCGCAACAGGAACAGGAATCAAGCCGTCAACCGTCTTGTTGCTCACGTACACAAACGACGCTGAGATGCGCTGGTTGATGATCATGTCCAAACCGAGCTCCTGCTCGGTGGTGAGCTCCGGACGGATCTGGCTGTTTCCAAGCGAGGTACGCACTACGGCACCTGCGCTCACGGAAAGCGCTTCGTACTGGTCGGCAAAGTTCGGACGCGTGCCGGCCGTACCAATGCTGTAGCGCAGCTTAAACAGGTCAAGGAAGCCGATGTCGAACCAGTCTTCTTCGTTGATCAGCCAGGAACCGGCCAAACGGTAGAAGTTGTTCCAGCGATTGTCCGGACCAAACAACGAGCTGCCTTCACGACGGATCAAACCGTCAATGATGTACTTGTCGGCGTAGTCGAAGGCGACCGTTGAGAGAACCGCGTTCGTACGGCGATCGGTAATGAACGACTGCGAGTTACGGTTGGTGGCAACGTTTACACGCTTCACACCTGAAACGGTGAACTCCGTGCCGCTGGCCTGAATACCGGGTGCGACTTCGCGCTCCGTCTGGCCACGCGTGGTCCAACGGGCGGTCAAGTCACCAAACGCCTTGGTGAGCGTGATGCCGGAGGTGGCCACAAGACCAGTGGTGATGTCGTTGTCAATCTGCAGCGTACCGGTGCTGAGTTCCTCACCATTTTCCGTGACCTGTCCACGCGGGATGTACTGCGTATCGTCAAGATCGCCGCGGTCAAATCCGATATCGGAGGTGAGCGTAAGCCAGCGGAACGGACGGTACTGCGCGTTCAGGTTGAGCAGCGTACGCGTACGGTTGATGTCGCGCTGCACATACACCTGATTATAGAACGGATTGGTAGCCGGGAACAACGGATCGGGGATGATTGCATACTTGAAGCGACCCAGCGAATCCGGGGCCAACAGGTTCACGTCGGGGTTCTGACGGAAGAAGTTGGTGAAGCTCTGACGCGCCGGATCATTGTTGGACCGTGAGTACGACACAGAAGCGCCGATGCTCAGCTTTTCCTTGATGCGGTGGTCAACATTCAAACGCATGGACTGGCGGTTGAAGCCGTTGGAGCCTTCAATGATGCCGGGCTGCTGATTGCGCGTGAACGACAGCGTGAAGTTCGTAGACGCGCTGTTCTGCTGCAGCGTGGCCGTCTGCGAGTTGAACGTACCGGGCTTGAAGAACTGCTTCACGTGATCGTACAGCGGATCGATGTAGTCGTTCTCCATGATGCCGCTGGCCGATACGATGCGATCACTGCGTCCCACGACGTTGCCGTCAATGTCGATGTACTGTCCGGCATCGTTGATCGCGAAGTTGTGCGCCTGAGGCTTGACGAGCCCCTTGGCAATCGCGTCGCGGCCCGCTTCCGTACGCAGTGTGAACTGCGTCTGGCCGAGCTGCAGGTTGCTGCCGCGCTGTGTGGTGATGGCGATAACGCCTGAGGCGGCGCGTGAACCATATAGTGCAGCGGCGGCGGCACCCTTGATGACTTCGATGGTCTCGATGTCGAGTGCTTCGATGTCCTGCGTGGTGACGGACTGCGTCTGATTGAGGAAGACGCCGTCAATCACGTACAACGGGCCGTTGTTGCCGTTGTACTGCGACACCGGGGTGCGCAGCTGCACGAACACGCCGGAACCCGGCGCGCCGCTGGCACGCACGATGTTGGCACCGGCCACCTTACCGATCAGCGCACCGGCGGCTGATGTCGTGGTTGGTACCGGAAGGTCGGCGGCCGTGAGCTTGTCAACGGTGTACGGCGTCTTGTTGCCGGAGGTCGGATCGACCGTGGCTGACACCGTGACCTGATTCAGGCGCAGCTGGTTGGCGCTCAGCTCAAAGTTGATGGTCTGAATGCTGTCGAGCACGAGACGGATATTGTCCCGCTGACGCTCACCATATCCGATACGACGCGCTGTGAGGGTATACACACCGCTGAAGGGCGCCGTGATCACGTAGCGACCGTCGTCACCGGAGGTGGCCGCCGTGGTGGTGCCGTTGACGCGAACCGTGACGCCCGGGATGGGCAGCTTGGTGTCAACGTCAGTAATCACGCCGGTGACGCGGGCGTTGCGTGCCTGTGCCTGCGCTTCTGACGCGGGAAGGGCTACAGCGATCGCAGCGATGGGGATGAGCCAGCGTAACCGCTGGCTTGGGGAACCTCGACGCGACATGCGCGCTCCTGGAGATAAGGCGAGAAAATGTTGATGCGACCGGCGCCGGGTGGGAACTGATACGTGGCAACCGAACAACATCAGGGGAAGGACATTGCGTGAAGCGACATTTGCACGTGGTACAAACTTTGGCAACCCTGTACTCGGAACTTTTGCCGGAACCCGGCGTCTAACGGTGGCTACCCTCGTTGCACTGACGCATTTGTGGCTGCACGTAACGCTCCAACTGCAACACGGAAAACGTGGCATTAACGAACGCCGCGACCTTCCGTCTCCTCCAGACTACCCGCGACGCGGGAAGCCTACCTACCGCGCATGCACATCGCGCGTACAGCTGTGGGAGCAAAACTCTCCGGAATGATGCCGCTTCTCAGCACTCCGGACCGCACCCGGGGGACAACACGCACACGCATCCGCCCCAGCCCACCGTTTGGCGGGATGTATCGAATGTGTGTCAATCGCGTTAGCCTTTGCACGTGTCTACGAAGCCTGACACAAAAACGCTGATCTTTTTATCGCCGATTGCCGGAAACAGCTTCTCTCATCAGTGAGTCACATGATTTTTTCGCGTCAGCTGTGTATGCGCCGTTGCCTGCCAATCGCCGCCGTGCTGGCGACCGTGGCGCTGAATGCCTGCGTGAAGTCCGCGCGCCTGGCCAATGCGGACACGGAGACGCCACGGTCGTCCGTGTCCGAACCATCTGCCGCTGATCGGGTAGATGCCGAGCGCCTTATGGGGCGCTTAAGCGCGCTCGCACACGACAGTATGGAAGGGCGGGGCGCCGGTACTCCGGGCGGGGAGCGAGGACGACGCTACATAGAAAGCCAACTCCGCGAGCTGAACGTCGCGCCGGCCTACGCCACCTACCAGTCCCCGGTCCGCGTGCGTGCCCGACCCGGCGCCGACACACTCGGCGCCAACGTCGCCGCCCGCATTCAGGGAACCAAAGGCGGCGGACCGGTCATGGTGCTCTCCGCCCATCACGATCACTTGGGCGTGCGCAACGACAGCATCTACAACGGCGCCGACGATGACGCCTCAGGGTCGGTGGCGCTGCTGTCACTCGCCGAACAGTTCCGGAAATCGCCGCTTGAGCACGATGTGATTCTGGTGTGGTTTGAGGCCGAGGAGAGCGGCATGCTGGGGTCACGCGCGTTCGTCGCAGCGCCGCCGGTGCCCGGTGCGCAGATCGCCCTCAATGTGAACCTTGATATGATCTCGCGTCACGACGCGGGACGCACACTTTGGGTGGCCGGACCGGCGCACTATCCGTTTCTGCGCCCCGTGGTGGAGGCGCTCGTGCCGCAGGCACCGGTCACGGTGAAGCTGGGTCACGACACGGCGGCTGGACGCCCGTCGGACAACTGGACCAACTCTTCGGACCACGCATCATTTCATCGCGTGGGCATTCCATTCTTGTATCTCGGCGTGGAAGACCACCCGGATTATCACCGCCCCGGCGATGATGCGAACAAAGTGGAGCCGGCGTTTTTTGCGAGCACCGTAGCGTTTACCGAGATGTTGGTGCGGGCGCTTGATGCGCGGTTGGTGGAGTTGCATGCGGCGAGGCCGATCAGCCGCTGATTCCGTATCGGCGTTCGTATGTGCGCTGGCGCACGGTTCGCGCTCGCAAACGGAAGCTAGGGAAAACACAAACGGCCGCTGCGTTGAACGCAGCGGCCGTTGTTGTCCTGAGCCGGCTCGTGGCGATCGCCAGAACCGGAATCCCGTGTTAGCGGGCGGTGATCAGGAGACCACTTGCCCTGGACGAGCCGGCTGAGGGACTTGGCTTAGACAATGGATCACCTCCTGTATTTCGGGTTGGACAACGGGCGGAAGGAAGCGCGACACCAGGCGACCGCTTCTCGTCGGGTGACGCCCTGACGCACACTATACAGCGGCCCGCTTCCAAGCAAGACTTGGTTTGAGCCAACTTTGCAGAGAGTTTCATTTCAAGCGTGGCACCGTAGTGGCTTTGGCGCCCACGATCCTTCCCCGATTCCGGCTGGAGTTTTCCATGTTCCGTTCCTCCGCGTGCGCATCTGCCGGCACATTTGCCGACACAGTTGCCGGCACATTTGCGAACACACTTACCAGCACGACGCGTCAAACTTCTGGCGCAGTGCAACTGTCGCGCACTTCGCGTCAGCTGATCGGTGCGCTCTCGCTGGCTGCGATGTCACTCGCCGGTGTGAGTGCCAGCGCTGCACCTCTCCTGTCGCAGGCCACGCGCACCGCACCCGCACCGGCCACGCGCACCGCACCCGCACCGGCCACGCGCACTGCCCCCGATGGGTCGGTGTCTGCAACGCCCCGCGCGATGCAGTTGAGCGACTGGTATCGCATCCACACTGTGTCGCAACCGGCTATGTCGCCCGACGGCTCACGTGTTGCATTTACCGTCTCCACGGTTCGCGAATCGGAGAACAAGCGGCATCAGGAAGTGTGGGTGGTTCCCACATCAGGTGGCGAAGCGCAGCGCTATACATCGCCGAGCACTGAAAGCTCGAATCCAAGGTGGACGAGTGATGGCAAGTATCTGCAGTTCTCGTCATCGCGATCGGGCGGTCGTGGCAACACGTGGGTACTGCAGATGGATGCACCGGGCGGTGAAGCGTTTCAGATGCCTGAGCTGCTGACCGGTTCACTTCCAAAGAGCGGTGCATTTTCAATCTTCACGCAGCCGGCCGAACGCGATACGTCAGCGCGTGCGTCACGGGCGGCCGATCCGTACGCGCGCATGGATGCAGCGGCGCGGCCGCCGCTCAATGCAATCACGCGTCCCGCCGATCCCTCGCGTTTTGATGGACGGCAGTATGTCGAGATGCCGATCAAGCGTAACGGCGTGGGCTACATCGCCAATCCGCGTGAAGAGCGCGAGATCAGGCCGGCGCAGCTGTGGCGTCAGAACCGTGGTGATACCGCGCGCACGATGCTCACCAACACTGCGTACTCACATCGCAGCGCCACGGTGTCACCCGATGGACAGCTGATTGCGTTCGTTGCCGACGTATCACTGCGCCCCGATTCTGTTGTGCAGGCGGAACAGGACTCTATCTCCAAGCTGCCGTATGACCGAGCACGTGCAGACGAAACGCGCAATGACGCAGACATCTATGTAATCCCGGTAGCTGGCGGTGAGCCGCGCAAAGTGGCGGAATGGATGGGTAGTGAATCGTCGATTACGTGGTCACCCGACAGTCGCCGACTGGCGTTCGTGGGACGCGCGGGGCGCACCGAGTCAGCGCGCATCTATGTAGTGAGTGCATCGGGCGGCACGCCGGTAAATGCACTTGGTAGTTTCCAGTTCGAACCGCAGAGCATGGAGTGGTTGCCGAACGGCACGCTGCAGTTCACGGCGGCCAAGGGTGGAAGTTCGGCCGTGTACAACGCCGATATCACCGGACAGCGCGCGCCGCGTGAAGTGGTAGGTGGACGTCGTCGTATTAACGATGTGTCATACGATGCCGCGGGCCGCACGATGGCCTTTGTGGCCACCAGTCTTTCGCGTCCCACTGAGCTGTTCATTGCCAACGCCGACGGGACAAACGAACGTCAGCTTACCACGCTCAACGATGCGCTGAACAAGGAAGTCGCGTGGAGCGACGGTGAGCGCTTTACGTACAAGGGCATTGGCGATGTAGAGATTGAAGGCTGGCTCATGAAGCCATACGGATACGAGCAGGGGAAGAAGTATCCGGTTGTGCTCTACATTCATGGTGGTCCGCACTCCGCATACGGCGAGAACTGGTTTGATGAGTTCCAGAACCTCACCGCAGCGGGCATGTTCGTGTTGTTCACCAACCCGCGCGGTTCGTCGGGCTACGGTGCCGATTTCACGTACAGCACCCGCGGCCGCTGGTTTGCGGAAGACTATGATGACCTCATGCGCGCCGTTGATATTGTGGCCAAGCGTGCCGATGTGGACAGCACACGCATGGGCGTGACCGGTGGATCGTACGGTGGTGTGATGACGGCGTGGGTTACCGCCAAAACCAATCGCTTTAAAGCGGCGCAGGCCGACCGCATGATTTCCAATTGGTGGTCGTGGTACGGGTCATCTGACGCGCAGGGACTCACCGACTTTGAGTTTTATGGTTCGCCGTGGGATAACCCGGCCATGTACGACTCGCTCTCTCCCATTCGTTACATCAAGCAGGTGAAGACGCCCACGCTCATTGTGCAATCGGAAGAAGATTTCCGCACGCCGATGACTGACGCCGAGCAGTGGTTCCTGGGGTTGAAGAACCAGAATGTGCCGGCGGAGTTTGTGCGCTACCCGCGCTCCAATCATGATCTCTCGCGCACCGGTGAGCCGTGGTTGCTGGTTGATCGGCTCGGGCGGCTGCGGCAATGGTTTGGGTACTGGCTGCAGGACAAGCAACCGCAGGAGGCCACAGTGAAGGCGGCCGGGGCGGGCACACGGTAGGTTTTTACCGCGGAGTCACGGAGCCGCAGAGAACTGCAAAAGTATTTACCGCGGAGAACTGCAAATGCGTGAACCACGGAGTCGCGGAGCCGCAGAGAACTGCAACGGATTTTTGGGGTGGTTCGTTGCAGTGCCACCTTCATCATCTCTCTCGGGATGCCATGATCTGGTGAGCGCCGCCGCAGTTCTCTGTGCCTGTGCCTCTGTGGTACAGGCAGTTCGCCAAAAGCCACCACGGAGTCGCGGAGCCGCAGAGAACTGCAACGGATTTTTAGGGTGGTCCGTGGCAGTGCCACCCTCATCATCTCGCTCGGGATGGCATGATCTGGTGAGCGTCGCCGCAGTTCTCTGTGCCTCCGTGCCTCTGTGGTACAGGCAGTTCGCCAAAAGCCACCACGGAGTCGCGGAGCCGCAGAGAACTGCAACGGATTTTTA
>JAABRT010000087.1 GCA_011390805.1 Gemmatimonas sp. | reverse complement strand
CCCACCCAAAAAATCCGTTGCAGTTCTCTGCGCCTCTGTGACTCTGTGGTTCACGCAGTGGGAACAGCCTCGACCGCAGAGGCCCGGAGACACTGAGAACCGCGCCGGGCACTGCCGTCCCCGCCGCCGCGCCGGTTCATGATCTGCCACCCGGCCGGACTACAACCGCCATAATGGCGCAAGAAAGCGCCAAATAGGCGCCCGCGCAACGGAACGCTCCTTGCTCCCTCAGTGGTGCAGCAGCGCAGCCACATCGGCGCGCTCCTCACCTAACATGAGTAGAGGCTACAATGGCAGATAAGGTGATCGGTATTGACCTCGGAACCACAAACTCCGTGGTGTCGGTGTTGGAGGGTGGCGACCCGGTCGTGATCCCCAATGCGGAAGGCGGGCGCACTACCCCCTCCGTGGTTGGCTTTACCAAAGACGGCGAGCGCCTTGTCGGGCAGATCGCCAAGCGTCAGGCGGTTACCAACCCCACCAACACGATCTTCTCCATCAAGCGCTTCATGGGTCGCAACATGACCGAAGCGTCTGGCGACAAGAAGCGCGTTCCCTACAAGCTCATCTCCGGCCCCAATGATGTGGCGGCCGTTGAAGTGCAGGGCAAGACGTACACGCCGCCCGAGATCTCGGCCATGATTCTGCAGAAAATGAAGCAGACCGCCGAAGACTACCTCGGGCACAGCGTGTCCAAGGCGGTCATCACGGTGCCGGCCTACTTCAACGACTCGCAGCGCCAGGCCACCAAGGACGCCGGCAAGATTGCCGGTCTCGAAGTGCTGCGCATTATCAACGAGCCCACCGCAGCTGCACTCGCCTACGGTCTCGACAAAGCCAAGACCAAGGACGAGAAGATCGCCGTATTCGACCTTGGCGGTGGTACCTATGACATCTCCGTGCTTGAGCTCTACGACGTAGACGGCACGCGTCAGTTCGAAGTGAAGTCCACCAACGGTGATACGCACCTCGGCGGTGACGACTTTGACGAGCGCGTCATGGATTGGCTCGTGAGTGAGTTCAAGAAGGATCAGGCCATTGACCTGTCCAAGGACCCCATGGCCATTCAGCGCCTCAAGGAAGCCGCGGAAAAGGCCAAGATGGAGCTCTCGAGCACGATGAGCACCGACATCAATCTGCCGTTCATCACGGCCGACCAGTCGGGCCCGAAGCATCTCAACTACACGCTCACGCGTGCCAAGTTTGAGCAGCTCGTGGACGATCTCATTCAGCGCACGCTCGAGCCCATGAAGCTCGCGCTCAAGGACGCCGGTTTGCAGCCCAACGAAGTTGACGAGATCATTCTCGTTGGTGGCTCCACGCGTATTCCGAAGATTCAGCAGGTCGTGAAGGACTTCTTTGGTAAGGAGCCCAACAAGGGTGTGAACCCTGACGAAGTGGTGGCCGTTGGTGCAGCCATTCAGGGCGCCGTGCTCACCGGTGAGCAGAAGGACGTGCTGCTGCTCGACGTGACACCGCTCTCGCTTGGCATTGAAACGCTGGGTGGCGTGATGACGGTACTCATTCCGCGCAACACCACCATCCCAACCAAGAAAGCCGAAACGTTCTCCACCGCTGATGACAATCAGACCACGGTTGAAATCCACGTGCTGCAGGGCGAGCGCGAACTGGCCACGTACAACCGCACCATCGGCAAGTTCCAGCTCACCGGCATCCCACCCGCTGCGCGTGGTTTGCCGCAGGTTGAGGTCACGTTTGACATCGACGCGAACGGCATTCTGCACGTGACGGCCAAGGACAAGGCCACGGCCAAGGAGCAGAAGATCCGCATTGAGTCGTCGAGCGGATTGTCGGACGCCGAGATTGACAAGATGGTGAAGGACGCCGAGAAGAACGCGACCGAAGACAAGGCCCGTCGCGAGGAAATCGATATCCGTAATCGTCTTGACTCGCAGACGTACGAAGTGGAGAAGAACGTCAAGGAGTGGGGCGACAAGGTGCCGGCCGAACTCAAGACGCGCATCGACACGTCTATCGAAAACGCCCGCAAGGCACTGCGCGGTGACGACGTGGCGGCCATTCGTACGGCGCAGGAGGAGCTCAGCCGGGCGTACTCCGAGGCCGGTCAGGCGTTCTACCAGCAGCAGGCTTCTGAGGCGGGCGCTGGTGCGGCCCCTGAGGCGCCGGCAGAGGGTGCGGCAGACGCGGAGGCCAAGCCGGCCGACGATGTGGCCGAAGCCGATTACGAGATCGTTGACGACAAGAAGTAGTCGTTAGTCGACATCAAACGCCCGTCTCTGGAAACAGCGGCGGGCGTTTCGGTGTCTAACTACTGAGAGCATTTGATTTCACCCCGCAGCAACCAGGACTGAATCTCATGGCAGCATCCAGCACATCCCGCAAAGTTCGTTTGTCGATCGCGGTCGGCGCTGCGTTTGTAGGCGGCGTCGTGTTCGCATCCGGCCTCGATCTCACGCGTTACGGCTGGGCGCAGGGCGGTAGTTCTGCGTCACCCACATTGCTCACGCCAGCCAGCAGCGCTGTTCCCGAGGGCACCGGTTCCATTGCCGATGTCGCCGATCGTGTGACGCCTGCTGTTGTGTCCATCCGGGCTACACGTGCCGTGCAGCAGCGTGCGCGTCCCCGCTCCGTGCCACCGGGCATGGAGGAGTTTCTTGAACAGTTTGAACGGCAGCAGCCGCGCGAGCAGTCGGGTGACGGTTCAGGATTTATCATGACCACCGACGGTTACATCCTGACCAACAATCACGTGGTTGAAGGTGCGACCGTGCTCGAAGTGCGCATGGCCGATCGCCGCTCCTACCGTGCGAAAATCATTGGTACCGATCCCACCACCGACATTGCCGTTATCAAGATCGATGGCAGCAACTTCCCCACCATTCCCATTGGTGATGACGAAGCGACGCGCATTGGTGAATGGGTAGTGGCGGTTGGTAATCCGCTCGGCCTCGACTTCACGGTGACCGCAGGCATCATCTCTTCAAAGAACCGTGGCTCTGAAGTGCGCCTGCCAAACGCGGGCGGACTGTCGATCAACGACTTCCTCCAGACAGACGCGGCGATTAACCCAGGCAACTCGGGCGGTCCGCTCATCAACCTGCGCGGCGAAGTGATCGGTGTGAACTCGGCGATTGCCAGCCAGACCGGCTTCTACTCGGGCTATGGTTTCGCGATTCCCATTACACTGGCCAAAGAGGTCATGGATGATCTCATTCGCGACGGTAAGGTACGCCTGCCGGTGATCGGTATTCAGGTGAGCGAAGTACAGCCGGAGGACGCGGGACTGGCTGGCTTGCCCAGCATTACGGGCGTAAAGGTGCAGACCATCACGCCTGGTGGTCCAGCGGAAAAGGCAGGACTTGAATCGGGCGACATCGTACTCACTGTTGCCGGCAAGGAAATCGATCGCGTAAGCGCGCTGCAGCGCACGGTGCGCAGCAACGATGTCGGTGCGACGATTCCGGTTGAAGTCGCACGCTTTGGCAAGCGTCGCACGTTTGACGTGACGTTGGCTGCGAGCGCGGACTTGCCGCAGTTGGCTGCCAACGGTGGTCCCACCATTCAGCCATCACGACCGACGCCGCCTGAGCCGGCCAGCATGCCGGCCACCAAGCTTGGCATCACCGTTGAAGCGGTGCCGCCGGCTGTTGCGGCGCGTCTCAACCTGCCCACGAAGGGTGGTCTCAAGATCACCGACGTGGAAACGGAAGGTGCAGCGTTTGGAAAGCTGATTGCCGAACGTGACTACATCATCGAAATCACGTATCCGGGTACGCGCCGGCCGGTCACAACGGTGGCCGAGTTGCGTGAAGTGGTGGATGCACTGAAGCCTGGCGACTATGTGGCCATGCAGATTGCGAGCATCGGGCCGGGCAACTCCATCGTGACGCAGTCGATCACGTTGCAGGTGCCGCGGAACTGATCAGTGCACGCTGGCACGGCTCTACTGTGCTGGTGCAGAATGCGGCAACGAGCCCGTTTCCATGTGAAGCGGGCTCGTTGTATTTTGTGAGAGTAGTGTGGTGGCAGTACGCGCTCGTGGCGAAATTGGTAGACGCGCAAGCCTTAGGAGCTTGTAGGGCAACCTGTCCCGGTTCGAGTCCGGGCGAGCGCATGTTCAGCGGCAACAGCATTGCTGAAGCGCCCCAAGGAATAAGGGCGCCTTCTAGGTAAGTTTGGCAGAGGCTAGAACGCGACGCCGATGCCTGGACAAGGATTGAACGATGCGAGGTCGCCGAATCTCGAACGGGTTTCGTAGCGCAGTGGGATACCGGGAACGTTAGGGCAAACAAACTGCGCGATGCTCAGTCGTGTCCAGGCGATAAACACGCGTACACGCTCACTACGCATTCACGGGGCACGCCGTGGTGAGAGGATAAGCGCCCGCAGCGATCACCACCCAAAAGCAGGAGCTAGCGCAGCGAAGATTTGTCTTGCGCTGGCGCCGAAGCGATCGTACTTTCTTCAGCGATCTCCGGAGCGATCTCCGGAGCGATCTCCGGAGCGATCTCCGGAGCGATCTCCGGAGACACCTTCCTTAGCTTCCGGAGTGATGATGAAGATTCGTGAAGACCGAGTGCGCGGAACCACCATCAGGAACGTCCGAGTCCTCCTAGTCGCGATTGTCGCAATCATTGGTACTGCACTCGTAACGCCCGCGCCGCTTTCTGCAGGTGACGGAGAAGCACCACCAGGAACGTGCCTCGCCACGTTCAGATCTTGCTGCAAGTGCTTTTCCGGAGTGGGTGGCACGTGCCAGGGGAACGTGACGGCGGGACACAACTTTTGCGAGACGTCGGACGGCGAGGTGTTTTGCGGTGTCTCCGGTGCTACCTGCTACATTCGTAGCGGCGAGGTCTAGTCGCTTTGGTCTCCGGCGCATCGCGTCGCTCGGTGTCGCTGGCGCTGCTGATATTCTCAGTCGGCGCCTGCGCGTCGCCACCTGCAGATCACTCGCAGTATTTGCTTGGCGATATCGGTGTTAAGCCCACTTGGCTAACCCGCAGCCCGGGTGACACCATGGTCTCCCTCACCCCGGTTGGCGCCGTGGGCGGCTCGTCCGCCGGACCCGAGTTTGGTCGAGTTGATGCCGTAGCCGCAGACAGCGTAGGCAGAATGGTTGTCTATGACCGCTCTGACTGTCAAATGGTTGTTCTTGGACCGACTGGCGACGTGGCGGCGAAGTTCGGCCGTTGCGGCAACGGGCCAAACGAGTTCCTTGAAGTTGCCTCGCTCGAACTGCGGGGTGACACTCTCATCTCCTTCGACCTTCCGGGCTCGCTGTTCGTATGGTCCCTGCTCGACGGTACGGAGCTTCGCCGCCTGCGCGTCAACACCTCGGCGCAATCAAGCATTGAGGGCTTTGCCATTAAGGACGACAGCACGATGGTCGCTGCGTTGAACTCGAACCCAATGTTGAAGGATGGTTCGTCAGCACCATTTGTTGTCACCATCGACAGCAGGACGGGAGTTGTAGGTGGCGGAATCATTTCTGCGAGCGCTGCGGCACTTCGTGCATCCACGTACCAGAACGAGTCGCTCATGCTCTGTAAGCCTGCAACCAGCACGAGTCCACTTGTAGTGACCCAAACTTGGTTGTTGCAGGCCGTTGTGCTCGACTTTGCGACCTTACGGCCACTTGCGAATCATGTCACCCTGTCAGACGAAGCGGGAGAGGTCTTACCGGTTGGCCCCCCCGGCGTACCGAACCTGCCTCTACAATCCAGGCTGGCCGCAGTCAGCGCTATTTGCGGACCGGATTGGTATGCGGTTTCCGCTCGCCCCGCGGATTGGACCGTGTTCCCGCCCACGCGTCGTCCATCGCTCCTCGAGCTTCGCAGCTACGACGGTCGGCTGCTCTACCAAGGGTTGAATCCGCCAGAGGTTCATCCGCTCGCGCGACCGAGAGCTGCATGGCGTGACCATCTGGTCTTCGTTACGAACGAAGTCGTGCCACAGATCACCGTCGTTCGAGTAGCCGGTGCAGGAACATGAGAAAGGTCAGGCTGAAGTTTCTTCCGGAAGTGCTCCTGACGGTGACCATACTCGTTGGAGCAATAGTGCTGTTCGTTCGTCTGACTTCAACTACGCGATCACTTGAGGAAGCGCGAACAACCGCTTCGCGGGAAACCGCACGTGCGACTCGAATAAGCGCCGATTTGCGCGAAGTAGAACGCATCCTCCAGACCATCCCGCTGGACGACGGTAAACTCTGGGGCGACACCGTCTATTCACTCGCTCGTCGCCAAGAAGTGGCACCTCAGAAGCGTTTGCTATTTGCTTTGTCAGAGAGCTGTCGCGCATGCATGCTCACTTTGCCGTTTCTCGATTCGCTCGAGAAAGAACTGACAGGAAGCGTCGTTGCAGTCTCCCGAGGCGATCCAGTCGCGCTGTTGAGCTTCGCTGAGACAAACAAGCTGGCCTATCCTGTAATTCGGAACGCGAGTGGGAGCATAGTTGATCGTATTCCTGCCCACGGCACTCCGGTACTGGTCGTGTTCGATTCGCTACGAGTTCGTGCCATCGAGATTGGAGCACCTGACTCACAGGCGCGACGGCGAATCCGTCGAGCACTGGGTGTGACGGAGGGACTGCAATAGGTGGCCGCATGCCAATCGTTGAAGGTTACCTAAGAACCGAGTCCTGGCTCATTCACCCATGTTCCGTCAACATCGCGGGGTGGCTTCTTTCGTTCTCTCCCTTTGTAGAGGTTGGCCAGTGTGTAGTGGCGCCAAGTTTCGATGGCCACGCGCACGATGATCACCGTGTCGGTATTCGGATCAGGCTTGAATCGGCCTCCGGTCACGCTGTCGGTTGTGACTGGCACGAAGAGGTACACACCGTACGCATTGCATATGAGATCTGCGGAGTCGACAGCAGGCACTGGAAGTCTTGGGCGGCATCGGCAGAACGAACCTTCCACTGCGTGAACGGTGAACGGAGTGGGCTGGGGTATTTAGTTCGCTCGTCGGCGGTAGAGCAGGATTTGCTGCAGGTCATCTTCGTCGCGGGCAATGACATAGGCGCCGAGTTCGGTGACAGCGACCAGCGACTGGTTCACCGGGAGCTCCAGCGTGGTGACACGGTTGCCGTCGGCGTAGTCGACCAGATCGTAGTACTGCACGCGTGGTGGCTCTGAACGGTGCACGGGGATCCACACAATGCTGCCAGAACTCATCATCCGGCGGGAACCATCACTGAAGTTCACCGGTGGTAAAGTGGCAGGCTTCTCTGGAATGCTATAGCGCCATGGCTTGGGGCCGCCCATCTGTCGGCCGAGCTTCGCGGATATTTCGTTCAGACTTTTTTGTGCTGCACCGATTGAACCGCGAGTGCGCTCTGCAGTGTAGCGGTCCCAGCCGCTGTCACTCACGGCTACAGGAGCCCAGGGCAACGTGAAAGTGGTGGAATCTGACTGATTGATACGGCGCGCACGAACCTGATATGCGGCACCATCAACAGTGATGAGTGTGCCATCGGCTGTCACGTGCCAGTCGTTGAATGGGCCGTAGGGACCGAGTCCGAGTTCACTCACCATTGTTGCATCAACATCCCAGACAGGCTTCTTCGAAACACGCCCCCTGTAAAGATGGGCCAAGGTATCGTGGCGCCCACTTTCCATGGACACGCGCACAACGATCGCGGTGTCGGTGTATGGCTCAGGCTTCAATCGACCTCCGGTCACGCTGTCGGTGGTGACAGGCATGAACAGGTGCGCGCCGTAAGCATTGCCCAGCGTATCTGTGACGGCGAGCTGCGGAGTTGTGAGCAGGATTGAAAAGCGTTGGTTGACGTCTGTTGTATCAGCGTCCTTCAGGAATCGGATCGAACGCCCACGCCCAGTTGACACGTCAATCAACGGGGAAAGACTGATGTACGGCGTTGCATTCAGCATCGCGACTGTATCGCGATGAACCCTCTGTACACCTCCGGCCCGCGCATACTCTCCCGGTCCGCCACCACGTCGAGCAAAGGGCTCTCGCGTTCCAGCGCGTACATTGATTCGCCAAAGCAGGTTTTCGATCCGGTCTGACACAATCAGCAGGCTGTCGTGCATCTCGACAGGATAGCTCACCGCCGAGTAGCTACCCGGCAACGTATCAACACGCGACGCCCACTTGCCGATTGGCACTGGCGCGGGCAGCTGCACTGTATCCTCCGCTGCTGCACACGCGCTCAGTGCCATCGCCCCAAGCAATGACAACCTCCGGGCACCACGCCATGGGAAACAGCTGTGCACCTGCGACATGTTGATTTGCCAAAAAATGTGAATGCGAGACGCTACACGGCTGCCGTCACGCCGCGACAGTCTGCTCCGATCTCCGCACGAGTGTCAGAATGGAATACACGGCCACCGCCTCGTCATCCTGATTGCGCACCTCAACATCCCACTCCACCACTCCCTGCGGAATTTCACCCTCACGCGGCTGCTTGGCCGTTTTCTGCTTGACCGTGAGCCGCACATGAATGGTGTCGCCAGGATACACGGGCTTGGTGAAACGCAGATTTTCCATGCCGTAGTTGGCGAGCACGGGGCCCAGCTCCGGGTCAACAAACAAACCGGCTGCGGCTGACACAACGAAGTAACCGTGCGCTACGCGTCCGGTAAACACGCCGTTGGTGCGCGCCTCTTCATCATTCATGTGCGCGTAGAACTTGTCGCCGCTCAACTCGGCGAACTTCACGATGTCATCAAGTGTGATGGTGCGCGTGCCGGTGACGAGCGTGTCGCCGATTTCAAGTTCATCGAACGATTTGCGGAACGGGTGCACCTTGTCAGTGGTTTCTTCAGCGCCGCGTGACCACTCGCGTGTGATCGCGGTGAGCATGCTTGGACTCCCCTGCACCGCCGCGCGCTGCATGTAGTGCAACACGCCGCGTGCACCGCCCATCTCTTCGCCGCCGCCGGCGCGACCGGGGCCGCCGTGTACGAGATTGGGCAATGGTGAGCCGTGTCCGGTGCTTTCTTTCGCGCTCTCGCGATCGAGTACCAGTAATCGACCGTGATACGGTGCAACGCCAAGTATGACATCGCGGGCGACTTTGGTGTCGCGCGTAATCAGTGAACCAACCAGTGAGCCGCGTCCGCGTCGCGCGAGCTCAACCGCTTCGTCGAGCGTGTTGTAGGCCATGACGGTGTTTACCGGACCAAACGCTTCAACATCATGCGGCTCGCTGTGCGCGAATGGTTCGTTGCACACCATCAAGCGCGGACCGAAAAACGCACCCTTTTCGCGATCGGCACCGACAATGGCAAAGTCTTCGTTGCCGTACACCAGCTCAGACGCTGTAGCAATGCGATCGGCAGCGGCACCAACGTCGCGTACCTGTCCGCGTGTCGCGAGTGGTCCCATGCGCACCCCTTCAACGGTGGGATCACCGATCACTGTCTTTGCCAGTCGCGCAGAAAGCGCTTGCACCACCGCTTCTTCCATGCCAGCCGGTACAATGGTGCGGCGAATAGCCGTGCACTTTTGTCCGGCCTTTGTGGTCATCTCGCGCGTGACTTCCTTGATGAACAGATCGAACTCCTGCGTACCGGGACCCGAATCGGGCCCCAGGATGGTGCAGTTGAGCGAGTCGGCTTCCATGTTGAAGCGCACCGAGTGGCGCATCATGGCTTCGCCGGCCTTGAGCATCTGACCGGTGGCCGCCGAACCGGTGAAGGCAACGGCGTCCTGCTCGGTGACGTGATCGAGCAGATCACCTGCACTACCACACACAAGTTGGATTGCGCCAGCCGGCAGAATGTTTGACTCCACCATTCCACGGAACACCAGCTCGGTGAGATAGCTGGTGGATGTTGCAGGCTTCACAATGCACGGCATGCCGGCCAGCAGTGTGGGTGCCATCTTTTCAAGCATGCCCCACACGGGGAAGTTGAACGCATTGATATGAATCGCCACGCCTTCGAGCGGAACGCAGATGTGTCGTCCGACAAACGAACCACCTTTGGACAACGGCTCCACCGGTCCTTCTACGTGAAACGTTTCATTGGGAAACTCACGTCGGCCGCGACTGCTGTAGGCGAAGAGCGTACCGATACCGCCCTCGATATCCACCCATGAATCCGATCGCGTGGCACCGGTGGCAGACGACAGCGCGTAGTACTGCTCCTTGCGCTCCATCAGATACTGCGCCAGCGCCTTGAGCATCGCGGCGCGCTGATGAAACGTGAGTTTGCGCATGGCCGGCCCGCCCACGCGACGCGCGTAGTCCGTCATGGCTGCGAAATCCAATCCGCCGCTTGACGCTTCGCCAATCTTCTCACCGGTCACGGCGTGAATCAGGTCCGCGGTCTTTCCAGTGCCTTCCACCCACTGGCCGAGTGCGTAGTTGCCGAGCTTCATGAGAGTTACCGGTTATGAGTGCAATTTCTTGTTCGTCGCCAGCTTGGGTTGCAAGCGGACCGCACGATGCTTTACGCGGCGCGGATGGTCGGTACGTTCATCAACAGCCAAGCATGGTTCGGCTGGCGCCACGCGGATGGTGCGTCGAAACACCCCATCGCGCAATGGAACGGTGACGTTCATCCGCCGAATGCGCATTGGCCGACAAATAGTTGTACTTCAAAATGGGAAATCGGCCATGCTTCCCTGGAGGTGTGTCCGTGGAATGTGTCGTTCGCGCGGGCGGTGTGGGAGCCGGCGTTGGCGACGCGGGCCGGGCTGCAGCGAAATGCGCGGGTGGTGCTCCGGAATGCGGGCTGACGCTTCTGCTCGCGACCGATCGCCTCCCAGCCTCCCTCATTTCAATAGATTAGTTGCATGTCGCCGACCGTCCTGCGTGAGTGAGGCGCAGGAGATCGTCACCCGACATGAACAGGAGGTACGGAATGCCTGGATTCGACATTTCGGTCGCTGAGGTCACGCACATCTCGCGGCACGGTTTCTGGCTGCTGCTCAAGGAAGAGGAGTTGCTGGTCCCGTTTACGGAGTTCCCGTGGTTTCGCGACGCGACGGTCGAGCAGATCATGACGGTGGAGTGGCCCACGCCCGATCACCTGTACTGGCCTCTGTTGGACGTTGACCTGTCCGTCGATTCAATCCGGAATCCCGCGTCGTTTCCGATGGTGTCGCGGCCTGTGTCGGAGGCAGGGTCCTGATTCGACGACGGTCTGCGTCCGGGAGGCAGGCAAGGACGTTGCCGAGTTTGTCATGGAGCGCGCCGAACATAACCCTGAAAGGTCGTCAGGAACTCCGGTCACTGCCAGTGCACCCTGCTGCCGGTCACCAGTTCAGTCGAATACCGACGCCCCGCTGGCCAGCTCCCAGCAGTGGTTGCACGCTGAGCCGCATCTCCCCCGGGGCGGGCGCGACAGGACGCCAGGCTTCCCGGCGAATGGCGAGTCCGATGATTCCGCCCACCATTCCGGCTGCCGCGCCTGCGATGCCGCCGAAGTAAGGCACCGCTGATGATTTTGGAGAAAGCAACGGCTCGGCAAGGACAATCGCTGTCATCGTCCCAGCGCCCAGCAAAAAACCGATGCCCAGTCCGCGCTTGCCATAGTGACGCATGCCGTCGCTCATCTCCAGCAGCGCCACCTGAGAAAGCGCCAGTGTCTGCGGACGTCCACCTGGTGACAAGAACGAGATGGAATCAGCCCCCACCTGTTGCACGGTTCCAATCACCCGACCACCGCTGGCCACGCTCGAGGAACCAGCACGCGGAGTAATGCGCACCCTGGTACCCTCAGCGAGCGACGACAGCGGCTCCACCGCCTGCGCGTGTAACGCCGCAAACGGCAATGAGCACAGAGTGACTACGACGCTGAGGTGGAGGACACACACTCCCGTGCGGTACCTGCGCCGCGCGACACGGAGACAATCGGTGCTTTGGTGCTTCATGATGGTATCCCCGTGGGAATGGTAGGCC
>JAABRT010000086.1 GCA_011390805.1 Gemmatimonas sp. | reverse complement strand
CACGGACGGAGCTCAACGAGTGGGCCGAAACATTTCTGGCGCAGAGCCTCTCCACGATTGAAGGCGTCGCGCAGGTGCAGATCTACGGCTCGGCCAAGTACGCGGTGCGCATACAGCTCGATCCCGGTGCCATGGCGTCGCGCGGCATCGGTATTGATGAAGTGCAAACCGCGGTGTCCAACGGCAACTCGAACTTGCCGGCCGGTGTGCTCATGGGCCCCAATCAGGCGTTTACGGTGCAGGCCACAGGCCAGTTGCAGAGCGCTGCGGCGTTCCGTGAACTGGTGGTGGCGTACCGCAACGGTGCGCCGGTGCGTTTGGGTGACCTGGGCGACGTTATTGACGACGTTGAAAACAACCGCGTCTCAAGCACGGTGAATGGTCGCGCCAACATCGCGCTGGCCATCGTGCGGCAGCCCGGCACCAACACGGTGGCAGTCGCCGACGCAGTCATGGAGCGCGTTGATGCACTGCGCGTGCAGATTCCGCCGTCAGTTGATTTTGAACCGATCTTTGATCGTGCGCAGGGCATTCGCGAATCGGTACACGATGTGCAGTTCACGTTGCTGCTCACGCTGGCGCTCGTGATCCTGGTGATCTTCCTGTTCCTGCGCAACGTGCGCGCCACATCCATTCCATCATTGGCGTTGCCGTTTTCCATTATCGGCACCTTCTCGGTGATGTGGGCGCTGGGCTACTCGCTCAACAATCTCACGCTCATGGCGCTCACGCTCTCCGTTGGCTTTGTCGTAGACGACGCCATCGTGATGCTTGAGAACATCGTGCGCCACCTGGAAATGGGCAAAACACCGCTGCAGGCGGCGATTGATGGATCGCGGGAAATCAGCTTCACCATTCTTTCCATCACGTTGTCGCTGGTGGCTGTGTTCATCCCGATCATGTTCATGCCGGGGCTCGTGGGGCGCTTGTTTCAGGAGTTCGCCGTCACGATCGGTGTGGCCATTCTTGTGTCGGGCTTTGTGTCGCTCACGCTCACTCCGATGCTGTGCGCGCGGTGGTTGCGCGGCGGCGACGGACACGCGTCCACCGAGGGCAAATGGCGTTCGGTGGAGCGCATTTATCAGGCCGGTGAAGACGGCTACGTGCGCTCACTCAACTGGGTCATGCAGCATCGACCCGCCGCCATGGCCTTTGGTCTGGCCATGCTCGGCGCCACAGTGTGGCTGTTTATCGCCATCCCCAAAGGCTTTTTGCCCAGCGAAGATACCGGACGCGTAGAAGGTTCACTGCTCGGCCCCGAAGGCATCGGCTTTGAATCCATGAAGGAGCGTCAGGGCGAAGTGGCCGACATTGTGCGGCAAAATCCGTATGTGCGCACGGTACTGTCGAGTGTGGGTGGAGGTGGTCGCGCGTCTACCGGAAACAATGGACGGTTGATTATCCGCCTTGTTGACCGCAGTGAACGACCACATGTGGATGTTGTGATGCGACAGCTGCAGCGTGAAGCCGCTGTTGTGCCGGGCATGCAAACGTTCTTCCGGAATCCGCCACCAATCAGCATCGGTGGTGTGCGATCGAGCAGCTCGTATCAGATCACGTTGCAGGCCACAGACATTGCACAGCTCTACACCGCAGCGCGCGCTTTCGAAGCGCAGATGCGGGAGATCCCGCTCATTGAAGGTGTCTCGAGTGACCTGCAAATCGGTAATCCGCAGGTTTCCGTAGACATCGATCGCGAACGGGCGTCGGCGTTGGGTGTGTCGGCCGGCCAGATTGAGCGTGCGCTGTACAACGCCTACGGTTCACGACAGGTCTCCACGAT
Source organism: Gemmatimonas sp. (assembly GCA_011390805.1). Taxonomy (GTDB): domain Bacteria; phylum Gemmatimonadota; class Gemmatimonadetes; order Gemmatimonadales; family Gemmatimonadaceae; genus JAABRT01. The sequence continues at coordinate 10,394 of JAABRT010000086.1, read as the reverse complement.
TTTCACGCAGGCCAATCAGTACTTCGTGATCATGGAGCTCAAGCCGCAGTATCAGCGTGATGTCGAAGCGCTCAAGCAGCTGTTCGTGCGTTCGGACAACGGCACGCTGGTGCCACTGGGTGCGGTGGCCAGCTTCTCGCGCGGCCTGGGACCGCTGTCGGTGCAGCGTGTGGGCCAGCTGCCGGCGGTGACGATTTCCTACAATCTGCGCCCCGGTGTTGCACTTGGTACTGCTGTTGATGAAGTGCAGCGCCTGGCGGCCGAAGAGTTGCCTGCCGATATCAGCACCAGCCTCACCGGCGACACCAAGGCCTTTGCCGACGCACAGGACGGACTGCTGCTGTTGCTCGTTGTGGCCGTCTTCGTGATTTACATCGTGCTGGGTGTGCTCTACGAAAGCTACATTCACCCGATCACGATTCTGAGCGGCTTGCCGTTTGCTGCAGTGGGTGCGTTGCTCACGCTCATGATCTTTGGCAAGGATCTGAGTGTGTACGCCTTTGTGGGTGTGGTGCTGCTGGTTGGTCTGGTAAAGAAGAACGCCATCATGATGCTCGACTTTGCGATTGAAGCGGAGCGTGAGCGTGGCATTGATGCCACGACGGCGATTCTCGAGGCGGCGCGTGTGCGCTTCCGGCCCATCATGATGACAACCTTCGCTGCGCTCATGGGCACCATGCCGATTGCCGTGGGCTACGGTGCCGGCGCCGAATCCCGGCAACCGCTTGGACTGGCTGTGGTAGGCGGCATGGCATTTTCGCAGATCGTGACGCTGTACGTGACACCGGTTATCTACACGTACTTTGATCAGCTGGTGAAATGGCGCGCGGCACGTCGTTCGTCGTCGCAACGTGCGCAGCCATCGGGTGCTGAGGTGGTGCCGTCGGCCTGACGGCTTACGGCTCGCCGGGCACCCGCTGCACCATCAAGGATTACGGCTCGCCGAGCACCCGCTGCACCGCGCCGTCAAGCTCTTCGGCGCGGAACGGTTTCTGTAAAAATGCGGCCAGACCGCGGCCAACAAACTGTCGTGTGACTTCCTGCTCGTTGTAGCCGCTCATGAGCACCACTTTGAGCAGCGGCGCAATGCGTCGCAGCTCGCGGAACGTTTCGTCGCCGCCCATGTCGGGCATGGTCAGATCGAGCAGCACGAGGCGAAAGCGCGATGTATCGGCGGTGACCATGGCCAGTGCTTCGCGTCCACCGCTTGCTTCGGCCACAGTAAATCCGCGACGGCGCAGCAGTGCGCGCGACACCGCTCTCACGCTTGGTTCGTCGTCTACCACCAATACTTCGCCCGTTCCCTGCCACGCCGCCGGCACCGGTGTATTTACGGCCGTAATGGTGCCGCTGCCTACCGGAAACAGCAGCTTGATAGCGGTGCCTTTGTCAGGTTCGCTGTACACGCGGATTGCACCCTTGTGGCCGCGCACGATGCCGAGTGTAGCCGCGAGACCAAGTCCGCGCCCTGTGAACTTGGTGGTGAAGAACGGATCAAAGATGCGAAGTCGCGTGGCTTCATCCATACCGCGCCCTTCGTCACGTACTTCCACAAACACGAACTCGCCCGGCATGGTATCCGAACCCGGCACGCAGGTGGCGAGATAGTCTGCGTTCACCGACTGCTGGCCGGTGTGGATGTAAATCATGCCGCCGTGCTCAGGCAGTGCGTCCGATGCGTTGGTGATGAGATTCATGACCACCTGACGCAGTTGCGTAATGTCTGCCTCAACGGGCGACAGGTTGTCGGCCAGCGACAGGCTCACCTGTGCATTCCGGGACACGGCGGTGCGAAGCAGTGCGGTCATTTCGCGCACGACCTGACTGCAATCAACCGGTTCAACAACAAAGCGTCCCTTGCCGGCGTACGCGAGCAGCTGCCGCGTGAGCTCGGCGGCACGCTGCGCAGCCTGCTCGATTTCGGAGACGCTGTGTCGAACCGGTGACTCCGCGGGCAAATCAAGCAATGCCAGTGATGCATTGCCCAGAATGCCTACCAGCAGGTTGTTGAAATCATGCGCAATGCCACCTGCCAGAATGCCCAGCGATTCCAGCTTCTGCGCCTGCTGCATTTGTGTTTCGAGCTGTACCCGCTCTTCGTCGGCACGCAGTTCATCGGTGATGTCGCGTACCGTGCCGACCATGCGATCCGGTTCGTCGTTCTGGTCGAATACCACCAGCACGTTGGCGTCAAAAATGCGCGTCTTCCCGTCCGCGCGCACCACACGATGACGCACCGACTCGGTTCGCCCTGAAATGATCGCCCGCTTCCATGTGTCCCGTACACGGGCGCGATCTTCCGGGTGCACAAAGTTTCGCGCGACGTCGTAGTCGGGCAGGTTGGGATCGATTGCGTTGGGTTCGAGCGCCAGCAACCGGTACAGCTGCTCCGACCACTCGGCATGACGGGTGCGCAGATCGCGCGTAAAGCTGCCGATTTGCGCTGTCTCCTGCGCCAGACGCATGGTCTGTTCCGTGCGCTTCCGGTCTTCGAGACTGAGCTTGTCGCTGGTAATGTCGCGCAGCATTGCCACCAACCCGCCGTCTGCCGGATACGCGGTCACAGCGAACCAGCGCTGGCTCTCCGGACGGTATTCTTCAAAGGTCGCAGTAATGCCTTCCCGCATCACGCGCGCATACTCGCGCTGGAAGCCGGAATCAACCAGCGCCGGATAGCGGTCCCACACCACATGACCAACCGGACTGTCGGCCGGATTGACTGACAGCTTCATGCCGGCGGCATTCACAAAACGCACCCGTTGCTCGCCATCGAGAATGAGCACCGGCAGCGGATGGCGCTCAAACACCTCAGCCTGTTCAGGCGAGATCGGTCGGAACAACGGTGCGGTCATGTGATGATTCAGAACGCGGGACCAAGCACAATGGCGTTCAGCAGCACGCGGTCAAACGCGCGCCACCAGCCACGGAATGTCGGATCATTGGCAAACAGCACGGCGTGTCCACCGCCCACGCGCTCCTCAACAATAAGCGCAGTGTTACGCAATCCGCGCTCGGTGTTGTCGGGGAAGGTGAATCCGGCCCGATGCAGCGTGCCGGTGGCCGGGAAGACCGCCACATTGGTGCCGGTTTTGGCCAGCGCCAGCGCGCTGCGTCCGCCGTACAGCGCGGTGAGACGCGGGCTGGTCTGGCCAAAGGTGAGCCAATGCGTACGATCGAGTACCACGTCGTAGTGTCCGCCCGGAAATGATGCCAGTGCGTCTGGTGTTGCTCCCGGACTGGTTACGGCAATGTCGTCGAAGGTGGCGGACTGCGATGATGCTGCGCCGTTTGCGCCTGCCTTGCCCGCGGCCGAATCGGTCTTGACACCGGTTGTTGTGGTGCGTCTCGCCGATGTGAGATTTACATCTTCACGTGACGCCCACTGCGATGCATCGCCAAATGTGATGAGCGTGCCGCCATTCTGCACCCACTCGCGCAATGCTTCACCCTTACCCAGACGGCTGGTGAGCACGCCCGACGAGGCGTCGGGAATAATGATCACATTGAAGCGCGACAAATCACCAAGACGATTCCAGCCCAGATGGGTGAAGGGCATGGCATAGCGTTCTTCGAGTGTCCACCAGAGCGCACCAAAGCTGGTTTGCGACACCCCTTCGTCACCCATGACGGCCACACGCGGTACTTGCAGACTGGTGACCGATCCTTCGCCAATACCAAACTGGCTTTCCTGCGTCATGGCACTGTTCACTGCGTGCACGCGCACACCGTGACGCACCGAGATGGCCTGCAGTGAATCGTGCAGCGTGCCCGGATTGCGTGTGGTACGCACCACAAAGGTGCCGCGGGGCCACTGGCGTCCACCGGCTTCAAACGCACGTTCTCCTGACGCGACGCGGAAGCCACGTGCGAGCAGATGAAACGCGACCGCCTGCGCACCGGTCTGTTCGGCGGTAAACACGTAGGCGCTGGTGGCACGCTCGTTGTTTGCGATACCGCTTTCAATCGCTACCGGCAGCCGCTCACCGTTAATGCGGGCGCCTTCGGTGGCCGTTGTGAGGCGATCGGCGGACAACGAACCGGCGTCTTCTGTCCAGTAGGATTCCACACCGTACGCCACAGGCAGTGACCACGCGGTCACGTCGTAGAACTCATAGCCTTCGCTCGTTCCACCGCTGCCTTTGCGCTGATTGCGCAAAAAGCGCTCAACCTGCTTGCGCGCAAACACCGAGTCGAGCGTTGGCGACGGCTCCAGCAGGCTGCGCGCCAGCTTGCCCTGGGGCTGCGCCATGTTCACCACATAGGCACCGGCCGGAAAGGTTTTTGCAGCGACCACATCGTCGGCGTAGGCGTGTGCACGCGGCGACGAAAAATCCGCAGTAGCGCGATCCACTTCAATGCCTGCACGCAGCAATGCGGCAGCGAGTTCAGCCGCCCGCACCGGATCGCTCCCCGGCACAAACACCACACGCTTGAACGACCCGGTGCGTCCGTCTTCCACCGCGCCGGCGCGCGCTGCCAGATAGTCGCGAACACGTTCCGTGTGCCGCGCACCGGTGGCCTCAAGCGTGGCCATGGCGGTGACAAAATGTTTGGCTACGCCATCACGATGCGACAACAGCGTTCCGTCCTCGCGACGCCACAACAGTCCTTTCCAACCACCGCCGTCTGTTTCGAACGTCATGCCGGTCGCGCCGGTGAGCGATGGCCACGTGTCGAAGTAACCGGGATAATAGAGATCAAAATCGCTGCGTACGAAGTACATCCAGCCATAGGCATCAAACGCCTTGGCGTTTGCCGCGCCCAGCACGTCGAGCCATTTGCGCGCTTCCGGGCGCATCTGCGAGTTGATCGGGCGCGCGGCCGGTGGGAAGAAATAGTTCACCGTGTGTCCGTGCTGATCGACCGCCACCATGGGATGCCAACGCAAAATGGCCTGCGTCATGGCCTGCGTTTCACGCTGCGTAATCGCGATGAGATCGCGATTCATATCAAAACGATAGTGATTGAAGCGCCCCTGAATGCTCCACGGCTCGGAGTGTTCGTACGCCGAGTTGTCGGGGTTGGCCATGGCCAGCGAGTGGTACCACACCGTAAAGCGTTCGTGACCATCAGGATTGGCGGCTGGATTGAGCACGAGCAGCGTGTTCTTGAGCATGGCCAGCGTGGCCGGCTCATTGCTGGCCGCCAGCTGGTACAGCAACGCCATCGCGCTCTCAAAGCCCGGTGATTCGTTGCCGTGAATGCTTTCGGAAATCCACACCACCGCCGGCACGCGGGCCGTTACGGCGTCGAGCTCTGCCTGTGTGGCTCCGCGCGGATCGGCAATGCGATCAAGATCGCGCCGGATCTCATCAAGGCGGGCAATGTTCTCCGGCGACGACACCAGGAATACCTGCATGCGGCGCCCTTCGGCGGTAACGCCAATGGGCTCCGCGCGCACGCGGTCCGACGCGGCCTCGGCAATCGCCGTGAGCACGCGTTGCTGATCGCTGTACTGCGTATTGCGCGCACCGATCGCATAACCGAGAAGCGACTCGGGTGTCGGTATGCTGGCCCTGTACGGTCCGCGAGCTGTAAAGGAAAAGTTGCGGTCGTCGCGCAGTGTATCGGCCGCGAGCAGCTGTTGCAGCGGCAGATCCTGCGCCTGCAATGAAGCGCTGCTCAGCAACGGCGCAACGGTGCACGAGAGAACGGTGCCCGCCGCCCAAAGCGACGAGGCGAAACAGAAGCTATGACGCAATGACATCTCGGATGGAGAGGGGACACCATTGGCGTCCGTGTGTGTGTCTGGCTCGTCTGCAGTGACTACGGCTGTAACAATCTTCGCTGCAGCGACGATTGGATCAATGGCTGCAGCCTTGTACGGAACAAGGGAAAATGCCCTAGGTCGTGATTGCTTTGCGGGGATCACCGGTACGCACGCGCGGGCACAATGAGCCCGGTGTGACTAAAGCTCGATTTGCGTGCCCAGCTCTACCACGCGATTGGACGGCAGTCCGAAAAACTCCGTCGCGCTGCGCGCGTTGCGCGACATGAACACAAACAGATGTTTGCGCCACTGTGCGAGACGTGATGGACCGGTGGGCAACAACCGTTCCCGGCCCAGAAAATACGTGGTGTCACGTGGCTGGCAGTGCAAACCCTGATGCTTTGCGCGCGTGAGCAGATCGGTGACATCGGGGGTTTGCATAAAGCCGTAGTGGGCAATGATCCTGAAGAATCCTTCGCCCAACTCCTCAACGGCGACACGATCGGGACCTTCAACTTCAGGGGTGTCGTCGGTGAGCACCGAGAGCAGCACGACTTGCTGGTGCAGCACCTGATTGTGCTTGAGGTGATGCAGCAGCACCGGCGGCACACCGTCCATGGTGGAGGTCATCACAACGGCCGTACCACGCACGCGATGCGGCTTGTTGCGCCGGATGTCCTCGAGGAACAGATCCACCGGAAGCGTGGCCTTGAGCAGTTTTTCCTGGAGCAGTTCACGACCGCGTTTCCAGGTGGTCATCATGGTGAAAAGGGCTACACCGAGCGCCAGCGGCACCCAACCACCGTTGGCCACCTTGATGATGTTGGCGCCAAAGAAAAACAGATCGATGAGCAAGAACGCGCCGCACAGCAAACCGGCTTGCAGTGCACTCCAGCGAAAACGCAGACGCAGCACCATGTAGAACAGAATGCTGGTAATCGTCATGGTGCCGGTCACGGCAATGCCGTACGCGGCACCCAGTGCACTGGTGTTCTGAAATGCCAGCACGATCAGAATGCAACCAACGCCAATCGCGGTATTGATTTCGGGCACGTAAATCTGCCCGCGTTCCTGCGACGAGGTGTGGTGAATGTCCATGCGCGGCAGGAAGCCCAGCTGAATCGCCTGGCGCGTAAGGCTGAACGCGCCGGAGATCATGGCCTGAGAGGCAACGATGGCCGCCAGCGTGGCCAGACCGAGCAACGGATACAGAAACCAGCGGGGCGCGAGATTGAAAAACGGATTGGCCACCGCCGACGGGTCGCGCAGCAGCAGCGCGCCCTGTCCGAAGTAGTTGAGCAGCAGCGCCGGCATCACAAACGACAACCACGCCAACCTGATGGGGCGCTTTCCAAAGTGCCCCATATCGGCGTAGAGCGCTTCACCACCGGTGATCACCAGCACCACCGAGCCAAGCACAAGAAACGCGAGTGTGCCGTTTTCCATGGCAAACTGCACGGCGTACCACGGATTCACGGCCAGCAGAATAGCCGGCGCCCGGAGGATTTCGTGTACGCCGAGCACCGCGATGGTGGAAAACCATACCAGCATGACGGGGCCGAACATTTTGCCCACACGGTCTGTACCGAAGCGCTGCAGCGCGAAGAACCCCACCAGAATCACCAGCGCCAGCGGCACCACAAACCGTTCAAACTCCGGTGAGGCCACCACGAGTCCTTCCATGGCACCCAGTACCGACATGGCGGGGGTGATCACGCCGTCGCCGTAGAGCAACGCGGTACCAAAGAGCGCCAGCGCCACAATCCAGAAGCCGCGTGCCCGATTGAGTCCACCGGGCGAGCGGCGCGGAAAAATGAGCGCCAGCAGCGACAGCGTCCCACCCTCACCGCGATTGTCGGCCCGGAGGATGAACGTGATGTATTTGCCGGAGATGACGAGCGTGAGCGCCCAGAACACCAGCGACAGAATGCCGTACACATTGCCCGGCGTGGGCAGCAATCCATACACATGCCCGAAACATTCCTTGATGGCGTACAGCGGGCTGGTGCCGATATCGCCGTACACAACCCCGAGGGCTGTGAGGCTGAGCACGGCCAGCCGCTTGCCTGTAGCTGTGCCAGCCGCCGTCATGGACGGCTTTTCGGTCGATGGGCTCCGGTCGGGAGACTCGTCGGACGTGGATCGCGCTGTTGGATCGGTTGCCACGCGCTAAAACTAAACGCCGCCCACTACAGTCGATACTGGATATTGAGCCGGAGCGTGGTGGGCGGCTGACGGAAACGAACCGCTCCCGCGAGCGATGTGGGGTTGGCCGCGTCCTGGTTGTTGAGCGTTTCGTTCACGGCGGTCACAGCGCTGCCATTCAAGACATTGAACGCTTCAAATCCCACGATCATGTCGTTGCGCCCCACGCGGAATACGCGCTGCAAGCGCAGGTCAAGATTAGCCTGCGCATCGAACTGCCGTGATCCGCGTGTCTCGGTGAAAACCGACTGTCCCACCGTGCCGCGGAACAGGCGCTCGTCGAGCGTCACAGTTGCCCCGTTTGTCTGTTGCACCGAATACGTGGCCTGCCGGCTGACGTTCAGCGACGGCGTCCAGAAATCGCCCGAAATCCAGGTGAAGAATGCGCCCCCTTCAAAGCCCCACGGCAGTGTGCCACTCACGCGCAGCTTCACATCAATCGGTGAAAAGTTGCTCAGCCGGCCATTAAAGTTGGTTTGTCCGTTGCGCTCAACAAAGGGACCGTCAGCCTCCCCTTCCGGATTGAAGTAGCCGTTTACCGAGAAGAGGTTGCCGGTGAGTCTGGTGTAGGCCACGGCGGCGTTAAACGACACCCGGTCGTACACGCCCTGCAGCGACAGCTGCAGCTGATTGAAGTCGCGTTGCGCATCGTCAACGGGTCGCAAGACAAGACTCGGATTGTAGAACAGATTGGCCGTGTCAGAGAGCTGGTATCCGGGAATCCGGTCGCCGGCCACCAACCGGTCATACAGGTCGTCATTGCGCACGTACACCACCGGCAACACAAGGTCGGTACCATCGGGCGTCTGCACCGCGCCGCGCTGCTCCGACACACGCACGTTGGAAATCGGCGACCAGTTGCCGTTGATATTGCGGTCTACCAGCGACAAGACGGCGCGATTGCGACGGTTGATATACAGCAGCTCAGCCTTGAGTCCGCGCCCCAGCGACTTTTCAATCCCGAGCGTGATCTGATCCATGTACGGCTGTCGGTAATCCTCAACTGCACGGGCTTCGTTAAACAGATTGCTGCCGGGAAAGCAGGTAAACAACTCACCGAACTCGGCGGCGCTGTACCGACGCCCGAGCTCCGGCAGCAGCGTTTTGTCGACGTTGTTCCAGTCGCAGAACTCGATGTTGGTAAAGACGTTGGCGCCGGGTGCGCGATCAAAGAACAGCGCAAACAGATTCTGATGAAAACGGCCCCAGTGCGCTTTGGCGACAATGTCTTTGTCACCGTGCACATCGAACGTCAGCCCAATGCGGGGCGCGAGCTGTGCATCGCTCAACGCCTGAAACTTGCGCGTGCGTAAGCGCGCACCATTGCCCGGCGTAATCAGTCCGCGCCAGATGCCGAGTCGCAGACCGGCGTTGAACGACAAGTGATCGTTCACACGCACGTAGTCCTGCACAAAAAACGCGGCGTTCTGCGTTTCTGCATTGAGATCAATGCGTCCTCCCGTATCGGTGGTGGCGTACACCCCCAGACTCGGAATCTCCTGCCAGCTGGCGGGATTGAGCGGATCAAAGCCCTCGCCGGCTTCGGTGTACCACGTGTAGTCACCGTTGCGCGTACGACGCTCCCGCCAGAGACCAACGTTGTATTCGCCGCCCACCTTCACATTGTGTTGCGTGCCGCCTTGCGTGAAGTACGTATCGTACACGCCTGACACACCAAGACTCGAGGGCTGATTACGCCGCGTGTAAATGGCGTTGGCAAACTGCGGCGTGTTGGGCGCATCGAGCAGCAGCACAGCCGGAGCATTCACTCCGTTGTACGACGATTCGTTGTCGCGCCCATTGTACCCCGACAGCTTGAGCTCCAGGAACTTGCTGCTGCTGATCGTCTGCTGCCAGTTGGCCTGATAAAACACACTCGGTGATTCGCCGCGCACGGTGGCGTCGATTGTATTGAACGCCGACAGTCCGGCCCGTTCACGAAACACATTGTCCAACCCCAGCGAGGCGTTCACAATGGCATTGTCAGATGCCTGCCAGGTGAGCTTGCTGTAATACTTCTGCTCACGTCGTGTGCTCAGGGTAGGCAGCCAGCGAACATCCCCCGCTTCTGCCTCGCGAAAATCCACCACGCGGTTGCCGCTGCTCGCTTCCTGACCTGACAGGTAGAAATACAGCTTGTCACGAATAATGGGACCACGGATCTCACCGTTTACCTCGAGGCGATTGTCGAGCTCCGAGCCATTCTCGAACGCGTTCACATTGCTGGCGTTCAGTGTGCGGTTTTCCACGAACGTGCGCAGCTGTCCCTGCCACGTGTTGGAGCCGGACTTGGTGACAATGTTGATCAGTCCTCCCTGAAAGTTGCCGTACTCGGCACCCGCTCCCAGGCCGATCACCTTGAAGTCTTCAATCCAGTCAACGTTGGGAAGCAGAAACGAGCCGCCGGTACCCGGCTGATTCACCATCACACCATCCAGCTGGTACACATTGGCCTGATTTGTTGAACCGCCGAACACCT
>JAABRT010000085.1:12097-12536 GCA_011390805.1 Gemmatimonas sp. | reverse complement strand
GCGTTATTACCCCGACGGCGAAGCGATTGCGTCGATGATTGGGTGGACGGCCGAAATCAGCGGGCCGGAGTTGTTGCAGGAGCGCTTCGAAGGTTACAAGCCCGGACAGAGTGTGGGCAAAGACGGTTTGGAGCGCGAATACGAAGAGCGGTTGAAGGGGGAAGAAGGTCGTCGCTTTCTCGAAGTCGACGCGCGTGGGCGTGTGGTGCGCGAACACGGTGTGCGCGCCGCCATCGCTCCGTCGGCTCCGCCACCACTGCGCAGTACGATTGATATGGATCTGCAGCGTTTCATTTACGAAACGTATGGAGACTCGCTGCTCGGCTCCGTAATTGCGCTCGATCCCAAAACGGGCGGTGTGCTGGCGATGTACAGTGGTCCCACGTACGACATCAACCGGTTCACTGGTGGTGTGTCTAACTCGTATTACGACCAGCTG
>JAABRT010000085.1:0-12087 GCA_011390805.1 Gemmatimonas sp. | reverse complement strand
CGATGTACAGCAAGGCGATCAAGGGCGCGTATCCGCCGGCGTCAACATACAAGTTGGTCACGGCGATCATTGGTATGGAGCAAGGGCTGGTGGAAATCGACTCGCGCATGGAACAGCCGTGCAATGGCTACTACATGTTCGGCAATCGTCCATTCCGTTGTTGGAAACCGGCGGGACATGGCAACCAGACGCTGGCCGGCGCGATCGCCAACTCGTGTAATGTGTACTTCTATCAGCTCGGGCTGAAAATCGGACTGTCAAACCTCGTAGCGGGCGGAATCCGCATGGGCTTTGGCTCGCGCACCGGCATTGATCTGCCATACGAAACACTGCCCAAGTTTCCTACGGCCGATGTGCGCGAGTATTACAACAAGGAGTTTGGTCCACGGAACTGGACCAATGCGGTGGTCCTGAACCTGAGCATCGGGCAGGGTGAAAATTACCAGACCCCGTTGAATGTTGCACGCTTTTACACTGCGTTGGCGACCGACGGTAGGGCCGCGCCTCCACACTTGATTGAAACGGAGATCGAGCGCGAGCAGCTCTTCTCGCTGCGCCCTGACCAGTTGGCGGCGTTGCGCGTGGCGCTCACCGACGTGGTCTCGGGACGTGGAACCGCCGGCAGCGCAGCTGTTGAGGGTATTGTGGTGGCCGGCAAAACCGGTACGGCGCAAAACAACTCGGGGGTTGACCACGCCTGGTTTGCCGGTTTTGCACCGCACAACAATCCGGAGATTGTTGTGGTGGTGTTCATCGAGTTTGGAAAGAGCGGCACCAACGCCGCGAAAATCGCAACGAAGGTGATCGAGCATTATCTCAAGGTGTCCGTGTACAACGCGTCCACCACGTCAGCGGCCCAGTAAGCTGCCACGCTCAAACATGATCCGAGCGCGCGGCACGTGAACTATCGCCAGAGCAAGAACACCGGCATCGACTATCCGCTGCTCGTGATCGCGTTGTTATTGTCGGCGTTCGGTCTGGCCATGGTGTACTCATCCGGTCAAACCGACTTGCCGGTGTCGTTCGTGCAGACGCTCTGGCAGCGACAACTCGTGTGGCTTGGTCTCTCACTCGTCGCTGCATGGGTCGTGTTCAAGGCATCGGTCCGAATGATTGAGTGGGGTGCGTGGCCCGTCTACGCGCTGGCCGTTGTGCTGTTGCTGGTGACGCTGTTTTTCGGCTCGGGCGCAGGCACAGCCGAAAGCACCAGAGGGTGGCTTACCATTGCCGGCAAGCGAGTCGGACAACCCTCGGAGTTGGCGAAAATCGCCGTGGTGCTCATGCTGGCCAAAGTACTGGCCAACATGCGTGGTTCGCCCAAATCGTTGCTGTCCCTCTGGCAACCGCTGCTAGTGGTGGCGGTGCCCTTCATGATCATCGTTGGCCAGAAGGATCTGGGCACCAGTCTGGTATTCATCGGGATCTGCTTTGCCATGCTGTTCTGGGCGGGCGTGTCATGGCCGCTGCTGCTCATGCTGGCGAGCCCCGGCATCAGTCTCATCCTTGCGTTCAGCACGGGCATCTGGGGCGCATGGTTTCTGATTCTGCTCGCGCTGGTGTTCTGGTACCGCCCTACGCTGGTTGAGGGCGTGCTGCTTGTCGTGGCCAATGTCGCCGTGGGCGTGATTGCCCCAATTGTGTGGGACATGCAGCCGGAGTATCGACAAAAACGCCTGCTCGTATTCCTCGATTCCAGCGCCGATACGCGGGAGGCCGCGTATCAGGTGACACAGTCGCAGTTCGCCATTGGCTCCGGTGGCATTACCGGCAAGGGCTTCGGGCTCGGCACGCAAAAACGTTTGGGATTTGTACCGGAGCATTACACCGACTTCATTTTTGCGGTGGTGGGCGAGGAGTTGGGATTCATTGGCGTGAGTGTCGCGCTGGCGTTGTTCCTCGCGCTGTTCTTCCGATGCACGCGCGTGGCGCAGCGCGGCAGCGAACCATTCGGCAGCTTCGTGGCCATCGGATTGGCCGCCGGCTGGTTTGTTCACGTTGTCATCAACGTGGGGATGACCATTAACCTCATGCCCATCACGGGCATTCCGCTGCCGTTTTTCAGCAACGGCGGCTCCTTCCTGCTTATGAGTTGGCTGTCGGTGGCTATCCTTTTACGCATCTCAGCCGAGGGGCGCGGACAGGCCGACGGACTCGGACTGTAGAGAACAGTAGAGGTTGGCACTAGCCATAGCGGCGACAGTTATCGATCTTACCCCACCTATGGCCTGGTTCCGAAAAGAAAAGAAGCCGCGGCAGCCGCCGCGCGAGCGACTCGAGATTCCCCGCGATACGTGGGAGAAGTGCGAGGCGTGTGGGCACACGGATATCCGCGACAAGTTTTTGCGCAACAGTAACGTGTGTCCGGAATGTGATTTTCATCGTCGCATGCGCGCGCACGATTACGCGGCGCTGTTGCTCGATGAGAACTCGCAGGTGGAAGTGGGCATGGAACTGCGCTCCGTCGACCCGCTGGGGTTTCCTGATTACCCGGCCCGTCTCAAGCGCGCGCTCAACAACGCTGGTGACGGCGATGCCATTCTTACGGTGGCCGGCACGCTGGAGTCCATGCCCGTTGGATTGGGGATCATGGATTTCGCCTTCATGGGCGGATCGATGGGCAGCGTGGTGGGCGAAAAAATCGCGCGACTCGGACAGCGCTGCATGGAGCGCAAGCATCCGTTGGTGATCATGTCGGCGTCGGGCGGCGCTCGCATGCAGGAAGGCGTACTGTCTCTCATGCAAATGGCCAAAGCGTCGGCGGTACTGTCGCAGCTGGCCGAGCGTCGCATTCCGTACATCAGTGTGCTCACCAATCCCACCACGGGTGGCGTGAGCGCGAGCTTCGCGATGCTCGGTGACGCAATCCTCGCGGAGCCGGGAGCGGTGATCGGCTTTGCCGGTCCGCGTGTCATCAAACAAACGCTTGGTCAGGATCTGCCCGAAGGATTCCAGACCGCCGAGTTCCTGCTCGACCATGGCATGGTAGATCGCGTGGTGCATCGCAAGAATCTGCGCGCCACGCTGTCGCAGCTCATGCGTCACATGACGGGACGGCCGGCCGGCGCCGGCTACGACGAAGCCTGACCGATCATCCGCTGTCGCCGTCTCCGCGCGGCACCGTTGCACCGCGGGGCGCATCAGACGACTACCAGCGAGCCTTGGGTGCACTTTTCGCGCGCACCACAGGCGTGTGGCGTCTCGGGCTCGAGCGCGTCTCTGCGTTTCTGCAGGCGATCGGCAATCCGCATCGTGCGTACCCGGTTTTTCACGTGGCCGGAACGAACGGAAAGGGCAGCACCGTAGCCACACTTGACGCGCTGCTGCGGCATCAGGGATTGCGCACGGCGCGTTACACATCGCCGCATCTGGTAGACTTCCGCGAGCGCATTGTGGTAGACGGCGAGCCGATGCCGCCCGAGGAAATCGTGCGTTGGCTCGACCAGCACGCCCCGTTGGTGGACAAGCTCGGCGCCACGTTTTTTGAAGTCACCACGGCAATGGCGTTTGACTGGTTTGCCAGAGCCGGCGCCGAGGTCGCCGTGATTGAGGTGGGGCTGGGCGGGCGCCTGGATGCGACCAATGTCGTACAGCCGGTAAGCACGGGTGTGACGTCCATCGGGTATGACCATCTGGAGTATCTCGGCCATTCACTGGGCGAGGTGGCGGCCGAAAAGGCGGGCATTTTCAAGGTTGGTGTTCCGGCCGTGATTGGCGAGGCCAGCGGTGATGTTGCCGATGTGCTCGATCGCGCCGCGCGTATTGTCGGCAGCCAGCCAGCCCTTCGTATCGGGCGTGAATGGCGGGTTCGCGAGGTGCAGGTATCGGCCGACGGCACACGCTTCGCAGCCGACGGCATCTGGTCGTCGCCCCGCACGGTACACACAGGGCTTGTGGGCGCTTTTCAGGCCGGCAATACCGGAACCGCACTGGCCATGCTCAAGGCCGCTGGAGAGCCGTACAGCGCTGCCCTCGACGCGGTTGATGATGTCTTGCCCCGCATTCGCCTGGCCGGACGATTCCAACGCGTGGGCCCCTGGATATTTGATGTCGCGCACAATCCCGACGGCGCCCGCACCATTGGCGAGACGCTGGCCTTCACGCCGGTGCCCCGTCCGCTGTGGGCGCTGGTGACCGTGCTCAAGGACAAGGACTGGCGCGGTATCCTGCATGCCCTGGCGCCGTCGGTGGACGGCTTCGTGATCAGCGATTCTCCCACGGCACCAAACAGCCGTCGATGGAACGCGCACGAGGCGGCGGAAGAAGCGCGTCTCACCGGGAAACCGGTACATCTGGAGCGCGATTTCGACCGGGCCATCACCTTTGCGCTCGGCGAAGCCGCCACAGTGCTGGCCACAGGGTCATTCCACACGGTGGGCGATGTGATGGAGCGCTTGCCGGTGGATCCTCTCGCTTAATAGCTTGCGTGGATGTCTCCTAAAGCCCTTCCCGGGTTCCGCGACTTTTATCCGGCCGAGTTCGCGATTCGCGCCCACATTCTTGATACCTGGCGCCGCATTGTGCGGCGTTATGCGTTCATGGAGTATGACGGGCCGCCCCTTGAGCCACTTGAACTCTACACGCAGAAGAGCGGAGACGAGATCGTTGGCCAGTTGTACGCCTTTGACGACAAAGGCGGACGCTCCGTGGCCATGCGTCCCGAGATGACGCCCACGTTTGCCCGCATGGTGGCTTCTCGTGCGCAGGCGCTGCGCAAGCCGGTGCGATGGTTTGCCGTGCCGCAGCTCTTCCGCTACGAACGTCAGCAAAAGGGACGGCTGCGCGAACATTTCCAGCTCAACGTGGACATCGTTGGTGAGTCGGACGTGCTGGCCGACGCCGAGCTGCTGTCGATTGCCATTGAAATCTGTCGCGCGTTTGGACTTGATCGCAGCGACTTCTATGCGCGCGTATCAGACCGTCGTCTGCTGAACGCGCTGCTGGCGTCACTTGAAATCGACGCCGATGCCTGGCCCGCGGTATACGCCGTGCTCGACAAGCTTGAACGGCAGCCGCGTGAGATTTCGGCAGAGAAGCTTGCAACGGCAGGACTGAGTGCGCAGGCGGCCGATGCGGTGCTGGGCTTCGGCGCCTTCGATACGGTTGACGCATTGCGTGAACGTTTTGGCGGGTCACCTGATGTGGTGGTGCACCTCGATCGTTTCGCCCAGTACGCTCAGCATCTCACGGCGCTGGGTGTGGGTGAGTTTCTTCGGCTTGATCTGACGATCGTTCGTGGTCTCGCGTACTACACCGGCATTGTGTTTGAGCTGTTTGATGCGCAGGGCGAGTTCCGCGCAATCTGTGGTGGTGGGCGTTACGACAATCTGCTGCAGTCGCTGGGCGGAGTAGATCTGCCGGCACTGGGTTTTGGTATGGGCGACGTGGTGCTGGGCGAGCTCCTGGCGGCTCGCGGTAAGCTGTCCGCGGTAGGAACACCCGCTGCCGATGTGTGGCTGGTTGCGTCGGAGCACACGCCGGTGGCCGATATTCTGCGCGTCGCATCGTCGCTGCGCGCGGCCGATGTGAGCGTGGAGTACGCGCTCAACGCGGACAAGCTGCACGGTCGCAAGACCACGGCGAGCATCAAGGACGCGCAGAAAGCCGGTGCCCGGGTCGCACTGGTGTTTCGCGAGGCGGGACAGGCCGAGGTGCTGCCGCTTGCAGGCGACGCGCCATTGCCCGCCGATCGTACCGTGCTTGATACCAGTGATTGGTCGCCGACCTCTGTGCCACACACCGATTTGTCACCGCTGTTTCAACATCTCGGCCGTTAGTGCGGCCGTTTCCCCGATTCCGTATCGCTTGTTATGGCCGACGATAAAAAACTGACCACCCGCGCTGATGATTTCAGCGCCTGGTACAACGAACTGGTGCTGCGCGCTGAACTGGCTGACTATTCGCCGGTGCGCGGATGCATGGTGATTCGTCCGCTGGGCTACGGTGTGTGGGAGCGCATGCAGCGTGCGCTTGACGACATGTTCAAAGCCACGGGCCACGTGAACGCGTACTTCCCGCTGTTCATTCCTGAAAGCTTCATGAGCAAGGAAGCGGAGCACGTGGAAGGCTTCGCACCCGAGTGCGCAGTGGTGACGCACGGAGGCGGCAAACAGCTTGAAGAGCGGTTGGTGGTTCGTCCGACGTCGGAAACCATCATTTATTCGATGTTTGCCAAGTGGGTGCAGAGCTACCGCGATTTGCCGTTGCTCTACAACCAGTGGGCCAATGTGGTGCGCTGGGAAATGCGCACGCGTTTGTTTCTGCGCACGATGGAGTTCCTGTGGCAGGAAGGGCATACGGCACACGCCACCGCCGACGAAGCCGAAGAAGAAGCGCGTCGCATGCTGGGTGTGTACCGCACGTTCATGGAAGATTTCATTGCCATGCCCGTGATTACCGGCCAGAAAACCGACGCCGAAAAATTTGCCGGCGCGCTGCGCACGTATTCGTGCGAAGCCATGATGCAGGACAACAAGGCGCTGCAGGCGGGCACGTCGCACAATCTGGGGCAGAACTTCGCCAAGGCGTTTGATCTGTCGTTCCAGACGGAAACCGGCGAGCAGGCCTTTGCCTACAACACCAGCTGGGGTGTGTCCACGCGCATGGTGGGCGGCATGGTCATGACACACGGCGACGACAATGGTTTGCGTTTGCCGCCGCGATTGGCACCGGTGCAGGTGGTGATTGTACCCATCTGGAAGACCGATGAAGAACGTACCGCGACGGTCGAGAAGGCGCGCGCGATCGCCGAAGCGCTGGGCAGTTTCAAGAAGCTTGAGCATGAGCGCATTCGCATGCACGTAGACGATCGGGTGGGCATCAAGCCCGGCGCGAAGTACTACCACTGGGAGTTGCGCGGCATCCCGCTGCGACTGGAAATCGGTCCGCGCGACCTGGCGTCCAACTCATGCATGCTGGTGCGTCGTGATACGCGTGAGAAGACCAGCGTATCAATGGATGATCTGGCCACCGAGCTGCCGGCGCGGCTGGAGGCCATGCAGCGCGACATGCTGGCCAGTGCACGTGCGCGCATGGAAGCGAACTCCATCCGCGAACGCATTTCGTACGATCAGTTCAAGCAGGTCATGGAAGGCGACGGTGCGTTCGTGTACGCCGGCTGGTGTGGTGATCCGGCGATCGAAGCGCAGGTGAAAGCCGAAACCAAGGCGACGATTCGCGTGATTCCCGATGCGGAGTTCCGCTCCCCTGAAGCACCCACCACGTGCATCGTGACAGGTCGTCCCGCAACCCACGAAGTGTTATGGGCCAAAGCGTATTAGTCCCGGGGTTTGCACGGGTTGGCGGCAGGCTGTACGCGGACGGCGTGTCGCTCTCGCGCATTGCACGCGACATCGGCACACCAACCTACGTGTACAGCGCCGCGCGTATTCGTGAGCAATACCGGCGCCTGGAATCGGCGCTCATGTCCGCGTTGCCCGATGTAGCGCATCGCATTCACTTCAGTGTGAAAGCCAACTCCAATCTGGCCGTGTTGCGCACACTGCAGGAACTGGGGGCAGGCGTTGATATCGTCTCCGCCGGCGAGCTGTATCGCACGCGGGAGGCTGGTTTCGGGGGCGCCGACGTGGTGTTCAGCGGTGTGGGCAAAACCGCCGACGAGCTCTCGCAGGCGCTCAACTCCATGGTGCTGTTTATCAACGTGGAGTCGGAAGGCGAGCTGCGACTGCTCAACGATGTGGCGGCGAGCATGGAGCTGGTTGCACCGGTCACGCTGCGTGTGAATCCCGAAGTCACCGTGGAAAGCCCGCACGAATACATCCGCACCGGCGAAAAGGGACACAAGTTCGGTATTCCCTACGACGACGCCATGCATGTGGCCATGCTCGCACACGAGTTACCGCATGTGAAGCTGGTGGGACTCGATATGCACATCGGCTCGCAGATTTCCACGTGGGCACCGTATGAGCAGGCGCTGGCACGCATCAAACCGTTGATCGCATCACTGCGTGCGGCAGGTGTCACCACGCTGCAGTGGCTGGATATCGGTGGTGGTCTGGCCGTGACGTACGACGATGAGGCGCCGGCCGATGTTGACCGGTTTGCGGCTGGAGTGGCCGAAGCGGTGCGTGGACTCGGGCTGTCGTTGGTGGTGGAGCCGGGCCGCTTCCTCGTGGCCGAATCCGGTGTGCTGCTCACCCGCGTGCTCTATCGCAAGCGCAGTGGCGGCAAGGAGTACATCATCACTGACGCCGGCATGAATGATCTGGTGCGTCCTTCGCACTATCAGGCGTATCATCGCATTGACGCCGTCGACACGGTCGATACACAGGTCACGGCCGACGTAGTGGGACCTGTCTGTGAGTCGGGCGACTTCCTCGCACTGCAGCGCGTGATGCCCGATGTGCAGCCCGGCGATCTGTTGGCAGTGCAGACCGCTGGTGCGTACGGTTTTGTTATGGCGTCCAACTACAACTCGCGCCCCAGGCCTGCGGAAGTGATCGTAGACGGGGACCGCTTCGCGCTCGCCACCGAGCGGGAGCGCCTTGAAGACCTGGTGCGACTGGAACGCGCGCACCTCCGATGGAGGAATGCTGAGTGAAGCTTGGACTACTCTCTGACAGTCACGACCGCGTACCCGCGGTGCGTGCACTGGTGGAACGCATGATCGAAGAAGGCGTGTCGGTGATCATTCACGCCGGCGATTGGTGCGCTCCGTTTACGCTGCGTGGCATGCAGGATCTGCAGGTGCCCCTGCTCGGCGTGTTTGGCCGGAACGACGGTGATCCCGAGGGTTTGCGTGCTGCCGCGCAGACCGCGCTGGGAGCGGAGTTGTATGAGTCACCCCACAGCTTTGAGTTTGGGGGACAGCAGATTCTTGTGGTTCACGATCTTAATGACGTGCACGAACGCTCCATTGCGCAGCATCAAGTGGTGGTGCACGGCTTCACGCACGTAGCTGAAATGAAAATGCGCGGTGACACGGTGATCGTGAATCCGGGTGAAGCGTGCGGTTGGGTGAATGGCGAACCATCGGCTGCCATTCTCGATCTCTCCACCAAAGCAGTGGAGTTCCTCAAGCTTACCGGACCTGAGTGGAAGTTCTGATGGCCAGCCGAATCCTCATTCTCGACTTTGGTTCGCAGTTCACACAGCTCATCGCGCGGCGCGTCCGCGAGGCGCGTGTGTACTCGGAGATTCACCCTGCGTCAAAAGTGACGGCCGATTGGGTGCGCGATTGGCGCCCTGATGGCATTGTGCTTTCCGGTGGCCCCAACTCGGTCAACGATCCGGAGTCGCCAACCATTGATCCGCATGTGTTGGAGATCGCCCCAGTGCTCGGCGTGTGTTACGGCATGCAACTCATTGCCAAGATGGAAGGCGCGCGTGTATCGGCTGGTGGACGTCGTGAGTACGGGCGTTCGGAGATCACGATCATCGACAACGAAGCCTTGTTCAGCGGCTTCGCGAAGCGTGAAGCCACCAACGTGTGGATGAGTCACGGCGATCATGTGGAAGATGTGCCGCAGGGCTACTACGCGACCGCACGCAGCGGCGACGTGTTGGCCGGCTTCCGGCATGAAACGCGGCCGGTTCACGCCATTCAGTTTCACGCGGAAGTGGCGCATACAACGCGCGGTGCGGAAATCATTGAGAACTTCCTCTTTCGCGTGTGTCAGTGCAAACCGGATTGGACACCCGGCCATTTCATTGACATGGAAGTGGAGCGCATAAGGCAGGTGGTTGGAGACAAGCACGTGATCTGCGGCTTGTCGGGCGGCGTTGATTCATCGGTGGCTGCCGCGCTTGTGCACAAGGCGATTGGCGATCAGCTCACATGCATTTTTGTTGATAACGGTTTGCTGCGCCTGCACGAACGCGAGCAGGTAGAGCGTACGTTCAAGGCGCACATGGGAATCAACCTGGTAACGGTGCGTGCCGAGCAGCGCTTTCTTTCGGCGCTGGCTGGTGTTGATGAACCGGAGAAGAAGCGCACAATCATCGGGCACACGTTTATTGACGTGTTTGAAGACGCCGCGGCCGAGGCCGGAAAGGATGCGTCGTTTCTGGTGCAGGGCACGCTGTATCCCGATGTGATTGAATCGGTCAGCGCCACCGGTGGACCGTCGGCCGTGATCAAGACGCATCACAATGTGGGCGGGCTCAAGCCCGACATGAAGTTTGCGCTCATTGAGCCGCTGCGCGAGCTGTTCAAGGATGAAGTGCGCAACGTGGGACGCGAGCTTGGTTTGCCGGAGGAGATGGTAGGACGCCATCCGTTCCCGGGGCCCGGGCTTGGTATTCGTGTGCTCGGCGCGGTGAGTGAATACGCGCTCGATATTCTGCGTCGCGCCGATGCGATCTATCTCGAAGAGATCCGTGCGGCCGGTCTGTACAACGACATCTGGCAGGCGTTCGCAGTGTTCATGCCCGTGCGCTCGGTGGGCGTAATGGGTGACGGTCGCACGTACGAGCATGTGATTGCCCTGCGCGCGGTCAGCAGTACCGATGGCATGACCGCTGACTGGTTTTCATTTCCTCATGAAGTGCTGGCGCGCATCAGTAACCGCATTATCAATGAGGTAGACGGGGTAAATCGCGTGGTGTACGACGTGAGTTCAAAGCCGCCGGCCACGATTGAGTGGGAATGAGCCGTAACGAGCCGGCACAATAAAAAGCCCGCTGCTTCAGAACATCGAAGCAGCGGGCTTTTTGCGAGCTGGCGAAACTGCTGCCGCTCAAACTGCGATTTCCGCCACATGCAGCATGCGGCGGAACACCATTACATGGCGGGCGGCATGAGCACGGCGTCGATCACGTGGATCACGCCATTGGTCGCGGCCACGTCCGTCGCGGTCACGTTGCTGTTGCCATTGAGCACAACCTTGCCGTCCTGCACCGAGATCGTAACGGCGCGGCCTTCGAGCGTGGTCGCTTCCGTCATCGTGGTGACCTGCGAAGCAGGCACGTTACCGGCGATCACATGGTACATCAACACCTTGGTCAGCTCTTCCTTGTTGGCGAGCAGGGCCTGAAGATCAGCTTCCGGGATCTTGGCGAACGCTTCGTCCGTCGGGGCCAACACGGTGAACGGGCCAGCGCCCTTGAGCGTCTCGACCAGATCGGCGGCCGTCAGAGCGGCCGCGAGCGTGTTGAACGAGCCGGCCGCAGCGGCCGTCTCAACGATGTCACCAGCGGGAGCCGCAGGGGCTTCCATGGCCATCGTGGTGCTGTCTTCCATCGTGGTTGCAGCCGTGTCGTCTGCCGGCGCGCCACCGCAGGCGGCCAGTGCGACAAGAGCAAACGCTCCAAGAGTGCGATGCATCATAAAACCTGTCCGGATTGAGATGTGAAACGAAAAACGCGCGAGAGAATCGTTGTACGGCGGGGCGCGAAAAGATGTGACCAAAGCCACTCTTCGCCCGTCCCTCCAAGATATACGCACAGCTATTGAAAGTCGTTCCCGCGGGTCCTGAGGGCAAGGGCAATGTAGCCCCAATGGCCAGTCAGGGCCAGTCAATCGCTCAGTTGTGCCTCTCCCGCACACCCGTTGACGCCTCCTGCACGCCTCCCGCACGGCTCCTGCAGACGGCATGGCGGCACCGTGAAAAAGGCCAATGCATGGCGTGCCGAGCGATCGCGGAATCGCCGCACGTGTGACAACGCCCGTCGCGTCTGGACAGCCTCCGTGCCGTGCGTGAACTTCCCTCGCATGAGAGCTGAGCACCCGCAGGATCGTCCTATTCGCATTGCCGGCGCTGGTCCGTCGGGACTCGCCGCCGCCATCACACTCGCCCGTTCCGGCCGCCGCGTTGAGCTGTTTGAACGGCGTTCCACATGCGGGGCACGCTTTGGCGGAGATCTGCAGGGGTTGGAGAACTGGTCGTCGCCAACCGACGTGCTGCAGGAAATCCGGAATGCTGGTGTTGAGACCGCGTTTGACGCGGCGCCATTCAAGCAGGGGATTCAGTCCAGCGGTTCACGGGACGACTTCATGCGTTTTAACAGGCCGGCCTTCTACCTGGTAAAACGTGGCGATGTACCCGGCTCGCTCGATCGCGCGATGGCCGAGCAAGCGCGTGCCTGTGGCGTGAATCTCCAGTTCGGTGAGAACTGTCCACAAAGTACGGC